>NZ_JBYTEL010000021.1:0-125704 GCF_058789195.1 Cupriavidus sp. FW216-B1 | reverse complement strand
TCGCGCACGCTCGCGCGCAGCATGTCGATGTCTTCGCCGAGGTGGAAGTTCAGGCCGGGGAGTTCTGTCATGTCGGTCTCCTTATCGTGATCGCGTGATTGCGTGATTGCGTGAGCGCGCGATCGTTGTCTTTGTGCGCCGGACCGTCGTCAGACGTGGCCGAGCGTGCGCACCACGCACAGCGTCATCAGCATGGTGGCCACCTGCTTGCGCGCGCCGTCCTTCTCGCAGAACACGTCGCCCTGCGCCACGATCAGCGTGCGGCCGGGCTTGAGCACGCGGCCCACGGCGACCAGCCGCTCGCCCTGCGCCGGCGACAGCAGGTTGATCTTGTACTCGGCGGTCAGCCCGGCCTCGCCCTCGGCCACCATCGACAGCGCGGCGTAGCCGCACGCGCTGTCGGCCAGCGCGCCGACCGTGCCGCCGTGGAAGAAGCCGTGCTGCTGGGTGACGCCCTCGGACCACGGCATGGCGATCTCCACCTCGCCGTGCTCGATGCGCGTGAGCGCGGCGCCGAAGGTGGTCATCAGGCCCTGGCGGGCAAAGCTGGTGGCGATGGCGTCCGCGCGGGCCGCGGGAAGCGTGTTGCCGGAGGCGGGAGCGGGGGCTGCGGGCATGGCGTTTCCTGGGTTGGCCGGCCGCTGGGCGCGATGATGCGATGGCGCGGCGGCACGGATGACGGATTGCGAAGCTATTTTATTTACGTTTACGTAAACGTCAATCGAATCCGGCGCCAAGCGCCAGAAAGACGGCCATCAGGCGCTTTTGACTTCAGCGCCCGGTCCGGCGGCCTGCCCGGCGAGCAGCGCGCGGCACTGCCGCTCGTGCTGGTCGATCTCGGCCAGCTGGGCCTGCAGGTCCTCCAGCTGGCGCTCGAGCGCGCCGCGGTGCCGCGCCAGCGAGTGCAGGAAGCGCTCTAACTGGGGCGCGGTGTCGCGCGGCGACTCGTAGAGATCGAGGATCTCGCGGATCTCGTTGAGCGTCAGGCCCAGGCGCTTGCCGCGCAGCGTGAGCTTGAGGCGGGTGCGCTCGCGCCCGTTGTAGACGCGCTTGCGCCCGCCCGGCCCTTCGCGCTCGGGCGCCAGCAGGCCCTGGTCCTCGTAGAAGCGGATGGCGCGCGGAGTCACCTCGAACTCGCGCGCGAGATCGGTGATGGTGTAGGTCGGCGCGGCTGGCAAGGCTGGCGAAGCTGGCGAAGCTGGCGAAGCTGGCGAAGCTGGCGAAGCTGGCATGGTGGCCCGTGAAAAGTGAACGGTCGTTCGTTGCGGAATGAAGTTTTCGCTTAAGATGGCGGAAGCCCGTTCCGATTGACGTTAACGTTAGCGTCAATCAAAACCCGTGGCAACCACGCCGTGCGCCTGCCTCCGCGGTCCGCGGCACCATGACAAGAAAGCCCGCCCGCGCCGCGCGCGCAGGGCTTCGGACCGGAGAGACGCTCATGAACGCACTCGAACACCAGCTCCAATACCCGTTCGGCGACACCCTGCCGCTCGCCGGCGCCCGCCAGGAAGTCGCGCCCGGCGTGTACTGGCTGCGCATGCCGCTGCCGTTCGCGCTGGACCATATCAACCTGTGGCTGCTGCGCGACCGGCTCGACGGGCGCGACGGCTGGACCGTGATCGACTGCGGCATCACCAGCGACACCATCAAGGCGCACTGGGAAACCATCTTCGCCAACGAGCTCGAAGGCCTGCCGGTGCTGCGCGTGCTGGCCACGCACTGCCACCCGGACCACATCGGGCTGGCGCACTGGCTGTGCAAGCGCTGGGATGTGCGGCTGTGGATGAGCCTGGGCGACTACATGAACGCGCGCGTGATGGGCGGCGGCACCGGCGCCGGCTCCAACGCCGGCGGCGACTTCGCCGCCAGCCACTTCGCCCGCCACGGCCTGACCGACCCCGACAGCCTGGAAAAGCTGCGCGCGCGCAAAAGCTATTACCCGTCGCTGGTGCCCGACCTGCCGGGCCAGTACCGCCGCCTGATGGACGGCGACACGGTCCGTATCGGCGCCGACCCGGCCACCTCGGGCTGGCGCGTGATCACCGGCTTCGGCCACGCGCCCGAGCACGTGGCGCTGTACAACGCCGCCACCAACGTGCTGATCTCGGGCGACATGGTGCTGCCGCGCATCTCCACCAACGTCAGCGTGTTCGACATGGAGCCGGAGGCCAACCCGCTCAGGCTCTACCTCGATTCGCTCGGCAAGTACGAGCCGCTGCCGCAGGACGTGCTGATCCTGCCGTCGCACGGCAAGCCGTTCCGCAACCTGCACACGCGCATCCGCCAGTTGCGCGAGCACCACGTGGAGCGGCTGGCCGAGACGCGCGCGGCGTGCGCGCGGGCAGCCTGCAACGCGCACGACATCGTCGGCGTGATCTTCAACCGGCAGTTCGACATCCACCAGATGACCTTCGCGATGGGCGAGGCGCTGGCGCACCTGCACCTGCTGTGGCACGCGGGCGAAGTGCGCCGCGAAGTGGGCGACGACGGCATCGTGCGGTTCCGGACCTGAGGCCCCGCCGGACAGCCGTGCCGGAACGGTGCGTCAGACCTGCGCGGCGAGGTCCATCAGGTAGCGCACGCCGTCCACCGCGCGGCTGCCGTACCACGACACCATCTCGCCGTCCGCGAGCAGCACTTCCTTGCCGAGCTGGCGCTCGAGCGCGTCGGCGTGCGCCTCGGTGAAGCGGTAGGGCTCGGTGGACAGCAGCACGAGGTCGAGATCGCGCACCAGCGCGTCGCTCCAGCGGAAGCTCGGATAGCGCGCATCGGGCGCGTTGGGCCGGCTGCAATCGCCGTCCACGCACGCCTGCGCCGGCGCCGCCGGCCAGGTCCGCCAGTTGACCAGCGCCAGCATGCGGCTGATGTAGGTGTCGCGCGACACCGTCATCCACGGGTCCTGCCAGATCGCGTACAGCACCCGGCGCGCCGGCCACGGCCGGGCCCGCGCCTGCGCCAGCACCGCCTCCAGCGCGCCGCACAGCGCGCCGGCCTCGGCCTCGCGGCCGAAGATGCCGCCCAGCAGCCGGTACAGCGCGAGGTTGTCCTCGGGCGCGCACGGGTGCGTCACGATCACGTGCGGCACGAACGCGCGGATCTCGTCGACGGTCTCGCGGCGGTTCTCGTCGATGTTGACGATGACGTGCGTGGGCGCCAGCGCGCGCAGGCGCTCGAGCCGGACGTCCTTGGTGCCGCCCACCTTGGCGACGGCGCGCACGGCCGGCTCGGGATGGACGCAGAAGCCGGTGCGCGCCACCACGCGCGGCCCCAGCCCGAGCGCGAACAGCAGCTCGGTCACGGAAGGCACCAGCGAGGCGATGCGGACCGCGCCGCCGGCCGCGCCGTGCCAGGCGCCTGCGGCATCCTGCCAGCTCATGGCTGGCGGTCCGGGCCGCGCGGCTTGCGCGGCGCGCGGGCGAACAGCGCGTCGTAGAGCCAGCGCGGCATCAGGTGCAGGACGGAGGCGACCACGCCCATCTGCCACGGCAACACGGCGAAGCGCCGGCCCGCGGCGATCGCGCGCACGGCCTTGCGGGCGAACACGTCGGCGTCCATCAGGAACGGCATGCGGTAGGGATTGTGCTCGGTCATCGGCGTGCGGATGTAGCCGGGCGCGATCGTGACCACGCGGATGCGCTCGCGGCGCTGCTCCAGGCGCAGGCTTTCCAGCAGCTTGATGACGGCGGACTTGGACGCGCTGTAGGCGCCGCCGCCGGGCAGGCCGCGCACGCCGGCCACGCTGGCGATGCCCACCAGCGTGCCGCGCCAGCCGCCGGCGCCGGGCTCGCGCGCGCGCATCGGCTGCAGGAACGGCTGGAAGGTGGTGAGCACGCCGAACCAGTTGGTGTCCATCACCATGCGGAACGCTTCGAGGTCCTCGCGCTCGCTGGCGACCGTGCCCACCGACACGCCGGCGTTGGCGATCACCACGTCGGGGCAGCCGAAATGATCGAGGAAGTCCTGCGCGGCGGCCTGCATGGCGGCCGCGTCGCGCACGTCGGCGGCATAGACGCGCACCGCGTTGGGGTTCGGCAGGCTGGCGGCGAGCTCGCGCAGCGCGGCTTCGCGCCGGCCGACCAGCCCGAGGATGGCGCCCCGCGCGGCGTACTCGCGCGCCAGGGCCTGGCCGAGTCCGCTCGACGCGCCGGTAAGGAAGACTTTCTGAGCTCGCATCGGGATGGGAAGGGTCCAGGGGAAAACCGCAACATGGCCATGCCGGCGGACCCGCCCGATGCGGTCCGGCGGCTGGGAGCCAGCGCTGCCGGTCGGGCCGGCGGCGGCGCGGCCGTCGGGCCGGCTGCCGCCGCGGGGAAGATTACAGCTTCTTGTCGCGCACCTGGCCGACCAGGTAGTCCATCGTCTGGATGGCGGCGGCCTTGGTGCCGGCGATGGACGGCGAGGTCGCGTACTTGCCCTGCACCACGATGGTCGGCACGCCGTCGATCTTGTAGGCGTCGGCAATCTTGTTGGCGCGCTGCGAGTTGGTCGTCACCGAGAACGAGTTGTAGGTGTCGAGGAAGGCCTTGCGGTCGATGCCGTTCTTGGCCATGAAGTCGGCGATCTCGTTCGGGTCGAGCATGCGCTTGCGCTCGACGTGGATGGCGTTGAAGACCTTGCCGTGCATGACGTCGAGCTTGCCCAGCGCTTCCAGCGCGTAGAAGATCTTGGTGTGCGCCAGCAGGTCGTCGCGGAAGGCCACCGGCACGCGCTTGAACACCACGTCCTTGCCCTGCTTGCCGACCCACGCCTCGAGCTCGGGCTCGAAGTCGAAGCAGTGCGGGCAGCCGTACCAGAAGAACTCGGTGACTTCGATCTTGCCCGGCGTGACGGGCTGCGGCGCCTTCAGGACCTGGTATTCCTTGCCGGCGGCGGGCGCGGCGGCCTGCGCGGGCGCATTCATCAGGAAACCGGTCACGGCGACCAGCGTGGCGAACAAGGTGGCGAGTTTCTTCATAAGGCGCGGCTTTCGAGAATGGGCGATGTGCGTATGACAGCGGCCGGGCTTTCCGGTTCAGCGGCGGCGCGCCGGCTTGGTTACGGTTGCTTACTGCTTGGTGAAGCGGATGACCGAAGCCTCGAATCCCGACGACTGCAGGCGGTCGCGCGAGCGGTTCATGTCCTCGATCCTGTTGTACGGCCCCAGGCGCACGCGGTACAGCTTGACGCCGTTGACCTCGCGCTCCGTCACCTTGGCCTCGAAGCCCTGCATGGCGAGGTTGGCCTTCTGGCGGTCGGCGTCGTCCTGCGAGCGGAAGGCGCCCACCTGCAGCAGGTAGCCGACCTTGTTGGCGTCGGCCTGGGCGATCTCGGCGATGGGGTCGGCGACCGCCTTCTCGGCGGGCTTCTCGGCCGCCTTGTCGGCGGGCTTCTGCGCCACCGCGGCGGGCTTGTCGGCCGGTTTCTCGGCAGGCCGCTCGGCCGGCTTGTCGGCCGGGCGGGTGGCGACCACCGGCGGCGCCGGGCGCTCGGCCGGCCTGACCGTGGGCGCCGGGCCGGCGGGCTGGTCGGGCTCGGCGGCGGGGCCGACCGGCTTGGCCGGGGTCTTGCTCCACAGCGGCTTGTTCGGATCGCTCGGGGCTTCCTGCGCCGGCGCGGGCAGGTTGCTGACGACGTTGCCGGGCTCGGCCTGCTTCTGTCCGTTCTTCTGCTGGAATGGCGCCGGGGAACGGGTGATGTACAAGGCGACCACCACCGCGATCGCCAGGCCGACGATCAGGCCCAGCACCAGTCCCAGGAACGTACCGCCGCGCTGCGGGGCGCGGCTGGCATTGCGCGGAGCGCGCTTGCGTTGCTGTTGCATGAATTCCTCTTGCGTGATGGCGCGATTATAGAGCCTGCGCCGTGACACGCATCACTGTCTGTGGTCAGGACGACACGCGCGGCCGCCGGCCCGGCGCGGCCGCGGTAAGCAGGGACTTACATCCGCTGCGGCGCGGACACGCCGATCACCGCCAGGCCGTTGCGCAGCACCTGGCGCGTGGCGGCCAGCAGCGCCAGGCGCGCCAGCTTGACCGGCTCGTCGTCCACCAGCACGCGGTCGGTGTTGTAGAAGGCGTGGAAGTCGCCGGCGAGGTCGCGCAGGTAGAACGCCACCGCGTGCGGCGCCAGTTCCGCCGCCGCCGCGGCCAGCATGTCGGGGAAATCGGCCAGGCGCTGCCCCAGCGCGAGCGCCTGCGGGCTGGCGTCCGCGCCCGTCACCGGCGCCAGGTCGGTGCCGGCCAGCGCGGCGAGCCTGGCTTCCCAGCCGGCGCCGCCCCACGACTCGAAGATCGAGCAGATGCGGGCATGGGCGTACTGCACGTAGTACACCGGGTTCTCGTCGTTCTGCTTGAGCGCGAGGTCGACGTCGAACACGAACTCGGTGTCCGCCTTGCGCGACAGCAGGAAGAAGCGCACCGCGTCGCGCCCGCGCGTGAAGTGCGACGGCCAGTCCGCCACGCCCGCCTCCAGGCAGCCGCGGATGGTCTCGCCGCCCTCGGCGCCGTTGCTCCACTCGATCAGGTCGCGCACGGTCACGTAGGAGCCGGCGCGCTTGGAGATCTTGACCTCCTCGCCGTTGCGCATGACCGTGACCATCTTGTGCAGCACGTAGTCGGGATAGCCGACCGGGATGCCGATCTCCAGCCCCTGCAGGCCGGCGCGCACGCGCGCGATGGTGCCGTGGTGGTCGCTGCCCTGCACGTTGATGACCTTGGCGAAGCCGCGCTCCCACTTGGTGGTGTGGTAGGCCACGTCGGGCACGAAGTAGGTGTAGGTGCCGTCGCCCTTGCGCATGACGCGGTCCTTGTCGTCGCCGTCGTCGGTGGTGCGCAGCCACAGCGCGCCCTCGTTCTCGTAGGTCTTGCCCTTGGCGACCAGCGACTGCACGGCGGCTTCGACCTTGCCGTCGGTGTACAGCGACGATTCCAGGTAATAGCGGTCGAACTTGACGCCGAACGCGCGCAGGTCGATGTCCTGCTCGTTGCGCAGGTAGGCCACGGCGAACTTGCGGATCGAGTCGATGTCCTCGACGTTGCCGGAGGCGGTGACGGCGTCGCCGTCGGAGGCGCGCACGCTCTTGCCGGCCAGGAAGTCGGCGGCGATGTCGGCGATGTAGTCGCCGTTGTAGGCCGACTCGGGCCAGCCCGCGTCGCCCGGCTTGAGGCCGCGCGCGCGCGCCTGCACCGACAGCGCCAGGGTCTGGATCTGCACGCCGGCGTCGTTGTAGTAGAACTCGCGGTGCACGGCGAAGCCCTGCCAGTCGAGCAGGTTGGCCAGCGCGTCGCCCAGCGCCGCCTGGCGGCCGTGGCCGACGTGCAGCGGCCCGGTCGGGTTGGCCGAGACGAACTCCACCAGCACGTTGCCGCGCGCGCCCCGCGCCTGGGCGCCGTAGCGGTCGCCCTGCTGGAGCACCGCGCGCAGCACGTCGGCCTTGGCCGCCGGCGTCAGGCGCAGGTTGATGAAGCCGGGCCCGGCGATCTCCATGCCGGCCACCAGGTCCGCGGTGCGCGCGTCGGCCTTGACCGCGTCGACGATCTGCTGGGCCAGCTCGCGCGGGTTGCGCTTGAGCGCGCGCGCGACCTGCATGGCGAGGTTGCAGGCGAGGTCGCCGTGGGCGGCGGCCTTGGGGCGCTCGAAGGTCGCGGCGGGCAGCGTGGCGCCGGCCGGGGCGAGGGCGCGCACGGCGTCGTCGAACGCGGCGGCGAGATTGGTGGTCTGAACAGGCAGCATGGATGTATCGTGGCCCCGGGGGCAGTTGTACGGTGCCGGCGCGGCAGTCCCGCCGTGGCGGCACCGTCACGCGGCGGCATGTGGATGCCGCGTCGCGTGGCAGGCAATGAATTGCAGAACGCGGATTTTATCAGGTGCTATGCTGACATCATGCAGCGCGCCCCAAACCGGCCGCTGCGCGCCCCCGCCCGATTCCGGGACACGACGCGCGGTCTCGTCAGTTCGCTGTAGCCAAGGAAAGGAAATATCATGCTGATCACCTTCAAATCCCACGCGGCGCAAGACCTCATCATGATGAAGGATCTCGCCGTCACGCTACTCGGGATTATCGGCAAGCACCTGGGAGAACGCGGGGTGATCACCGCCGATGAGCTGCCGCGCGCGATCCACAAGCTCGAGGCCGCGGTCGCCGACGCCAGGCGGGCGCACCCGGCGGAATCGGCCGTGTCGCCGGACAAGGCCGACGAGGACGAGGAAGAGCCGCTGCACCTGGGCCAGCGCGCCTTTCCGTTCCTGGACATGCTGCGCGCCTCGCAGCGCGAGAACACCGAAGTGATGTGGGGCGTCTAGCGGCGCCGTCCGCGCCCTGCCGTTGCCGTTGTTCCTTGCTGTTCCCGTTCCGCCGGAGCCCGCTGACGCGGGCTTTGTCGCGTCTGGCCGGTGCCGGAAAAAAAGAAGCCCGGCCGGGGCCGGCCGGGCTTGCCGGATCAGGGAGGCAGATCCGGAAGGGGGGTGAAGATCAAAGCGGTCGAAAGGAGTCGAAGCGGGTCGAAGCGGGTCGAAAGGAGTCAAAACCGGTCGGCGGCGGCCTCGGGGCGCCCGATGCGGCATTCGCCGCCCCGAAGGCGAGAATCTGCCCTAGCTTGCGGCGCGTGGCCGGAGCGCGGGGGGCCGCGCGCTGCGTCAGTCGCCGCCGCCCCGGCCGGCGCGGCCGTTGACCGCCAGCAGCAGGCCGACGAAGGCGCCGACCGCGGCGGCGATGCCGAGCGCCTTCAGCGGCGACTCGACCACGCGCTGCTGCACGCCCTCCACGGCGTGGTCGACCCGCTCGCGGGCGCGGCTGGCGCCATCCAGCGTGGCCTGGCGCAGGTGCTCGCCAAGCGCGCTGGCGCGGTCCTGCAGGCGCCGCCCGGCCTGCACGGCCTCGGACGAGCCTTCGCGCCCCAGCACTTCCATCGTCTGCTCGAGCTGCGCGATCAGCGAGCGCACTTCCTCGGCCACCGGGCCGGCGGCGTCGCGCGCCGCGCCGCGCGTGTCGCGCGCGGCATGCCGCATCTGGCGCACCGTGCTGCCGGCGCTGTCGGCCAGGTGCGCAAGTTCCTTCCGGACCTTCGGGTTGTGGGTCAGCATCGTTGTCCCTCCATGTCTGTCCTGGCCATCGTTCCCGCGGCGCCTATCGCCTGACCAGGCTGATGACGAACGTCACCAACGCCACCACCAGGAAGATGAAGAACAGGATCTTGGCGATCTCGACGGCCCCCGCGGCGATGCCGCCGAAGCCGAACAGCGCCGCGATCAGCGCGATGACGAAAAATACGAGTGCGTAGTGCAACATGATGACGGCTCCCTGGATGGGTTCGGCCCCGCGCGCGGGTGCTGCGGCGGCGTTCCGCGGTCTGTCCGGCGCCTGCTACTTCACCGCCCTGAACACGGTCACGCCGAGGACCAGGAACAGCACGAACAGCACCACGAAGATGAAGAACAGGATCTTGGCGATGCCGGCGGCCCCGGCGGCGATGCCGGTAAAGCCGAGCAGGCCCGCGATCACGGAAACCACTGCGAAGATCAGTGCCCACTTGAGCATCGGCGTTTCTCCTTGCTGCGCTGTGCGGCTCGCGCGGCAGGCGCAAGCTCATGGATTCATGGTAGAAAGCGCGCCCCGGCGCAGGCACCCCCGCGCCACCGATTCCGGTGTCAGCGGATTCCTACAAGGCCAATGCCGGCGCGGGCCGGCGGGCACCGGCGCCGCGCGGCAGGTTGACCGGGCCGCGCCGATATGCTTCCATCGTCGCCGACAGGGTGCGCGGCCGGCATGCCCCACCGCCCGGCGCCGGCGCGTGCCGGCGCAGTCCCGGCCCCGCCCCGGCATCGGGAAACGACAATGTTCAAGCAGTCCATGCTGCGCTCCACGCTGCTGCTGGCTGGCGGCATCTTGCTGACGGTGGTGGTGCTGATGGCCTCCGAGGCGGGCAACATCCGCCTGCGCGAGGGTTATACCCAGGTGATCCAGTCGCAGCAGGTGCAGGGCCAGATCACCTCGCTGATCGGCGAGCTGGTCAATGCCGAGGCCGGCCAGCGCGGCTTCCTGCTGACCGGCAAGGAAAACTACCTGCAGCCCTACTACCAGGCCCTGCCGCGCATCAATGCGCTGATGAGCGCGCTGCGCAACCGCTACGCCAACGATCCCGAATCGCTCAAGCTGTTCGCCGCGGCGTCCACCGCCGTCAACCGCAAGCTCACCGAGATGGACCTGACGCTGATCTACGGCAAGCGCGACGTGGAAGTGGCGCTCGACCTGGTGCGCACGGACTTCGGCAAGCAGACGATGGACAACGCGCGGCGCGGGCTCGAGGCGCTGCTCGCGCGCGAGTCCGCCTCGGTCTCGCGCAGCCTCGAGTACGCCGACCGCGACCTGGCGCTGTCGCGCTACGGCATCGGCCTGCTGACGGCCATCAACATCGTGCTGCTGGTCGTGGTCGGCCTGCAGCACTCGCGCCGCATGGCGGTGTCCGAAGCCGCGCGCAGCGAGCTGGAAGAGGAAAGCGCGCGCCTGGAGCGCATGGTGCGCGCGCGCACGCGCCAGTTGTCGGCGCTGGCCTCGCACCTGCAGCGCGTCACCGAGGACGAGAAGACGCGCCTGGCGCGCGAGCTGCACGACGAGCTCGGCGCCATCCTGACCGCCACCAAGCTCGACATGCACTGGGTGCGCCGGCGCCTGGAGGACACCCATCCCGACGTGAAGGAAAAGCTCACCCGCGTGATGCTGCACGTGGACCAGGGCATCCAGATCAAGCGGCGCCTGATCGAGGACCTGCGGCCCACGGTGCTGCTCAACCTGGGCCTGAAGGAAGCCATCGGCCAACTGGCCGAGGAAGTCGCCGCGCGCAACCAGTGGGAGGCCGACGTGCTGCTCGGCGAGAGCGTGCCGCCGCTGCGCGACGATGCCGCCATCGCGCTCTACCGCATCGTGCAGGAATCGCTGACCAACGCCAGCAAGTACGCCGAGGCGAAGCGCGTGACCATCACGCTGGACGACGGCGGCGGCATGCTCACGCTGGAGGTCAGCGACAACGGCCGCGGCCTGCCCGAGGATTTCGAGACGCGCCGCACGGCCGGGCACCACGGCCTGCTGGGCATGGAGCAGCGCGTGATCGCGCTCGGCGGCACCATCGACATCCGCTCGCGGCCCGGCGCCGGCGTGACCATCCACGTGGAAGTGCCGCTGACCGACGCCATCGTGGCGCCCGAGCGCAACGACGACGAGGCGTTCGGCGAGACCGGGACGCCGCGCGCGCCGGGTTAGCCCGCGCCGGCAACATCAACGCGCCGCCCGTGGTCTCCCCTCTCCCGCCTGCGGGAGAGGGGTCGGGGGAGAGGGCCAGCGCCACCACGAAGTGAAAGCTTTCAGCATGCGCGAGCGCCCGCCCTCTCCCCCGGCCCCTCTCCCACGACGTGGGAGAGGGGAGCAAACCACCGGCAACCTGAAGCTTGCCAGCAGCCCATAAAAAAACGGCGGAACACCGGAGCGTCCGCCGTTTTCGTTCGCGGCGCCGCGCCGCTGCCTTACATCTTCTGCCTGGTGTCCTCGGCGGCGCCCTGCATTTTCTCGCCGCCGCGCTCTATGTCCTTGCCCGCGCCCGCCACGGTATTGCAGCCGGTCACCAGGACGACACCCGCCAGGGCGAACAACGCCATCAGTCTTCTCATGATTTTCTCCTTGCGTGGTTGACGCGGCGGCGCCGCGACGGGAATGCGCCAGAGGGAAAGGCCGCGGCGGCGCGGCCGCCGGTTCAGGCGCCCGCCTGCGCGTATTCCTCGATGACGCGGAATACCTGCTCGAGCTCGAGCGACTTGTCGAAGAAGTAGTCGGCTCCGGCCTCGGCGCACTGGCGCCGGTAGGTCGGCACCTGCGCGTGATTCGTGTACACGATGCGGATGCCCGAGGGCACGGATTTCCGCATGGCGCGCAGCACGTTGATGCCGTTGCCCTGCCGCAGCTGCAGGTCGACGATGACGACCTCGTGCCTGCCCGCCTCGTAGAGGCGCAGCGCCGAGCTTTCGGTATCCGCCCAATCCACGGCCTCGACGAACGGAAACGCGGTCAGGTACTCAAGCAACATACCCCGCAGGACCGCCGAGTCCTCGATGAGCAAGACCCGCAGCGCGCGATACGAAGAGGCCGCAGCTTGATCCGACATGATTCAATGGTAGCAACTGGGCATGGAAAGCAACTATCGGCGTCCGTCCTACAGGGGTGTCGGCCAAGCGATGGTTCTGCCGCCGCGGCCGGCGCGGCGCCTACTCCACCAGCCCGTTCTTGATGGCATAGTAGGTCAGGTCCGCATTGGTCTTCATGCCCATCTTCTCCAGGATGCGCGAGCGGTACGTGCTGACGGTCTTGACGCTGAGGAACAGCTCGTCGGCGATCACGGAGACCGACTGGCCGCGCGACAGCTTGCAGAAGATCTGGAATTCCCGCTTGGACAGGGTCTGGTGCAGCGGCTGGTCGGTCGGCTTGTCGAGCCCGCCGATCAGCAGGTCCGCGACCGTGGCGCTGACGTAGCGGCGGCCCTGGGCCACGGTGCGGATCGCCTTGACGAGATCGTCCGGCGCGCTTTCCTTGGTGAGGTAGCCCGAGGCGCCGGCACGGATCAGGTTGATGGCGTACTGGTCTTCCGGGTAGGTGGACAGGATCAGCACCGGCAGGTCGGGATGGCGCTGGCGCAACAGCTTGAGCACGTCGATGCCGTTGCGGTCGGGCATCGAGATGTCGAGCACGACCACGTCGAACTCGTGCTCGCGCAGCCGGGTCATGACTTCGTCGCCGCTGGCAGCTTCCCCTTCCACCCGGATGTCGGGCTCGTCGGAGATGAACTGGCGCAGACCGGCGCGCACGATCTGGTGATCGTCGGCGATCAGGACGCGGATCATGGGTCTCTCCCTGGGCATGGATGCGCCGTTCCGGTCGGAACGGGCATGCCCACTGGGCCAGTGGACTAAAACATTGTAGTGGTTACAAAGCCGCGGGAATGTCGGTGTAAGGCTGACAAGGCGCGGTGGCAGGGGGGCGGAATGGGGATGGAGAATGGGGGCGCGGGCTTGCGCCCGCGAGCGGGAGGACGACGACTTCGTTGATGCTCCGGCCCTCTCCCCCGGCTCCTCTCCCGCAAGCGGGAGAAGAGCGCAAGCCAGCAGTCCCTGGCGGGCTTACTGGACCTTGGCCGCGGCGCCCGTGTCGGCCGTGGCGCCGGTCTCGGCGGCGGTTCCCTTCCTGGCCTTGGCGTGGCTGACATGCTTGCCGGTCCTGGCGTGCGCGCCGGCCTTCGCGTCCGCGCCCTTGTCGCTGCCCGCGTTCACATCCGCGCCGGCCGCCACGCCCTTGTCCGCGGGCGCGCTCACCGCGGGCGCCGCCAGGGTGCCGGCGGCGCCTGCCTTGGCATCGGCGCCGGTACCTTGCGCCAGGGCCAGCGACGAAGCGGCGGCGATCGACAGGGCGGAAAGGGAGATCAGCAGTTTGTTCATGGAGAGGCTCCTTGCAGTTGGCTCCGCGGCGAAACGCTCGCCGCGGCGTTCACTTGATGTGAGCCCCCAGTCTAGGGACGCGCCGCGGCGCGGTCTGTTAGGAGATGTAATGCCTTGTAAGGAGTGGTGAAGCCCCGCCGGGGCCGCGCCGCCGCGCGCGGGCGGGCGTTTTCCCTGCCTGCCCAACGGCTTGCGGCGCGGCGGCGGCGCATATCGGCGCATATCGGCGCGTATCGGCGCGCGCGCCGCGCAGATGCGGTTACAGGTTCGGCGCGAGCGCGCGCTCGAGCACGCTGCGTTCCTCGCCGCGGCGCGCGGCCATGTCGTCGAGCTGGTCCTGGCCGATCTTGCCGACCGAGAAATACGTCGACTCGGGATGCGCGAGATAGAAGCCGCTCACCGACGCGGCCGGCGTCATGGCCAGCGAATCGGTGATGCCCATGCCGATCTCGGCGGCGTTGAGGTAGTCGAACATCGGCGCCTTGACGGTGTGCTCCGGGCAGGCCGGGTAGCCGGGCGCGGGGCGAATGCCGCGGTAGCGCTCCTCGATCAGCTGGTCGTTGGTCAGCACCTCGCCGGCGTCGTAGCCCCACAGATCGCGGCGCACGCGCTCGTGCAGGCATTCGGCGAAGGCCTCGGCCAGGCGGTCGGCCAGCGACTTGAGCATGATCGCGCTGTAGTCGTCGTGGTCGGCCTCGAACTGGGCTTCCTTCTTGTCCACGCCGATGCCCGCCGTGACCGCGAACACGCCGATATAGTCGGCGATGCCGCTGTCCTTGGGCGCGATGAAATCGGCCAGGCAGCGGTTGGGGCGCATCACGCCGTCGATCACCGGGCGCTCGCTCTGCTGGCGCAGGTTGTGCCAGGTCAGCGCGACCTGGCCGCGGCTCTCGTCGGTGTAGATCTCGATGTCGTCGTCGTTGACGGTGTTGGCCGGCAGCAGCGCCAGCACGCCGTTGGCGCTCAGCCAGCGGCCCTGGATCAGGCGCGACAGCATGGCCTTGCCGTCGGAGAAGACCTTGCGCGCGGACTCGCCGACGATCTCGTCGTTGAGGATGTCGGGGAATTTGCCGGCCAGGTCCCAGGTCTGGAAGAACGGCGCCCAGTCGATGTAGTTGGCCAGCTCCGCGAGGTCGTAGTTGCGGAACACGCGCCGGCCGATGAACTTCGGCTTGGGCGGCACGTAGGCGCTCCAGTCGATCCTGGTCTTGTTGGCGCGCGCCTGCGCCAGCGTCACCATCGGCGTGGCCTTGCGGTTGGCGTGCTGGTGGCGGATGCGCTCGTAGTCCGTCTTCAGCTCGTCGAGGTAGCGCGCCGCGCCTTCGTCGGACAGCAGGCTCGAGGCCACGCTGACCGAGCGCGAGGCGTCCGGCACGTAGACCACCGGGCCTTCGTAGTTGGGCGCGATCTTGACCGCGGTGTGCACGCGCGAGGTGGTTGCGCCGCCGATCAGCAGCGGGATCTTCTTGATGCGGAAGTAGTCGTCGCGCTGCATCTCCGAGGCGACGTAGGCCATTTCCTCGAGCGACGGCGTGATCAGCCCGGACAGGCCGACGATGTCCGCGCCCTCGACCTTGGCGCGCGCCAGGATCTCGTTGCACGGGACCATCACGCCCATGTTGACCACTTCGAAGTTGTTGCACTGGAGCACCACCGACACGATGTTCTTGCCGATGTCGTGCACGTCGCCCTTGACCGTGGCGATGATGATCTTGCCGCGCGCCCTGACGTCGCCGCCGGCCTCGGCCAGCAGGCGCTTCTCTTCCTCGATGTAGGGCAGCAGGTGGGCCACCGCCTGCTTCATCACGCGCGCGCTCTTGACCACCTGCGGCAGGAACATCTTGCCGGCGCCGAACAGGTCGCCCACGATGTTCATGCCGTCCATCAGCGGGCCTTCGATCACCTCGATCGGGCGGCCGCCGCGCGCCTCGACCTGCTGGCGCACTTCCTCGGTGTCCTCGACGATGAACGTGGTGATGCCGTGCACCAGCGCGTGCGCCAGGCGCTCGCCCACCGGCACCGGGTTCTCGGGCGTGCCGCGCCACAGCAGGTTCTCTTCCTTCCTGGCGCCGCCGCCCTTGAAGCGGTCGGCGATCTCGAGCAGGCGGTCGGTGGCGTCCTCGCGGCGGTTGAGCACCACGTCTTCCACGCGCTCGCGCAGCTCGGGGTCGAGCTGGTCGTACACGCCGAGCTGGCCGGCGTTGACGATGCCCATGTCCATGCCCGCCTTGATCGCGTGGTACAGGAACACGGTGTGGATGGCCTCGCGCACCGCGTCGTTGCCGCGGAACGAGAATGACACGTTGGACACGCCGCCGCTGACCTTGGCGTAGGGCAGGTTCTGCTTGATCCACGCGGTGGCCTCGATGAAGTCCACCGCGTAGTTGTTGTGCTCCTCGATGCCGGTCGCCACCGCGAAGATGTTCGGGTCGAAGATGATGTCCTCGGGCGGGAAGCCGATCTCGCCCACGAGGATGTCGTAGCTGCGCTTGCAGATCTCGGTCTTGCGCGCGTAGGTGTCGGCCTGGCCTTTCTCGTCGAACGCCATCACCACGGCGGCGGCGCCGTAGCGGCGGATCAGCCCGGCGTGGTGGCGGAACTGCGCCTCGCCTTCCTTGAGCGAGATCGAGTTGACCACCGGCTTGCCCTGCACGCACTGCAGGCCGGCCTCGATCACTTCCCACTTGGACGAGTCCAGCATGATCGGCACGCGCGCGATGTCCGGCTCCGAGGCGATCAGGTTGAGGAACCGGATCATGGCGGCCTTGGAGTCCAGCATGGCCTCGTCCATGTTGATGTCGATGATCTGCGCGCCGTTCTCGACCTGCTGGCGCGCCACCGCCAGGGCCTCGTCGAACTGGCCGTTGAGGATCATGCGCGCGAAGGCCTTGGAGCCGGTGACGTTGGTGCGCTCGCCGACGTTGACGAACAGCGTGTCCTCGTCGATGGTGAAGGGTTCGAGGCCGGACAGGCGCATCGGGCGCGGCGGCAGGGTAGCTTGGGTCATGGCTTGGTCTTGTTCGGTGGGCTCGTGGGCGCGCGGCGGGTTCACGCTGCGGCTGCGTCGTCGCTGCCGCTGTCGCGGTACTGGCCGGGCCAGGTGCGCGGCTTGCGGCTGGCCACGCGCTGCGCGATGGCGGCGATGTGCTCGGGCGTGGTGCCGCAGCAGCCGCCCACCAGGTTGACCAGGCCGGAGGCGGCGAACTCGTCCACCAGCGACGAGGTGACTTCCGGGGTTTCGTCGAAGCCGGTGTCGCTCATCGGGTTGGGCAGGCCGGCGTTCGGGTAGCACGACACCGCCGCGTCGCAGATCTTGGCCAGCTCGGCGATGTACGGGCGCATCAGCGTGGCGCCGAGCGCGCAGTTCAGGCCGAACGTGATCGGGCGCGCGTGGCGCAGGCTGTTCCAGAACGCCTCCACGGTCTGGCCCGACAGGATGCGGCCGGAAGCGTCGGTCACGGTGCCGGAGATCATCACCGGCAGGCGCTCGCCGGTGTCCTCGAACAACTGGTCGATGGCGAACAGCGCGGCCTTGGCGTTGAGCGTGTCGAAGATGGTCTCGACCAGGAACACGTCGGCGCCGCCTTCGAGCAGCCCCTTGCCCTGCTCGTAGTAGGACTGGCGCAGCTCCTCGAAGCTGACGTTGCGCGCGCCGGGATCGTTGACGTCCGGCGAGATGCTGGCGGTCTTGGGCGTGGGGCCGAACGCGCCGGCCACGAAGCGCGGCTTGTCCGGCGTGCTGTACTTGTCGCAGGCGGCGCGCGCGAGCTTCGCCGCCTCGACGTTCATCTCGTAGGCCAGCCCGGCCATCTTGTAGTCCTCCTGCGCCACGCGCGTGGCGCCGAAGGTGTTGGTCTCGATCAGGTCGGCGCCGGCGGCCAGGTACTGCTCGTGGATCTCGCTGATGACCTGCGGGCGCGTGAGCAGCAGCAGCTCGTTGTTGCCCTTGACGTCCACGTGGTGGCCGGCGAAGCGCTCGCCGCGATAGTCCGCCTCGGACAGCTTGTAGCGCTGGATCATGGTGCCCATCGCGCCGTCCAGGATCAGGATGCGCTGGCGCAGCAGGGCAGGCAGGCTGGCCGCGCGGGTGTAGGGGCGCGCCGGCGGATGCGCGGCGGGCAGCGAGGCGGAACTTGGGGCGGCGCTCATGAGGGGCTTCTGCGGCAGGGAAAAGATGTCGATTTTATCAGTTACATCAATGGTTTGCGGATTACGCGGTGCCGCCGCCGGATGCCTCGCGCGCCGCCCGGCGGTTGCGGCCCGGCCGGCGCCGGCCCTACACTGCGGAAATCCCGCCCTCCTCCAACCCCAACGCAAACCCAGCCCATGCAACACCTCAGCCCCGTCGACGCGCAGGCCCTGCTCGGCGCATCGCCCGACGCGCTCTTCATCGACTGCCGCAGCGAGATGGAATACCTGTTCGTCGGCCATCCCAAGGGCGCGCACAACGTGCCGTGGAACGACGGGCCCGACTGGGAGGTGAACCCGCATTTCGTGCAGGCGGTGAAGAAGCTGGCCGGCCAGGCCTCGGCGCGGCCGGTGCTGCTGATCTGCCGCAGCGGCAACCGCTCGGCGGCGGCCGCGCGCGCGCTCGAAGGCGCGGGCTTCAGCACGGTCTACAGCGTGCTGCATGGCTTCGAGGGCGACCTCGACGCCGAGCGCCACCGCAACACGCTCAACGGCTGGCGCCACGCCGGCCTGCCCTGGGAACAGTACTGAACCGCCGCGCCGGCACTTGCGCGCGCGGCAAGAAGCAAAAAGCCCGTGCGCTCGGCGGCACGGGCTTTCCTGCTGCGCGAAGCCGGCTGCCGGCGCCGCCCTTCCGCGGGGGAAGGACGGCGGCCCCGCCGCGTCGGCTGCGTTCAGTGCATCACCAGCGGATGCGTCATCACGGTATCGAACTTCCCGAGGAAATCATCCACCTCTTCCACCGACGGCTCGCTTTCGATCAGACGCTTCACGTCCGCGCGAAAGCTCTCGGCCATCTGGCCGCCGAGGAAGATCTCGCGTTTCAGGTTCTTGTCGACGATTTCATAGCCGCCCGAGGCAAGAGGCGCATGCTCGACATCCGCACCAAACTCGACGATGCAATAGTTGTCGCTGTTGTAGATCATTTGCATGGCACACCTCCGGGCTGTCATGGGTTGGCGGCGGGCCCATCGTTGTTGCATTCGCCGGAATCGTGCCCCGGCCCCACCGCGATTTCACCTCCAAGCTGAGGGCGTCCGCCGTGTTTTCAAGATTCCCTGCCGGCGAACCGCTCGAACGACCGCTTTACTGCCCGATAAGCGTTCCCTCGTTATATTGGGCAACGGCGGTGCCGGCAAGTTCTTGAGCCGGGCGGAAAAGTCTTGCTCATGGCGCGGCGCACTGGGCCCCGCAGGCGGCACTGCCGAGAAATGCATCGAGCACCGCATGAAAGCGCTCGGCCTGCTCGATGTGGGCCAGGTGCGCCGCGCGCGGCAGGATCTCCAGCCGCGCGGCCGGGATCGCGCCGGCGATCGCGCGCGCCATCGCCGGCGGCGCGCTCTGGTCTTCCTCGCCCGCCACCACCAGCGTGGGGCAGCGGATGCGCGCGATGGCGCCGGCCAGGTCGAACGCCATGATCGCCAGCGCCGTGCCCACGTAGCCGTGCACCGGCGCGGCCAGCAGCATCCGGCGCACGCGCTCGGCCTCGTCCGGGTGCGCGGCGCGGAACGGTCCGGTCAGCCAGCGCTGCAGCGTGCCGTCGGCCACGCCGGCCATGCCGTGCGCCTCCACGTGGCCGATGCGCTCGTGCCACATCGGGTGCGCCTCGAGCGGCGTGCGGTCGATGGTGTCGACCAGCGTGAGCGACAGCAGCCGCTCGGGATACCGCAGCGCCAGGGTCTGGCCGATCATGCCGCCGACCGACACGCCGGCGAAATGCGCCTCCGGCACCGCCAGCGCGTCCATCAGGCCGGCCACGTCGTCGGCCAGCCGGATCATCGAGTAGGCGCCGATCGGCGCGTCGCTCTGGCCGTGGCCGCGCAGGTCGTAGCGCAGCACGCGGTAGCGCGGCGCCAGGTGCCGCGCGGTGGCGTCCCACAGGGTGTGGTCGGCGCCGAGCGCGTGCGCCAGGATCACCCAGGGGCCGTCGCCGCCGTCGATGCGCACATGCAGGCTGATGTCGCCGACGCGCACGCGGCGGCTTTCGGTGGGTGGCTGGACGGCATGCATGGCGGACCTCCTGAAATGACGACGGCACGAATGACGAAGGCACGGCCGGCCGCCGCGGGGCGCGGCATGCGGCGGGCTCAGCGCAGCGCTTCGCTGTCGCGGTAGACGAGTTCGATCTGCGTGCCGTCGGGCTCGGTCTGCCGCAGCCTGACTGGCAGCCATTGCAGCGACGGCGCCAGCCACACTTCCACGCGGCGCCGGTCGCCGGGGTGCCGCGGCAGGCGCACGAAGTGCTTGGCCCGCACCGCGCCCTGGCCCGTATCGACGTCCTCTTCCCCCACATACTGCACCTGCATCGGCTCCAGGTCACGCGTGTCGCTCACCTCGAAACTCTCGGTCACGCCCGGCGCGGCGTAGCGCTGCGGATCGCCGCGCACCATGCCCACCAGTTGGAGGAACACGCTGAAACGGTCCTGCGCGGCGGGCGGCAGCGGCACCTGCTTGTCGCGCCCTTCGAACACCAGCAGGCCGCCGGCGCGGTCGAAGCGGGCCGCCTCCACGCGGCTGCGGCGGCTTTCCTCGTAGCGCTCGGGCGCCAGCCCGTGCTCGCCCACCGCGCCGCTGCTGAAGAAGGCGAAGCGGAACCACAGCACGTGCGTTTCCACCTCCAGCCGGTAGCGGCTGCCGTCGTTCTGCCAGCGGATCAGGCCGTCCGGATTCTGGATGCCGTTGACGAAGCTGGCGTAGTGCAGCAGCGTCGACGGCGGCGCCGCGTAGCGGGTGGTGTCGGCCGGCGCCGGCGCGGGCGCGGCGGCCGAGGCGGGCGCCGCCGGCGGCGCGGAGGCGGCAGCGCCGGCGTCGCCGCCGCCGCCCGCCGCGGCGGGGCTCGCGGAGCCGCCCGCCAGCGTGGGAGCCTCGGGCGCCGGCACGGCGGGCGGGGTCTCGGGTTGCGGAGCGGGCGCGGGTGCCAGCGTGGGGTGCGCGGGGCGGCGCTTCTGCGCCGGCGGCGGCGCCTTTTCCGCGGGCGGCGCGGGCGGCGGCAGCAGAATCGCTTCGAGCGCGGGCAGGTCGGCGGGATCGACATGCGGCCCCGGCAGATGCATCAGGCCAAGCACGACGCCCAGGTGAACCGCCAGCACCAGCGCGAGCGCCAGCACCCAGCGCAGGCGGCGCGGGCCGGGCCTAGCGGGAGGCGCCTTTCGAATCGTCCGCCCCGTGCGTCGGGCTGCCATCAAGATAACCAAGCTCCGAAGAAATGCGCCGGGCGACGTCGCGCATGCGGCGGTCCACCGCGCCTCCCCATTCTGCATCGAATACGCTTTGCGCGCCGAGCGCGATCAGCGCCATCGCGACATGGCCGTTGGCGTCGAACACCGGCATCGAGAACGCATTGATGCCCGGCAGCACGCCGCCCCGGATGCGCGCCGCGCCGCGCGCGCGCACCTCGGCGCAGACCGCGTCGTAGTCGGCCGGCGAGCGCGGCAGGTCGGGCAGGTCGTCGCGGCCGCGCTCGGCCAGTTCCCGTTCGACCAGCGCCCGCGTCTGTTGTTTCGGCAGGTAGGCGCCGAACAGCCGGCCGGTGGCCGAGTTGAGCATGGGCATCACGTCGCCCAGGCGCAGGCTCACCGTCACCGGGTGGCTGGACTCCTCCCAGTGCACGATGGTCGGGCCGTGGTTGCCCCACACGGCGATGCCGACGGTCTGGTCGATCTCGTCGCGCAACTGCGACAGGACCGGGCGCGCCTTCTTGACCGGATCGAGCCGGTTCAGGCCGGCCAGGCCGAGCTGCAGCGCGAACGGCCCGAGATCGTAGCGGCCGCCCACCGGGTCCTGCGCCACCACGCCCAGGCGCTGGAAGCTGACCAGGTAGCGGTGCGCCTTGGCCGGGTTCATGTCGGCGGCGGCGGCGAGGTCGCGCAGCATCATCGCGCGCGGCGAGGCGGCCAGCGCCTGCAGCAGCTTGAAGCCGACCTCGATCGACTGGATGCCGGAGCGCAGCTTGGAATCGTCTTCTTCGGGTTCGGTCATGCGGCAGCGGGATGGGAGGATGGCGGGGCGGAAAAACGAAACGGCGGACGGCAATGGACGGCAATGAACGGCGCGCGTCACATTACACCAGACTCGCCGCGCCGGTTCAGCCATGAATTTACTATAGCGAAATCGATTTACCGATTTTTAAACCGCCGGTAGACTTTCCGCGCATAACGAGCCGCCGGCACGACGCCATGCAATGCACATGGCGCGGCCGCCTTCCATCAGGAGACAACCAAGATGACCCGCCTCGCGCCCCGCGGCGACACCGCCGTTTCCGCATCCCGCCGCCCCTTTCGCCTCGCCCGCCCCCTGCCCCTGCTCGCGCTGCTGGCGCTGGGCCTCGCCGCCGGCCAGCCGGCCCGCGCCGCGGACGCGTGGCCGAGCCAGCCGGTGCGCTGGGTGGTGCCCTATCCGGCCGGCGGCGGCACCGACGTGGTGGCGCGCACGCTGGGCCAGGCCATCACGCCGGCGCTGGGCCAGCAGGTGGTGATCGACAACCGCCCCGGCGCCGCCACCATCGTCGGCGCCGACGCGGTGGCCCACGCCAGGCCCGACGGCTACACGCTGCTGACCGCCGACACCGCCACGCTGGCGGCCAATCCCGCGCTCTACAGGAAGCTGCCCTACGACGCCGGCAAGGACTTCGTGCACGTCGGCCTGGTGGCGCGCTTCCCGCTGATCCTGGTGGCCGCGCCGAACTTCCCGGCGCGCACGCTCAAGGAGGCGGTGGAATACGCGCAGCAGAACCCGGGCAAGGTCAATTTCGCCTCGCCCGGCGCCGGCAGCCCGCACCACCTGGCGATGGAGCTGTTCATGGACCAGACCCGCACGAAGATGACGCACGTGCCGTACAAGGGCGCCGCGCCCGCGGTGCAGGACCTGCTGGCGGGCCAGGTCGACCTGATGTTCCTCGACCTCGCCGCGGGCCAGCAGAACATCATCGCCGGCAAGGTGCGCGCGCTCGGCGCGGCCACGCCGCGGCGCCTGGCCGCGCTGCCGGCGGTGCCGACCGTGGCCGAGGCCGGCGTGCCCGGCTTCGAGGCCTACGCCTGGCAGGGCGTGGTGGCGCCGGCGGGCACGCCGCGGCCGGTGGTGGCGCGCCTGAACGCCGAGCTGGCCCGGGCGCTCAGGAGCCCCGAGGTGCAGAAGCGCTTCGAGGGCATCGGCGTGGAGCCGGTGTCCGGCACGCCCGAGGAATTCGCGCAGTACGCGCGCGCGGAATCCGAGCGCTGGGGCAAACTGATCAAGGCCAAGGGCATCACGGTAGACTAGCGGTCGCGCCGCGCCGGCACCGCGAGGATGCGCGGCGCGGCCTTCCGCTTTGTCCCAATGCACCTGAATACATGAAACTCGCCACCCTCAAGGACGGCTCCCGCGACGGCCAGCTCGTGGTCGTCTCGCGCGACCTCAAGACCGCGCACTACGTCAACGACATCGCCGGCAAGCTGCAGACCGTGCTGGACGACTGGCAGTTCTACGCGCCGCAGTTGCAGGACGTCTACGACGCGCTCAACGCCGGCCGCGCGCGCCACCCGTTCGCGTTCGACGCGCGCGCCTGCATGGCGCCGCTGCCGCGCGCCTACCAGTGGGCCGACGGCTCGGCCTACGTCAACCACGTCGAGCTGGTGCGCCGCGCGCGCGGCGCCGAGATGCCGCCCGAATTCTGGACCGACCCGCTCATGTACCAGGGCGGCTCCGACGACCTGATCGGCCCGCACGACGACATCGTGTGCGCCAGCGAGGCCCACGGCATCGACTTCGAGGCCGAGGTGGCCGTCATCACCGGCGACGTCAAGGCCGGCGCCACGCCCGAGCAGGCCGCCGAAGGCATCCGCCTGCTGATGCTGGCCAACGACGTGTCGCTGCGCAACCTGATCCCGGCCGAGCTGGGCAAGGGCTTCGGCTTCTTCCAGAGCAAGCCGGCCACGGCGTTCTCGCCGGTGGCGGTGACGCCCGACGAGCTCGGCGAAGCCTGGCGCGAGCGCCGCGTGCACCTGCCCATGACCGTGCACTGGAACAGCAAGAAAGTGGGCTGGCCCGACTGCGGCACCGACATGGTGTTCGACTTCGGCCAGCTCATCGCCCACATCTGCAAGACGCGCAACGTGCGCGCCGGCAGCATCGTCGGCTCGGGCACCATCTCCAACGTGGACCGCAGCAAGGGCTACTGCTGCATCGCCGAGAAGCGCATGCTGGAGATCATCGACGGCGGCCAGCCCGTCACCGGCTTCATGAAGTTCGGCGACGCGGTCAAGATCGAGATGTTCGACGCGCAGGGACACTCGGTGTTCGGCGCCATCGACCAGCTGGTGTCGGCGCGCGGCTGAAGTCCGCGCGTGGCGGCGCGGCCGGGCGGCGGCGCGGCAGGCACGCTTATAATTGACCGACCGCCCGGTCTGCCAATTACCACCGGCCGCCGGCGGTGCCCCGGGCCGCCTGGCGCGGCCCGGCCCATGTTCCCCTACGGAATGGCCGAGGCCATCGCTGCCCATGAACGCGCTTCCCCCGCAGTCTTCGCCGCCCTCCCCGCCGCAAGGCGCTACCCCGCCCTCTCCGCTCTCGCCACGCTATGCCCGCTACAGCGCGCTGACGCTGCGCCGGCACGGCCCCATCCTGGAGATCGTGATGGGCGCCGGCCAGTCCGCCAACGGCAAGCTGGCCACCGCCGACGCCAACATGCACCGCGAGCTGGCCGAGATCTGGCGCGACGTGTCCGCCGACCCCGACATCCGCGTGGCGCTGATCCGCGGCGAGGGCAAGGGCTTCTCGGCCGGCGGCGACCTCTCTCTGGTGGAAGACATGGCCAACGACTTCGCCACCCGCACGCGCGTGTGGCACGAGGCGCGCGACCTGGTCTACAACGTGATCAACTGCGACAAGCCGATCGTCTCCGCCATGCACGGCCCGGCCGTGGGCGCGGGCCTGGTGGCCGGGCTGCTGGCCGACATCTCGATCGCGGCACGCACCGCGCGCATCGTCGACGGCCACACCCGGCTGGGGGTGGCGGCCGGCGACCACGCGGCGATCGTGTGGCCGCTGCTGTGCGGGATGGCCAAGGCCAAGTACTATCTGATGCTGTGCGAGTCGGTGAGCGGCGAAGAGGCCGAGCGCATCGGGCTGGTGTCGCTGGTGGTGGACGAATCGGAGCTGGTCGGGCGCGCCTTCGAGGTGGCGCGCAGGCTGGCCGAGGGCTCGCAGACCGCGATCCGCTGGACCAAGTACGCGCTCAACAACTGGCTGCGCATGGCGGGGCCGTCGTTCGACAGCTCGCTGGCGCTGGAATTCATGGGCTTTGCCGGCCCCGACGTGCGCGAGGGCGTGGCCAGCCTGCGCGAGAAGCGCCCGCCGCGGTTCGACCGGGCCGGCGACTGACGCGGCACCGACGCAGTAACCCAGGCAGCACCCAGGCAGCACGCAGCACGATTGATGCAGTTCGACCCAGCAGCCGGCGCCGCCGGCTGCCGACCCGCGGAGGCGAGTAACCATGTTCGGCCAGATTCCAGATTTCACCAACGGCTTCGAGTTCCTGCGCAAGATGTGGGGCAGCGCCGCGGGCATGCCCGGCGGCCTGATGCCCGGCCTGCAGGCCATGACCCCGCCGATGGACCTGGAAGAACTGGAAAAGCGCATCCACGACCTAAAGGCCGTGGAGGGCTGGCTGCAGCTCAACGTCAACCTGCTGCGCACCACCATCCAGGGCCTGGAAGTCCAGCGCGCCACGCTGGTGGCCTTGCAGACCTTCGGCAGCGCGCTCTCGCCCGAGGCCATGCAGAGCGCGATGGAAAACGTGGCGCGCGCCGCCAACGCGCCCAGCGCGGTGCCGCCGCACCAGCGCAGGGAGGAGCCCGCCGGCTTCGGCGCGCGCGCCGAGCCCACGGTGGAGGAAAACGAGGACGACGAGGACGAAGGCCCGCCCGAAGCCGCGCAGGCACCCCAGGCCGAGGCCGGCGAGGCCAAGAACCAGGACAGCGCCGCGGCGCCCAACGCCGGGCTCTGGTGGGACATGCTGCAGCAGCAGTTCAACCAGATCGCCGCCAGTGCCGCCAGCGCCAGCCTGAACCCGTTCGGCAACCTCGGCGGCTTCGGCATGCCGGGCGCCGCGCCAGCCGCGCCGGCGCGTGCCGGGAAGGCCGCCGACCCGGCCCGGCCGGCGAAGAAAAAGGCCGCGGCCCGCAAGGCCGGCGCCAAATCCACGTCCAAGTCCGCGTCCAAGTCCAAGCCCAAGACCACATCCGGGCCCGTACCCGGGACTGCGGCCAAGACGGTAGCCAAGACCGCGTCCAAGACCGCCGCCAGGCCCGCGCGCAAGGCGCCGGCCCCGCGCCCGGCGGCCGTGCAGGACACCGCCACGCCCGCCGACACCGCGCCCGGCACCGCGCCCGGGACTGGCGGCAAGCCGGACACCGAGCCCGGCGGCGAGCGCTGACCGACCGCCCCACCGCCCCCGAGCCCAGCCCCCGACGCATGCCGGCACCGAAACCGACTTCACTCATCATGATGGGCGGCGGCGCGCGCGCCGCCTACCAGGCCGGCGTGCTGCGCGGCATCGCGCGCATCGCCGCGCGCCACGGGCTGGACCGCGGCCGCATTCCGTTCGACATCATCTGCGGCACCTCGGCCGGCGCCATCAACGGCGCCGGCATGGCCATCAACGCCGCCAACTTCCGCGCCGCCGCCGACAGCCTGGCCGCGCTGTGGAGCGGCATCCATGCCGAGGACGTCTACCGCACCGGGCTGGTGGGCGTGGGCGCCTCGGGCGCGCGCTGGCTGTCCGCGCTGGCCTTCGGCTGGGTCACGCGCCGCGCGCCGCGCGCGCTGTTCGACAACGAGCCGCTGGGCGGCATGCTGGGCGAGCTGTTCGATCCCGAGCGCGTGCAGGTCAGCCTCGACGCCGGCGACCTGCAGGCCTTCGCCGTGACCGCGCTGTCCTACACCACCGGGCGCCACGTCACCTTCTACCAGTCGCACCACCGCATCCACCCGTGGAAGCGCAGCCAGCGGCTGGCGGTGGAAGCGAAGATCGGCGTGGACCACCTGCTGGCCTCGTCCTCGATCCCGTTCCTGTTCCCGGCGCTGCCGCTCGAGCTGGAAGGCCATCACGAGTGGTTCGGCGACGGCACCATGCGCCAGATGTCGCCGCTGTCGCCGGCCATCCACCTGGGCGCGTCGCGCATCCTGGCCATCGGCGCCGCCTCGCGCCAGCGCCCGGGCTGGTTCGACACCGTGCCCGCGGGCGGCTACCCGTCGCTGGCGCAGGTGGGCGGGCAGGCGCTGGCCAGCATCTTCCTCGACGGCCTGTCGGCGGACCTGGAGCGCCTGCAGCACATCAACAGCCTGCTCGCGCGCATGCCGGAGATCGCCAACGACAGCGAGGGCTGGCGCCCGGTGGAGGTGATGACGATCTCGCCCAGCGAGCCCGTCGAGGCCATCGCCGCGGCGCACGTGCACCGGCTGCCGCGCACCGTGCGCGCCCTGCTGACCCCGCTCGGCGGCACCGAGGCGCGCGGTGCCGCCTTCGCCAGCTACCTGCTGTTCGAGCCCGAGTTCACCCAGGCGCTGATCGACCTCGGCGAGCGCGACGCGATGGCGCAGCAGCACGAGCTCGCCGCCTTCCTGTACGGCGTCATCCCGCCCGACGGCGACGCGCCCGATGCGGCGGCGGCCGCGCCCGCCGAGCTTGCGCCGCCGGCCGGCGTGACGGCCTGAGCGGACCGGCCCGGCGCGTATCCCGGCGGGCGCTTTTCCAGGCGCATGCCGCATGCGGGCGGCCGGCAAGCGGCCAGCCGCGCGCGATATTCGCCCATAACTTGGTGTTTTGCCGCCCCGGATGTCTCCAGCCGCTTGCATTCAGCGCAAAAAGGGCGTTGGGAATAATTCGCATCTGTTAGAATCTGCCCGTAATTTCAAAGGCTTACCATGCTCTACCCCGAACTGTTCAAATCGCTGGAAGCGGTCCGTTGGCACATGGACAAGGACATCCCCTGGGATTCCTTCGACGCGAGCCTGCTCACCGACGACCAGGCCAAGACGATTCGCATGAACGCCATCACCGAATGGTCGGCCCTGCCCGCCACCGAGATGTTCCTGCGCGACAACCGCCACGATTCCGACTTTTCGGCCTTCATGAGCATCTGGTTCTTCGAAGAGCAGAAGCATTCGCTGGTGCTGATGGAATACCTGCGCCGCTTCCGCCCGGACCTGGTGCCGACCGAGGAAGAGCTGCACGCGGTGCGCTTCGAGTTCGACCCGGCTCCGCCGCTGGAAACCCTGATGCTGCATTTCTGCGGCGAGATCCGCCTCAACCACTGGTATCGCCGCGCCGCCGAATGGCACACCGAGCCCGTGATCAAGCAGATCTACCGCACGCTGTCGCAGGACGAGGCCCGCCACGGCGGCGCCTACCTGCGCTACATGAAGAAGTATCTGGTCCAGTTCGGCGACAGCGCGCGCTCGGCCTTCGCCAAGATCGGCGTGCTGATGGCCTCGGCGCGGCGCACCGACAAGCCGCTGCACCCGACCAACCTGCACGTCAACAAGACGCTGTTCCCGAACGACACCATCCAGTCGCGCCTGCCCGACCCGGACTGGCTCGAGCACTGGCTCGACGAGCAGATCCGCTTCGACGAAGGCTGGGAGAAGAAGGTCATCGAGCGCATCCTGCACAATATGTCGCTGCTGTTCGAGCGCACCTTCGAGACGGTGCAGGACCTGAACCGCTACCGCAAGGAACTGAACGCGCGCCTGCAGGCCGCGGGCGGCGCCCAGCCGGCGCAGGCCTGATCCTTCAGGCGATGGGCTCCGTCGGATGACGGCGCTTCAGGCCGCCGGCGACGTCAGCCTGCCGGAGGTCTGCCAGCCACCCGAAGCCCCATCGTATGATGGGGCTTTGTCTTTTCCAGCCAAACCCGCCACCGCCATGCTCCCCGCTTCCTTCGAATCCAAACTGGTCCCGCCCGACGACGCCGCCGCGCTGGCCCGGCAACTGGCCGCGCTGCCGCGCCCGATGGTCTTCACCAACGGCGTGTTCGACATCCTCCACCGCGGCCACGCCACCTACCTGGCGCAGGCCAGGGCGATGGGCGCGAGCCTGGTGGTGGGCGTGAACAGCGACGCCTCGGTGCGCATGCTGGGCAAGGGCGACGACCGCCCGCTCAACCACGAAGCGGACCGCATGGCGCTGGTGGCCGCGCTCGCCTCGGTGGACCTGGTGGTGATGTTCCGCGAGAAGACGCCGGTGGAGCTGATCCGGCTGGTGCGCCCGGACATCTACGTCAAGGGCGGCGACTATGACATCGACACGCTGGAAGAAACCCGGCTGGTGCGCAGCTGGGGCGGGCAGGCGCACGCCATCGCGTTCCTGCACGACCGCTCCACCACCAAGCTGCTGACCAAGGTGCGCCAGGGCGGCTGAACCCCGGGCCGCGCAACCACGCCAGGATTCTCTTGAAACAGCCTCAGGCGCAGGTCAGCAGGTCGGACACGCCGTAGCGCCGGCGCACCTCGTCGAGCCGCGTGCGCAGCGCGGCGTCGGCGTTGCGCACGCGCAGCCACTGGCGCGTGAGCGGATGCGGCGCGTCGCTCAGCAGCGCGGTGCGCACGCCGTGCTCGCGCAGGTTGTCCAGGAAATGCTCGGCGTGGTCGCGCTCCTGGAACAGGCCCAGCGATACCGTGTAGGTCTGCGGCGAGCCGCCGCTGACCACCGCCACGTCGGTGACGTTGCGCCGGCGCAGCTCGCCGAGCTTGCGCTCCACGCTCTCGCGCGA
Organism: Cupriavidus sp. FW216-B1; assembly: GCF_058789195.1. NCBI lineage: Bacteria > Pseudomonadati > Pseudomonadota > Betaproteobacteria > Burkholderiales > Burkholderiaceae > Cupriavidus > Cupriavidus sp. FW216-B1. The sequence goes on along the minus strand of NZ_JBYTEL010000021.1, from coordinate 96,317 downwards.
AGGCTGCGGCGGCAGGTGGACCCACCAGCGCGCCTGCTCCTGCCGCTCGAACTGCTCCACCCGCCACGCGCCCGGCGGCGCGCCGGCCAGCTCGTCGGCCACGCGCCGCACCAGATCCCCGTTGAAGCCGCCGATTTCCACGCAGGCCGATGCCACCGGCGTGAGCGCGGCCGCCTGCGCGGCGCTGGCGCCCGGCGGCGTGGCCGGCGCCGCCACCGCGGGCGCGGAGGCCGCGCCCTGCTGCCCGGCCATCTGGCGGAAGCGCTCGGCGCGCGCCTGCTGGGCGGCGCGCTCGGGCTCGCGCGGGCTTTCGAGCCAGCCCGACAAGGGCCGCGGACCGAAGGCGCCGAGCACGGCGGCCAGCAGCAAGGCGTTGCACAGGACCAGCAGGATGAGCAGGTTTCGCAGGAGCATGGGGCGATGCGGGCGGAACGTCAGGCAGCGCGCGCGCGGCGCGCGGAACAGGTTGGGAAGACCATGCGCGGTCAGTCCGGCAGGATGCCCGCGCCGTGCTGCGCGGCCATGACATGCAGGCCGAGCAGCACGAGATTATCGTGCATCTCGAACGGCATGCAGAGCGCCTGGGCGAGGATGTGGCGCGCGCCGCCCGAGATCAGGCAGCGCACCGGGCCGCGTCCGGACAGCGCGCGCCAGGTGCGCTCCACCGCACCGGCCTGCGCGGCCAGGCAGCCGGCGGCGATGGCGTCGCGCGTGTTGTCGGCCCACGGCACGGACAGGCCGGCATCGCTGGCGTCCAGCGTGGGCAACTGCGCCGTGTTGCGCGCCAGCGCGCCCAGCATCAGGTCCACCCCGGGCAGGATCAGGCCGCCTTCGAAGCGGTCCTGCGCGCTCACCACGTCGAGCGTGGTGGCGGTGCCGGCGGTGACGATCAGCAGCGCGCCCTGCGGGCGGTAGCGGCGCGCGCCGATGCTGCCGGTCCAGCGGTCCACGCCGAGCTGGCAGGGATCGCGGTAGCCGTTGACGAGGCTGCCGAAGCGCGGCGCCGAGCGCACCCAGGTGACGCCGGCGCCGGCGCCGAACACGGCATCGAGCGCGGCCCGCAGGCTGGCCGCCACGGCCGTGCCGGCCACGTTGCTGACCCACACCTGCGGCCGCGCGCCGCCAGCGGCGTCGCGCAGCGCGCCCCACTGCGGCAGCAGCGCGGCGAGCTCGCCGTGGGCCGCCGCGCCGGCGTGCCGCCACGGCGTGGGCAGCGGGCCGTCGGCCGGCGCATCGGCGGCGGCGGCGTCAGCGGCAGCGGCGGGCAAGTCCTGCGTGCACCAGGCCCATTTCAGGCGAGTGTTGCCGATGTCGATCAGCAGCCGCGGGGCCGGCATGGCGGCGGCGCTCATGCCGGCCCCCCGCCCGCGCCGGCCGGCGCGGCCCGCAGCGATACCTCGCCGCTGGAGATGCGCTCCAGCCCGGCGGCCGTTTCCAGCAGCAGGTGGCCGTCGCCGTCGACGCCGCGCGCCAGGCCCTCGGCCTGCACCTGGCCGTCGTGCAGCAGGCACACCGGCTGGTCGCGGAAGGCGTCGCGCGCCGACCAGCGCGGCGCCATCGGCGCGAAGCCGTCGGCGATGAACGTCGCGCGCATCGCCGCCAGCCGGTTCAGCACGGCGGCCAGCAGCGCGGTGGGATCGGGCGCGGGCAGGTATTCGGCCACACCGGCCAGCTCGCGCCCGAGCGCGGCTTCCATCTGCGCGTCGCGCACCAGGTTCAGGCCGATGCCGATCACCGCCCAGACCCGCCGCGGCCCCGCCGGCACCGACTCGATCAGGATGCCGGCCAGCTTGCGGCCGCCGATCTGCAGGTCGTTGGGCCATTTGAGGCGGACCGCGGCGCCCAGGCGCGCGTCGTGGTCCGCCAGCGCCTCGGCCAGCGCCAGGCCGACCGCCAGGCTCAGCCCGCTGAGCTGCGACGGCGCCAGCGGCAGCGGCAGCGCGACCGAGAAGGTCAGCCCGGCCTGTCCCTGCCACGGGCGGCCCTGGCGCCCGCGCCCGGCGGTCTGGTTGTAGGTCAGGCGCAGCGTGCCGGCCTCGCCCCACGGCGCGGCGCGGCTGGCCAGCATGAGGTCGGCGTTGGTGGAGCCGGTTTCGTCGACCGCCCCGAGGGCCCAGCCGCGCGCGTCGCCGTCCAGCGCGGCGCGCAGGCGGTCCATGTCGATGCGCCAGGCCGGCGGCGGCGAAGAGGGCAAGAGTGACGAAGGCGGCGGCAGCGGAGAGTCAGCGGACATGCGGGGCGATGGGCACGGAAAACACGGAAAGCGCGAACATGGAGAAGCGCCGTGGCGCGCGCGGCGGGGCCGGCGCGGCAGGGCCTGCCCGCATTGTAGCCGCGCCGTCCGCGCGGCAAGTGCGCGGCAAGTGCGCGGCAAGCATGGGACAAGCGCGCAGGCGGGACGCACGGAACGCGGAAAATCCGCGGCCGGCGCGCGGCCCCGTCCTTCCGGCGCCCGCTATGCCTGCGCGTGGCTTAGAATCGAGACTTGCCCATCACTTCCCCCATCCATTGGAAAGCCTGAGCACGCCAGCCATTGAAGTGACGCGCGCGGACGGCGCGGCAACGGCGCACCTGCGCGGCGACTGGACCGCGCTCGCGCTATCGGACTGCCATCGCGCCCGCGCGCTGCGCCACGAACTGCACACGGTCGGCGCCGACGCGCAATGGTCGCTGGCGGGCCTGGGCCGGCTCGACCACGTCGGCGCGCAACTGATGTGGCAGGCCTGGGGCAGCAAGCTGCCCGAGCGCCTGGAAGCCAATGAAGCCCAGCGCCGCGTGTTCGGCCGCGTGGCCGGGCTGCGCCGCGAAAACTGGAAGAAGCACATGGTGGACCGCTTCAACCCGGTCACGCTGCTCGGCGCCTCGATCCTGTCGATGCTCGCGCAGCTCGCCAACGGCGTGACCATGCTGGGCCAGCTCGCCTTCGACCTGCTGCGCTTCGCGCGCGCGCCGCAGCGCGGGCCGTGGCGCGAGATCTCCGCCAACATCTACAGCATCGGCTACAAGGCGCTCGGCATCACCGCGCTGGTGGGATTCCTGATCGGCATCGTGCTGTCCTACCTGTCGGCCAACCAGTTGCGCATCTTCGGCGCCAGCATCTTCATCGTCAACATCCTCGGCATGGCGGTGATCCGCGAGCTCGGGCCGGTACTGGCGGCGATCCTGATCGCCGGGCGCTCGGGCTCGGCCATCACCGCGCAGATCGGCGTGATGCGCGTGACCGAGGAGCTCGACGCCATGCGCGTGATGGGCATCTCGCACGGCTTCCGGCTCATCATGCCGCGCGTGATCGCGCTGGCCGTGGCGATGCCGCTGCTGGTGGCCTGGACCGACGTGATGGCGCTCAGCGGCGGCATGCTGGCCGCGCACTTCCAGCTGAACATCAGCGCGGCCTTCTTCCTGCGCGCGCTGCCCGACGCCGTGCCGGTGGCCAACCTGTGGCTGGGGCTCGGCAAGGGCGTGGTGTTCGGCATGCTGATCGCGCTCACGGCCTGCCACTTCGGCCTGCGCATCCAGCCCAACACGCGCAGCCTGGGCGAAGGCACCACCGCCTCGGTCGTGACCTCGATCACCGTGGTGATCGTGGCCGACGCGATCTTCGCCATCCTCTTCAAGGACGTCGGCATATGAACGCGGCAGCCATCGCGCCCTCCGCGCCGGGCGGCGTGCAGCCCGACCAGCGCACCACCGTGATCGAGGTGCGCCACCTGGTCAAGCGCTTCGGCGAGGCGGTCGTGCACGACGATCTGAACCTCGACGTCTACCGCGGCGAGGTGCTGTCCATCGTGGGCGGCTCGGGCAGCGGCAAGACCGTGCTGCTGCGCCAGATCGTGGGGCTGGAGCGCCCCACCTCGGGCACCATCCGCGTGTTCGGCGAGGACCTCAAGACGCTCGGCGCGGCCGCGCTGCAGGCGCTGCGCAACCGCTGGGGGCTGCAGTTCCAGCGCGGCGCGCTGTTCTCGGCGCTGTCGGTGATCGACAACATCGCGCTGCCGCTGCGTGAACTTCGCACCCTGCCCGACGATCTGATCTGCCAGGCTTCGCTGCTCAAGCTGCAACTGGTGGGCCTGAGCGCGCGCGACGCGGACAAGATGCCGTCCGACCTGTCCGGCGGCATGATCAAGCGCGTGGCGCTGGCGCGCGCGCTGGCGCTGGAGCCGGAGCTGGTGTTCCTGGACGAGCCCACCGCGGGGCTGGACCCGATGGCCTCGGACGACTACGTGGCGCTGATCCGCGAGCTGCGCCGCGAGCTGGGGCTGACCGTGGTGATGGTGACGCACGACCTCGACACGCTGGTGGCGCTGTCGGACCGCGTGGCGGTGCTGGCCGACCACAAGGTGCTGGCGGCGCGGCCGATCCGCGAGCTGGTGCGCATCGACCACCCGTTCATCCGCGAATATTTCCTCGGCGAGCGCGGGCAGCGCGCCATGCAGGCCCTGCCCCCGGCGCCGGCGGCGGGACCGGCAAGTCCGGCGGGCCCGCAACCTGGAGAAGCATGATGGAAAACAAGTCACACGCCTTCCTGGCCGGCGTGTTCACGATCGGCCTGGCGGTCCTGGTGCTGTTCTCGATCTTCTGGTTCAGCAGCGACCACGCCGTGCTCGTGCCCTACGACCTCATCACCCGCTCCACCGTCAACGGCCTCGGCCCGCAGGCCGACGTCAAGTACCGCGGGCTGGACGTGGGCAAGGTGGACTCGATCCGCTTCGACCCCGCCGTGCCGGGCCAGATCATCGTGCGCGTGAGCGTCGACCGCAACACCCCCATCACCACCACCACCTACGCCACGCTGAGCTTCCAGGGCGTGACCGGCATCGGCTACGTGCAGCTCGACGACACCGCCACGCAGAACGGCGGCCAGCCCTCGCCGCACCTGCCGACCTCGCCCAAGTCGGTGGCGCGCATCGCCATGCGCGCGGGCTTCTTCGAGGAGCTCGAAAAGCGCGGCGACTCCCTGCTCACCCAGCTCGAGACCCTGATGGACTCGCTCGGCGACATGTTCCAGCCCAACAACCGGCGCGACCTGATGGAGGCGATCCGCTCGGTGCGCACCACCGCCAACGACTACTCGCGCCTGGCCCACACGATCGAGCCGGCGATGCGCCAGTTGCCGCAGGTCACGGAAAACCTCAACGCCACGCTGGCCTCCACGCGGCGCCTGACGCAGGAGCTGGCCAGCCCGGACGGCACCGTGCTGCGCACCGTGGGCAGCATCGGCCGCGACCTGCAGGGCGCCGCCGATTCGGTGCAGTCGGCCGCCGCCGGCGTCAGCCAGGACACGCTGCCGCAGGTCAACGGCCTGGCCCGCGACGCGCGCCAGACCATACGCAGCATCGACCGCGCCGCCAGCCAGTTCAACGACAGCCCGCGCAGCGTGCTGTTCGGCGGCCCGTCGGCCGCGCCGGGGCCGGGCGAACCCGGCTTCACGGCGCCGTGAAGCCATCGACGCGCCCCCTCGCCACCGCCGCAGCCATCCGCCGCGATAAGGAAGCCGCCATGCAGGAAGCCGCCATGCCGCGTACCCGCGCCAACCCTCCGAGCCAACCGCCTGCGGGCCAACCCGGGCACGCCATGATGCGCCTCGCCGCCCGCTTCCGTGCCGGCACCGGCGCGCTGGCCGCCCTGGCCGTCGCCGCCGCGCTGGGCGGCTGCGCGTTCGCGCCGGCCGCGCCCACCATCACCTACGACCTCGGCCCGCCCGCCGGCGCCGCGCCCGGCGCCACGCCGCTGCCGCGGCTGCGCGTGGCGCAGACCGACGGCCCGACCTGGCTCGACGGCAACGGGCTCTACTACCGCCTGCACTACGCCCAGGCCGAGCGCCTTCAGCCCTACGCCACCCAGCGCTGGGTGATGTCGCCGGTGCGCCTGTTCGACGAGCGCCTGCGCGAAGCGGTGGCCTCGCGCGGCGCGCTGACCTGGTACGGCGACACCGCCGCGCCGGCGGTCAAGGTCGACATGCTGGAGTTCGAGCAGGTCTTCGACAGCGCCAGCGCCAGCCGCGGCGTCATCCGCGTGCGCGCCACGGTGTTCCGCAGCGGCCTGATCGGGCAGAAGACCTTCGTCGCCGAGCAGCCCGCGCCCACGGCCGACGGCGCCGGCGGCGTCAAGGCGCTGGCCGCGGCCAGCGACGCCATCATCGCCGCCATCCTCGACTGGGCGGCCACGCTGCCGCTGCAGCAATAGGCGCCACCGCATGGCATCGGCCCCCCCGCCGTCCTCCCCGCCCCCCGAGCTGCCGTCCGCGCCGCCACCGGCATCGCGCCACTCGCCGCTGGCGCGCGTGGGCCTGCTGTGCTTCACGCTGCTGGTGGTCTACGGCAGCCTCTACCCGTTCAGCGGCTGGACCGACAACGGCATCTCGCCGCTGGCCTTCCTCACCGCGCCCAAGCCGCGCTACCTGACCGAGTTCGACATCATCACCAACGTGCTCGGCTACTGCCCGTTCGGCGCGCTGGTGGTGCTGGCCCTGCACCCGCGCGTGTCCGGCGCGCGCGCCACGCTGCTGGCGCTGGCCGCGGGCGCGGTGCTGTCGGGCGTGATGGAGGCGCTGCAGACCTGGCTGCCCAACCGCATCTCGTCCAACATCGACCTCATCACCAACGCGCTGGGCGCGCTGCTCGGCGGCGCCGTGGTGGCGCCGTTCTCGGCCGCGCTGATCGACCGCGGCTCGCTGCGCCAGCTGCGCATGGCGTGGTTCGAGCCGCATGCCAGCTTCGCCATCATCCTGATGCTGCTGTGGCCGCTGGCGCAGATCTTCCCGCAGGACTACCTGTTCGGCATGGGCGGCATCGTGCGCGAGTGGCTGTCCGATCCCGACTCATGGCCGGTGCAGTGGCTGCAAGGCATGTTCCCCGCGCTGCCCGGCATGATCGAAAGCATCGGCCTGCTGCGCCCCGACGACGCGCAGGGCCAGCAACTGGTCGAGTCGCTGGTAACGGCATGCGGCTGGGTCGGCACCGGCCTGTTCGCCTCCGCCGCGATGCGCCGCCACGCGCCGATGCTGCGCATCCTCGCCGGCCTGCTCGCCGCCACGCTGCTGCTCAAGGCGGTGGTGGCGGAAATCCAGTTCCCCGACGACAACGCCTTCAACTGGCTGTCCGACGCGGGCCGCTTCGCGCTGCTCACCGGCTCGCTGGTGCTGGTGCTGCTGCTGCGCCTGCCGCGCTGGCTGCGCGGCGCGCTGGCGCTGGCCACGCTGATGGTGCTGCTGGTGCTGTGCAACCTGCTGCCGCCGAATCCGTACTCATGGATCTCGGAACAAGGCTGGCGGCTCGGGCGCTTCATCCACTTCAACAGCCTGTCGCAATGGCTGGGGTGGCTGTGGCCGTTCCTGGCGCTGTTTTATCTGGTCTGGCGGTTTGAGCAGTTTCAGATTGACCGGCGGAGTTTGCGGAGGGCGAGGAGGAGGAGGGGTGGTGGGGGGTGAGGGGGACGCCTGTGTCTGTGGGCCTGGCGGCCCGGGATTTGTGGTCCATTTGCGCTGCTTGGCGTTAAGTTTCGGCTTCAAAGTTTGCGGCTGGACGTCGACTTCTGAATGTCAACGGTTGAACGTCAACGGCTGAACGTCAAAGTCAACTTCAAAGTCAAAGGCTTTCGCTCCCCCGGAGCGACCTACTTTCTTTTCCCCGAAAAGAAAGTAGGCAAAGAAAGCGGGCTGCCTGGCCGGCAGGGGCAGAGCCGAACAGGGTTGCTGGTTGTTGTTGGTTTCGTGGTGGGGGTGGTGGTTCTGCAGGGAATCTGCCGGTACCGGTTTTGGCGGCCACTGTCTCTCGGGTGGTGTTCGATTCGTGGTGGCGCTGCATGATGGCGGTGGCCCAGGCCCTTCGGGCTGCTGCCGCGACCGGGGCGGATGCATACGGCATAGGAACGGTGCTGGTTTCGTGGTGGGTGTGGTGGCCCCCCATTCGATCTCACTGCCAAACAGTTTTGACTTGAGAGGCAATCCGATTCAAAGCAACCCAGCACACCCGCGCTGGGTCCACCGCGCCCACCATGAAACCAGTGTCGGTGCTACGCCGTGACCGCCAAAACCGGTAACGGCAGATGCCCGAACCAGCAGTGCGCCCGTCATCATAGGTCTGACCCCGAAACCACTGCAGCCAGCAAGATCGTGGCGCTCCGCACCGGTAACGGCAGGATGCCAGCAGAACTACAGGCCCCACCACGAAACCACCAACAAGAGAAATCCCAACGTTTCTGCCCCTGCCGGCCAGGCAGCCCGCTTTCTTTGCCTACTTTCTTTTCGGGGAAAAGAAAGTAGGTCGCTCCGGGGGAGCGAAAGCCTTTGACTTTGATGTTGACTTTGACTTTGAAGTTAAAGCCTTTAAGGCCGTTGAAGTTAAAGCCCCCAAAAAAACCACTCTAACCCCAACGCCAAAACTCAAAAAAACCTCACATCAAGAAATACAACAACCCAATATTAGCCACCAAAATCAACAACGCCGTAGGCACCTGCGCCCGAATCACCGCATTCTTGTCGTCGAGCTCCAGCAGCGCCGCCGGCACGATATTGAAGTTGGCCGCCATCGGCGTAAGCAGCGTGCCGCAGTATCCCGAGAACATCCCGATGGCCGCCATCACCGCCGGGTTGCCGTGGAACATGTTGACCAGGATGGGCACGCCCACGCCGCCGGTCATCACCGGGAACGCGGCGAAGCCGTTGCCCATGATGACGGTGAACAGCGCCATGCCCACGCAGTACACCACCACGGCCACCAGCTTGTAGTCCATGTTGATGTAGGCGGTGGTCAGGTGCGCCACGGCCTTGCCCACGCCGGCGTCGGCGAACACCAGGCCCAGCATGGCCAGCATCTGCGGCAGCACCAGCGCCCAGCCGAGCGACTCGGTCAGGCGGCGCGATTCGCGCATGCCCTGCATCACGGTGTCGCGGGTGAGCCAGCATGCGGTGCCGAGCGCGATCAGGCAGCCGATGCCGAGCGAGACGAAGGTCACGTTCTTGGGGTCGAGCAGCGGCAGGCCGGCGAGCTTCACGTCCTTGAACAGCACGGTGCCGATCACCGTCACCAGCGGGATCAGCAGCGCCGGGATGAACAGCTTGTTGCTCAGGCGCTTGGCCGAGGCGCGGCGCTCGCCCTCGGGCAGGGTGCCGTGCTTGCCGTGGCCCACGCCGCCGAAGCCGGCGATCAGCGCCATCACCACCGCGCCGATGCCGACGATGGCCGGCGGCAGCTTGTCGCCGACCAGGAAGACCAGCGCGTAGAGCGCCCAGAACAGGCCGGTGGAGAGGCGGCGCGGATGCTCGCGGTCGGCGAAGGTCATCAGCGCGGTGATGGCCAGCACCAGGCCGGCGAGCCAGTAGAGATAGTCGATGGATACGATCATGATGGCTTACTCCCCGCCCTTGGCGTTGGCTGCGACACCGGCTGCGCCGGGCGCGGCGGCGCGGCCGCCCATCTCGCGGGCCAGCCAGCCGTCCAGGCGCTTGAGGCGCACCGCGTGGATCAGGAACGCGCAGACCGCGGTGGGGATGCCCCACACGGCGATGTGCAGCGGCTCCACGTCGATGTTCGACGACAGCAGGAAGGTGTGCATCAGCGCGATCGCGCCGAACGCCACGAAGATGTCCTCGCCGAAGAACAGGCCGACGTTGTCGGTGGCCGCGCAGAAGGCCAGCACGCGCTGGCGCACCGGCTCGGGCAGCTTGCCGAAGCGCGCTTCCGCCGCGCCTTCGGCCATCGGCGCGAGCAGCGGGCGCACCATCTGCGGATGGCCGCCGAGGCTGGTCAGGCCGACCGCGGCGGTCAGCTCGCGCACGCCGAGGTAGACGATCAGCAGGCGCCCGACGGTAGCCGAGGCGATGCGCGAGATCCACGCCTGCGCGTGCTCGCGCAGCCCGTGCCGCTCGAGCAGGCCGATCACCGCCAGCGGCAGCAGGATGATCAGCGGCAGGTTGCGCGTCTTGACGAAAGCGGTGCCGATCGCAGTGAAGATCTGCGTGACCGGCATGCTCGCGGCAAGGCCCGTGGCGATGGCGGCCAGGGCCACCACCATCATGGGATTGAAGCGCAGCACGAAGCCGAGAATGATGATACCGACCCCGACTAGGGGCCAGAGATTGACTGCCTGTTCCATGAGAGACACCAGTAGCGTGTGATGGAGGCGAGTGCCCTGCGCCGCGTCATGCTGCTCGACGCCCGCGGGGCACGGTGATGCCGGGACCGGAAGCGCGCGGCGCGCGCTTCAGGCTCCGGCGCGGATTGCGATGCCTTCGGCGCCGAGCCGCTCGCGGATGCGGCGCGCAAAGGCAAGCGCGTGCGCGCCGTCGCCGTGCAGACACACGGTTTCGGCGCGAATCGGTACCCAGGTGCCGTCGATGGCGCGCACGCGCTGGCCGCGCACCATGTCGAGCGTCTGGCCCAGGGCCACGTCTTCGTCCTCGTGCAGCGCGCCCGGCGTGCCGCGCCTGACCAGCGAGCCGTCGGGGTTGTAGCCGCGGTCGGCGAAGACTTCTTCCTTGACCTTGAGGCCGGCCTCGCGCGCCACCTTGACCATCGCGCTGCCGGCCAGGCCGAAGAAGACCAGGTCGGAGTCGAAATCGCGCACCGCGCGCACGATGGCGTCGGCCAGCACGGGGTCCTTCGCGGCCTGGTTGTAGAGCGCGCCGTGCGGCTTGACGTGGGCCAGCTGCCCGCCCTGCGCACGCACCAGCGCGGCCAGCGCGCCGATCTGATAGAGCACGTCGGCGTACACGGTGTCGGGCGCGAGCTGCATCTCGGTGCGGCCGAAGTTCTCGCGGTCGGGGTAGCTCGGGTGCGCGCCGATCGCCACGCCGGACGCCAGAGCCCAGCGCACGGTCTGCAGCATGGTGGCGGCGTCGCCGGCATGCCAGCCGCAGGCCACGTTGGCCGAGCTGATCAGCGTGAGCAGCTCGCGGTCGGTGCCGCAGCCTTCGCCGAGGTCGGCATTCAAGTCGATGTGCATTGCATTACTCCTGGTTCTGTCCTTGCCGGCGATGCGGCCATGTCCGTGTGCGGGTCATTCGATGCGGGCGGACACCATCTCACGCCACCGCCAGCCGCGTGCGCGTGCGCCGCCGCGCCGCGATCACCATGCTGCCGTCGCCCTGCCACTGTAGGGCCTGGTCGACCTGTTGCAAGTAACGGTCCAGCTCGGCCTGGGCGGCGGCGGCCTGCTCCAGCGTCACCCGCGCGAAGCGCACGGGCGCGCCCAGCGGCACCTGCGCCAGCCGCCACAGGTCGGCGCCGATCACCACGCCGATCTTCGGATAACCGCCGGTGGTCTGCGCGTCGGCCATCAGCACGATGGGCTGGCCGGCCGGCGGCACCTGCACCACGCCGGGCAGCACGCCGTGCGAGAGCAGGTCCGCCGCGCGCGCGGGCTCGCGCGCCAGCGCCGGGCCCTGCAGCCGCAGACCCATGCGGTTGCTGTTGGGCGTGACGGTCCACTCGGACTGCCACAGCGCGTCGCGCGCGGCTGGCTCGAAATCGTCGTACTCGATGCCGGGCAGCATGCGGATCGGCACCGCGTCGCCGAGCTTCTTCACCGGCAGCGCCCACGCCGGCGCCTGCACGCCGAGCCAGTCGCTGTCGTCGGCCACGCCGGGCCGGCCGGCCGCGAGCCGGTCGCCTTCGCGCAGCGCGCGGCCGGCGAAACCGCCGAAGCCGGCCTTGAGATCGGTGCTGCGCGAGCCCATCACCGGCGCCACGCCGATGCCGCCGGCCACGCACAGGTAGGTGCGCGTGCCGCCCTGCGCGGCCGACAAGGTCAGGGTCTCGCCGCGGCGCACGTCGAAGGCGTGCCACGACCACACCGGCACGCCGTCGAGGTTGGACTTGCAGTCGGCGCCGGTGAGCGCCACGCGCATGTCCGCGTGGAAGCGCACGGCGGCGCGGCCGAGGGTGAATTCGATGGCGGCCTCGCCGGCCGCGTTGCCGAGCAGGCGGTTGCCGATGGTGAGCGCGACGGTGTCGAGCGCGCCCGCGGTGCCCACGCCGAAGCGGCGGAAACCCGGGCGGCCGAGATCCTGGACCGAGGCCAGCGCGCCGGGACGGAGAATTTCGATCACGCCAGCAACTCCTCGACGACGAAGCGCACGGTATCGCCGGGCGCGAACAGGGAAGGCGGATCGCGGTCGGCCACGAACAGCTCGCTGTCCGTGTGCCCGATCAACTGCCAGCCGCCGGGCGCGGCGGCCGGATAGATGCCGGTCTGCTCGCCGCCGATGCCGACCGAGCCGGCCGGCACCGACAGCCGCGGCTCGTGCCGGCGCGGCGTGGCCAGCGCGGGATCGAGCCCGCCCATGTAGGCGAAGCCGGGCTGGAAGCCGAGGAAGTACACCACGTATTCGCCGGCGCTGTGGCGGCGCACCACTTCCTGCGCGCTCAGCCCGGTGTGCGCGGCCACGTCGGCCAGGTCGGGACCGTATTCGCCGCCGTAGCGCACCGGGATCTCGACCAGCCGGCCGGTGGCCTCGCGCGCCTCGCCGGATGCCCAGGCGAGCTTGAGGTTGCGCTCCAGCGCCTGCGGGTCGGCGTCATGGTCGAACACCACGGTGAGGTTGTTCATGCCGGGCACCGCATCCACCACGCCGCGCCATTCGGCGGCGCGCTGCGCCATGGCCCAGATACGGCGCTGTACGTCGAGCGAGGCCGGCGGCGGCACGCTGCACAGCAGCGCGCGCTCGGCCAGGCGGTGAACGGAACATCGGAACATGGAAAGGCACCGGGAAGGGACCTGACTTGCAGTGTAGGCGCGCGCACCGGACTCGTCAGGCGCGGCGCCGGCCGCGAAGCGGTCCGTTGCAATAATCTTTTTTCATCGACAATTTATCGATGAATTCATGATAACCAAACGAGAAGATGATGGGGCTAGGTGTAGACCCTAGGACACTGCCGGGACGGCGGGAGGGACCGGCGCAGCCCCGCCCCGCCTTGGTGCAGGCCGCACCGCGAGGGCGCCGGACGCGCGTCCGCGGCGAGCCGGGCAGTCTCGTTACGAGCCACGGCGGTGCAGGAACGGCGCGGCAGGCGGGCCGGGCGCGCAGGCGGGGGGAGGTCGCGGAGAGCAGAATTTTTTTGCGCCGCCGGGAGGAATCGTGGCGTGCCCGCAACGTTCGGCGTGCTGGCGGCGTGCTGGCGACGGGATGCGAGGGGCCGAACGCGGGCCAAAGGCGCGCATGAGAAAGGCGCCGACAAAGAAAAACGGCCGGTGGAAACCGGCCGTTCAGGCTGCTGACGAGATCAGCTTGCTGTCTGCGTTCTGCCCTCTCCCGCGCGCGGGAGAGGGGAGCAAACCTTCGGCTATCGAAGGCTTGCCTGCCCGCGCATCAAGAAAACCGGCGCCGGCTCAGGCGAATGACAATTACATCGCTCTCTTGTACTGTGAGTGGAAAATGATCAGGCTTCACAACGATCTTCGCGACTGAACGTATTTGGATCCAATAATTTTCTTGGAGCCAAGAAGCATGTCGTGTAGCGCACGAGAAAAATATGCCCGTCCGGAAGATACCCAAGAACTATCAGAACGTAACCGGCATTTCCGCCCACCGGAAAGCCGAGGGTGCGGCTATGTTCGAGTCCACACTGGAGCGGGACTTCATTGCACTGCTGGAATTCGACCCCTCGGTCGAGCGCTTCGAGGTACAGCCCATTACCCTCGATTGGTCCGACGACCAAGGTCGTCCTAGAAGATACACGCCGGATGTGTTGGTGACGTTTAAGTCCCACAACCTTCCCCGCCGGACTGTCCTGTATGAGGTGAAATACCGTGGTGACCGGCGTACCGACAGATCCGAACTGCGTCAGAAGTACAAAGCCGCGATCAGGTATGCCCGGGAGCATGGTTGGCGCTTCAAGATCGTGACCGAGGTCGAGATTCGCACGCCGTACCTCGACAACGCCACCTTCCTCTTGCCGTTCGTACGGAGAGGGCCCTCGGAAGAGGGCCACATGGCGTTGCTCGTCGATCAGATTGCCACCATGCGTCATACAACTCCGACCGATCTCCTGGCTGCCTGCTGCCGAGATGAATGGCATCGCGCAGCTTTGATCCCAACACTGTGGTACTTGGTAGGTACGCGCCAAATAGGAGCGAATCTAGAAGACAAATTGACCATGGCGTCACCTATTTGGAGCCGGCCAGCATGAGCATCCCAGCTACGATGTCGCTCGTCCCGGGAGAGGAGGTGCTGTTTCTAGGCCGCCCGCACCGCATCGCGCAAGCTGTGGACTTCGATGAGGTGCTGCTGCGCGACCTTGAAACCAAACAAGTGGTCCGCGCGAAGCTCGCCGACTTGCAGGTCGTCCAGCCCTTGGCCGAGGCAGTCCGACCGGACTTGCTGCCGGTGCCAGAACCCGACTGGTCGGAAGCCGAACGCCGCCAAGCGATCATCCTGCCGCTACTCGGTCAGCGCAGACGGACGCGAGACCACGTTGTCGCACGCGCCGCCGAATTCGGGTTGCATGCAAACACCCTGTACAAGTGGCTCAAAGCATATGAGTCCGTAGGACTCGTGACCGCTTTGCTCCCAAAGCAGCAACGCAAGGACAAAGGTGCAACTAAGCTCCAAGCCGAGATTGAGGCGATCATCGAAGACGTGATCAAGACCGAGTATCTGACCACGCAAAGGAAATCCAAACAGTGGATCTGCAACGAGGTGCGGCGCCGCTGTACTGCCGCCGGTATCGAGCCACCACACGCGAACACGGTACGCAACCGATTGAAGACGCTGCCGGCAGAACTTACTGTGGCTAAGCGCCAAGGGCGCAAGGTGGCCGAACAAGCGTACGCGCCCATTGAGGGCAGCTTCCCCGGCGCGGATGCACCGCTCGCCGTTGTCCAGGTCGATCACACCAAGCTCGACCTCATCCTCATCGACGACGTGCATCGACGTGCGATCGGGCGCCCTTGGATAACCCTCGCTATTGACGTGTTCAGCCGCATGGTGGCCGGCTTCTATGTTTCCTTTGACCCGCCCGGTGCCCTGTCCACGGGTCTATGCCTTACCCACACCATCCTTCCGAAGGACTCGTGGCTGGCCAAGCGTGGCATCGACGGGGCATGGCCGTGCTACGGCCTGCCGCGAAAATTGCACATGGACAACGCGCGCGAGTTCCGTGGCCAGATGCTGGAACGCGCATGTCGGCAATACGGTATCGACATCGAATGGCGACCGGTTGCGAGGCCGCATTTCGGCGCACACATCGAACGGCTACTCGGTACGCTCTCGACCGAGATCAAGACCCTGCCGGGCACTACCTTCTCCAACGTGAAAGAACGTGGCGAGTATGACTCCGTTGGAAAAGCCGCGCTCACGCTGTCCGAGTTCGAGGAATGGCTGACCACCTACATCGTCAACGTCTACCACCTGCGCATGCACTCCGGCATCGGAATGCCACCGATGGCGATGTATCGCAGGGGCATCTTCGGTGACGATCGGCAGCCAGGTGTTGGTCTGCCGGCACGGATCCAGGACGAAGATCGCTTGCGGCTCGACCTGATGCCCTTCGAGGAGCGGACCGTTCAAGACTACGGCGTCGTGATCGACGAGATCCACTATTACAGCGACGTGCTGCGCCGCTGGATCAACACACCGGACCCTCAGAAGCCGAAGTACAAGCGCAAGTTCATGTTTCGGCGCGATCCGCGCGACATCAGCGCAATCTGGTTCTACGACCCTGAGCTCGGCGAATACTATGCGATTCCATACCGGGATACATCGCACCCACCTATCAGCGTGTGGGAGTTGCGTGAGGCAAAGAGAGTGCTAGATGAGCAAGGCCGGCAGCATGTCGATGAGCGCGCCATCTTCGAAGCCTACGAACACATGCGTGAAATCGAGCGTGCGGCGCAAGCGAAGACAGCCGCAGCGCGGCGCGCCCAACAACGACGTAAGCTGGCCTTCGAGGCCCAGAAACCGCAGAGCCGTACTACGCCACCGGTGGTTGAGGCAGCTGGCAATCTACGGGCAGATCTGCCGAACATTCAACCGTTCGATGAACTGGATGACATGGCATGAGCATCGATCACTTGACCGAGGCGACTGCAAGATTGCTCGACCTAGACAATGATGCGCGCATCGAGCGCATCCGTTCACCACGATGGATCGGCTACCCACGCGCCAAGGAGGTGCTGGCGAAGCTTGAGGACCTATTGTCCTATCCCAAATCGCACCGCATGCCAAACATGCTCATCGTCGGCGATACCAACAACGGTAAGACCATGCTGATCGAGCGCTTTTGCGCGCAGTATCCGGCTGACAACAATCCCAGCGGAGACGGGGTGATCGTACCAGTGCTGTCCATCCAGGCACCACCGGTGCCGGACGAAGGGCGGTTCTACAACGCAATCCTCGAACTGTTGTTCGCACCATACAAACCGAACGATCGCGTCGACAAGAAGCAACTCCAAGTCGTCAAGCTGCTGCGCTACGTCGGCCTCAAGATGCTGGTTATCGACGAGATTCACCACGTCCTCGCCGGTAATCTGAACCGGCAGCGTGCGTTCCTGAACGTGCTGAAATTCTTGGGTAACGAGCTGCAGGTTCCCATCGTCGCCGCCGGCACACGTGACGCGTTTCGTGCGCTCCAGACGGATGTGCAGCTAGCCAACCGATTCGAGCCTGCCTTGTTACCGCGGTGGGAGCTTAACAACGATTTTCTACGCCTCCTCGCCAGTTTCGAGCGCATGCTGCCGCTTCGTGATGCGTCCAACCTGCACGACACCACGCTAGCCAGTCGACTGTTTTCGATGAGCGAGGGTTATATCGGCGAACTGTCTCGAGTGCTAGCCAAAGCTGCTGCGTACGCAGTCGAATCCGGCATTGAGCGAGTGAACGGCAAAGTCCTCGACCAAATTGACTGGGTCTCGCCATCCGATCGCAAGCGACAGATTGATCGGGCGATCTGATATGGATGGCGAGCGGTTGTGGCCAGCACACCCACACCCGTACCGCGGCGAGCTGTTGTCGTCCTGGCTTGTGCGCGTGGCCCACGCCAACGGACTGAAGGTGCAGACGTTCTGTAGGCTTGCATTCGGTAACGATAGGCAAGTCTGGAACCGCGATATCGACCGGCTTGCTCCAGCCTGGCTGATCGAGACCATGTGTGCCCGAACCGGGACGCCATTGCGACGCGCTTGGCAAACCACCTTGATGGTCTACCGAGGGAGACTGTTCGCGCACGGGAAGCCGGCCGGTCAGCTGCAGTGGGTACTGTCGCTGAAGATGTATCACCGCAAACGGCGAGGTTATGGCCTGCAATTCTGTCCGCGTTGTTTGGCCGCAGACGTCGAGCCCTACTTCCGCCAATCGTGGCGAGTGGCATTCTACACCTACTGCCCTACACACGAATGCATGCTATTGGACCGATGCCCGCAGTGCGGGCAGGGGGTGGCCTACCATCGAATCGAGTTGGGACACCCTGACATTGCGAGTGCAGATCCGCTCTGCCGTTGCTGGATGTGCGGCTACGACTATCGCCAGTCGGGAACCACGACGGTCGACAAGTGGAGCGAACGTACATTCGAGTCTTGGACAAAGGCGTTGCGCATGATCGACTGCGGCGCACCGTCCTCGACGCGATTCGACTATGGCAAATTGGCGGTACTGCATCAAATGGCCAAGCTATTGAGCGGAGATGAGAAGAACCGACGACTGGCTAGATATGTTGCGTCAAGAACCGGGCAGGTAGTTCCGAATGCAGCTGCAGCGAGGGTATCTATCGAGGGCCGTGGACTCGTCGAGCGGCACCATGTGGTTGGCCTAGCGTGGTGGTTGATTGGCAGGTGGCCGACCCGCCTGCGAGCGGCATGGCGATGCCGAGCACTACGATACAACTGGCTGCTACGGGATTTCAAACGTGCCCCGGATTGGTATTGGGCGTTTGCGAATTCGCTGTTGTGGAGGGCTGTCGGTCGACAAAAAAACTCCACTCATGATGGACAAGCCGGCGCTAGTTAAGCATCCGGGGGCAGCGGCGATACCACCACCGGCCCCAGGCCTGAAGCTAGAGAAAGCAAGCGCCTTCACGCCCCGGTTTTCGAAGCGTCATACGAGTGGGCGACCACGTACTATCGCGTCGAGTAGCTGTCGGATCTCGTCTGGAACCTCACGGGGTCGCATCGAGCGAATCACCGCAGCAGTGGTCAGCGATATACCAAATTCCTCTTGGGCCCACTTAAAGAGACCATTGATGATCGCTTTCCCGGAAGCGATTGACTGCCGCCCTTCCGCTGTTTGCCACAATGGATCCAGTATGGATCGCGTTGTTCGGTTAGCTCCAACCGCGCCAAGCACTCTGTTCTCAGTAAGGATATCGGCCGACATGCTATCGAAAACCTCATCGTATCGTTCCGTAGCGAGTTGGTCGATCTTCTCTGAAATCTCCTCTACTGTTGGCGCTTCTACTCGACGTGCCGCGCGCTCTGCGATTAAACGCTGAAGAGCTGCTGGAACAAGGAGATAGTTCTCAATCTCCTTCTTATTCCAGATATGAAGATGAATCTGGTTCCGGGCAGCCTGCTCAAGCCTCGCCGATTTCTGTCCCTCGGTGTGATAGTCTGAATCGAGAATACAGTAGGTGATAATGTGTTCGCCGCCCGAGTTGCGAAGCAACATCGCGGAGCCAATTGCATAGGGCCAACCGCCCCAGCCACCAATCGAGACGCTAGGTATCGCCGCAAGTCCCTCGCTATCGTCTGGGTAGAGGACATCGTAAAAATCCGATAGATATCGGAGATCCTTGCCTTCGACTAACAAGCATCGACGTGCGTGCCAGAGCTTTGCGAGTTGAAGATTTTGAGCACTTCCGAGGTGATCGAGAATCTTCTGGGCGGCAGGCATTGACGTGGCAAAGCGGGAAGCACCCAAGCGACGGTCGATAACAAGCAGATCATCAGCCTCCGTCTCGGCCATAATCTCGACGGAATGAGTTGTAATGATGACTTGCCGATGAGATCGCCTAAGGTGACGAATGAGCCTGCGCTGAAGATCGGGATGCATGTACACATCAGGCTCGTCCAATGTGACAGTCGCATCATCCTCGATGCGAGACAGGAACCACATCGTCTGGAGCCACATCTGTAGACCATGTCCCATTGTCGATAGCTCAGAGACATAATCATCGTTGCGAACCAAAAGTTGAAGCTCGCTGCCTCGAGCGCCACGTGCACCGACTAGCTCCTCCAGACGCAGTCCGTCCCAGGTCTGCTCCGCCAATTCTTGTAATCGCGGAAATCTATCAAATAGTATGTTTAACTGGTTCCTGAAGTGAGCTGGTGCCAGTGCGGAAGAGAGATTCCGCCGTACATAGTCAGGCTCAAGAATCGTCTCGGTGCGCTGTACGGGCGCAACCTGAGGCATGATCTCCACACGAGGCAGGAACCCGTCCACTGCCATTGCTCGATTTCTCGCAATGGATCCATCTGCGCCTATCAGGACAACGTGTAGCCGACCATTGGGGCCAATGTAGATTCGGGTCGAGTTGCCGTTAGTAAACGTCGCAGTAATAATTGCCGGAGGATCACCATATCGATGAAATAGATTGTCGACGTTGAACTCCATACCTTCGATGGAAGGGCGAATCCCAACCTCTCGCGCAGGGATATCTGCCCAGTCCGGTATTGGATGGAAACCCATTGTGCGGTAGCGCGATGTTGCTATCGAGACTAGCCGAAGTGCATCCACGAGAGTCGACTTGCCTGCGTTATTCCGACCAACGATGATTGTGCACGGCCTGAAAGGTATCTGATGGTCCCCGAAGCATCGGAAATTTTGAAGCCGTAGTTGTAGAAGCATGTTGCCCTTTCGAAGATTCGAGAGCCGAATTAGCGATTGGTGACGACCCGTGGCTCACACCTCGATAGCCAGTGGGTCGCAAAAGGTGCGGGAGCAGTTCGCCACGCCGCTCCAGCGCAATGCTGCCAAATTCGACCTCTTTCAAAATTTGTCTTGTTTCAATGTCATCGCGGTCAGGAAACTACTTTCCGACCAATCCCACCCGTGCCACCTACTTGCTGAAGCCACATGGCGACTCCCTTACTGCGTAAAACGTATCCCGCCGCAGCATAGACTGCCGCATCCCCTGCGTCCTGTCTACGAGAAACTGAACGGGCCTCGCGTTGCCATTGCCATTGCCATTAGCATTTATGCGGCGCCAACTGCGCGGCTCTCCCAACCATTCCGGTTGGGTTAATATTCAATTGGCGCAAGACGCGCCAACAGACGTGTCATTGTTGTCCTGGACTCGCTTATCCTTGGGCACGCTGTTGTATTCACAGTGAGGCATTGCAGTTGCTGAACCGGCCTTATAGATCGGGCGGCAGCGTGCGTTTTCAACGTTCGTCAGGGAGTCGGCGATGGCCACCAGCAAGTATCAGTTCAATCTCATCGACAGCACCACACGCGCACAACAGATAATGCAGCGAGCAACCGAGGCCCGCATGAATCATCGC
The DNA here is from genome assembly GCF_058789195.1 of Cupriavidus sp. FW216-B1. Classification (NCBI taxonomy): domain Bacteria; kingdom Pseudomonadati; phylum Pseudomonadota; class Betaproteobacteria; order Burkholderiales; family Burkholderiaceae; genus Cupriavidus; species Cupriavidus sp. FW216-B1. The sequence goes on along the minus strand of NZ_JBYTEL010000021.1, from coordinate 75,887 downwards.
GTAAAGCGCGAATTCAAGTTCCGGGACGGGCGTGAGTTGCTGGCAGTCATCGAGATGCCAATTGACCACCTGCTGTACCGGCTCGAAAACTTCCGTACGATAAGCGATCAGTTGAGCCACGTGGCGTCGGGCAAGGTGGATGAGGATTTCTTCGACCCCTCGCACCGTGAAGACCTTAGCACGCAGTCTGTTCAACATGACATTCTGTTTTCACTAGCGCAGAAGGGCAGTGGTGAGTCAATCATTCCCATCTACGACGAGCTGGAGCGGGTGAAGGAACAGACCGACGAGCTAATCATCTCCTCAGACGGCGTGGTCGTTAACGGCAATCGCCGTCTGGCAGCCATGCGCGAGTTGTTGGCCAGCGGAAACTCGGACTTCGGTCGATTTGCAATCGTGACCTGCGCAGTGCTTCCAGAATCCGCATCGGACGATGAAGTACTAACCTTGGAAATCGGGCTGCAAATGCAGCCGGACACCAAGTTGCCCTACGACTGGACCTCTGTAGCACTTGCGGCCCGCGAGTTGCAGAAGCGGAATCATTCAGACGACTGGATCGCTCGCCTGATGAACCGTGATGTACAAGAAATCAAGCGTCTGATCAAGATGATCGATGGGGCTGACCTCTACTTGTCGGACCACCTTTGCACGCCGCGTGCTTACAACACACTCGATGAGACCGAGCAGGCATTCACGCAGATTGCAACCCGTAATCTAGCCAAGACTGACAACCCGGCATTACGCGAGATCACGCGCAAATTCGACTTTCTGTTGATTGAGAACCGTCAGCAGATCGAACTGCGAGCGTACGAGCTCATCAACAATATTGAGGCCAATCCGGAGATATTCTTGGACAACATGGCGGCCACATGGGACATTGACCTGTCGCCGGCGCCATCGAATGCGCCTTCTCAGTTCAAGATCAGCTTTGACGACGATGTGGCGGAGCCGACAGGCAAGGACTATTCTGTGCTCGGGCGCTATCTGGAAAACCTGGGGGATGACAAAGAGGTACGGTCGGCGGCTGCGCGTGCAGTGGAAGAGGTATCAGTACTTGCAGGTGAACAGGGCAAGCGCAAAGATCTCGCGGCCCTGAAGTTCGCCAAGGCGGCGCAGCAGAAGCTCACCGCCATCAACCTGCGTTATGCCAACGCGAGTACCTTCGCCGAACTGCGTGCGGTCCTGACCGGCTGCGTGACGCAGTGCTTAGCGCTGACACGCGACATTGACACGCGCCTGGGCAGGGAGTAGCTCCCGTGCCGACAATTCTCTTGCGCTATGAAGAGCGTGGGCTACAAGGCGTCTTCGAACGAGGGGCCGGTGTTAGCTATGGCACGTGGGTTCGAATTCGTACCTACGCAATGGACGCAGACCGTGCCGCCAGAGCCAATGAACAGAGGATCGAGCTTGGCTGGCGCCACGCCCTTCACGTGCTGCGGGCCGCAGCGAGCTTGCAGGGTCAACTCGGCTTCAATTTTGACACTGATGACTCGTCCGACCAGCGTGTACAACAGTTCATGCGCGAATTCAAAGCTGTGCGTTCCGCTGCGAATTTGTTGCGACTTGATGTCACTGAGGAGCAGATCGTCTCTCGACTTTCTGAACTTGGTTGGAACTCCGAGAGGCATGCGCTAAAGCCCTATCAGGTTCAGAATCTGCGCGAACTGCTCGCGCTACCAAACGGTGCCAACTTCTCGGTGCCAGGCGCCGGCAAGACTACGGTCACGTTCGCGCTGCATCTGCTTGCGCCAGCCACAACACACAGACTGCTCGTCGTCGCGCCTCGCAACGCCTTTATGGCTTGGGAAGAGGTCATTGATGAGTGTCTCCTGCCGGATGCGGCCGAACTCGCCCGCGAACCATTCGTCCAGCTCGTAGATGGTGAGTCGCGAATCGCTGACACACTACGTGGAAATCCGCGCCGAATGCTGATCTCCTACGATCAGCTCGTCAGAGTGGAGTCGCAAATCGAGGAACTGCTCTCACGTAGCAGGGTCCACCTCGTACTCGACGAGGCGCACCGGATAAAAAATGGTCCCATGTCTCGACGTGGGACGGCACTGCTCAAGCTTGGCCATCTAGCAGTGCGTCGCGATATTCTCACCGGTACGCCGATGCCGCAGCGGCCTGCTGACATGCAGTCGCAACTAGACTTCCTCTGGCCAGGCGCTGGCCTTGGCGCCCGTGTGGCGGCAGGTGAAACGCCTCGCTCTGTGCTGGGAAATCTGTACGTGCGCACGACAAAGCAGCAGCTTGGGCTTGAGCCGCGTCGGCGCATCGAGGTTCCTGTGACGCTCTCTGACGCACATCTTGCTTTCTACGCAGTGCTGCGAAGTGATGTACACGCGCAGGCAAGCTTGCTACGGCATGGCAGGGGCGGCTTCCACCTAGTGAGAGCGCGTCGGTCGGTACTGCGGCTTCTACAGGCTGCCGTCAACCCGCAATTGCTTGCCGGCGATATCGAGATGGCAGCCGATGCTCAGCGCAGCCAGCTGCTACAAGCCGTGCTTGCCGAAGGTGAATCGGCACGACTGCTCAAGGCTGTGGAGTTGGCCAATTCGTTCGCTGCCGAAGGACGCAAGACGCTAATTTGGACGAGCTTTCGATCCACGGTTCATCAACTGCGCACACTCATGCCAGAACTTGAGCCGGCAGTGATCGATGGTAGCACCGGCATCGGTGACGAGGACGACGATTCGACCCGGCAGGGACAGATACGCCGCTTCAAAACCGATCCAAACTGCCGCGTTATGGTGGCCAATCCCGCGGCTGCATCTGAAGGCATGAGCTTGCACATGGTTTGCCACGACGCTGTGTATTTGGATCGCAGCTACAACGCTACCCATTTCCTTCAGTCCATCGACCGCATTCATCGCCTGGGGCTTCCTGAAGGGACTGTAACTCAGGTTCACATCCTGCAGAATCGCCTGCCACCGGATGTGGGCTCGATCGATTTGTCAGTAGCCCGAAGGTTGGGTCAGAAAATCAGAGCGATGGAACAGATGCTTGGCGACAAGGATCTGCATGAGCTGGCGTTGGACGAAGAGACTGTAGGCTCTGATCTGGAAGATTCGATCGATCCACGCGATATCTTGGATCTTCTCGCTGAAATCGAGCGACGAGCTCCAGCCGACACTGATGACCTCGTCTAATCGATCTGTTGGCGGCGGCTCGGCCTGGTTGCGGCCATCTGCAATCGAGGGGTGGCGTGCTGTGAGCCGCCAGTTGGCAAATGCGCCGCATGAACCGGTGGCAACAGCGGTGGGGCGTCTTAAGGCGAGCTATGCGACCGGGGGTTTAGATTTCATTGGTGGCATAGCGATCTTGGAGGTTCTGGGCCCTGCAGTTGAATCAGCACCGAGAAGTTACCAGCTCTTAATCGAGATGGAAGCCAAGAGGAGCATACCGACCTGGATGGCAGTTCTGCCCCGGGGCCGTCTCGCACTTCGTGACGTGCTCACTGCTGATGTGCGCGAGTGCTTCAGGCGCGCAGGCGCCTTTGCGGATGCGCCCACACAGGATGCAGTCGACTTCCTGGACCGCTTGGCCAACGCAGCCCGTGCCCAAGCAAACCTTGACCTCGTCGAATCAGGGCGTGCCGCCGAGCGAAAGTCCTTCGATCTGGAGGTGGTACGGTGCGCGGCGATTTCGGGCGCTCCACCAGTAGAGTGGGTTGCGCTAGATGACAATTCAGCGGGTTTTGACATTCGGTCAAGTCGCTGCTTCGACGGACGCCCTAGTCCAAAGCTGATCGAGGTGAAGTCGTGCCGCAACTCACCTCTGCAGATGATCGTTACGCGGAACGAATGGCAGACCGCCTGTCGCAATCGTGATTCCTTCGTTGTTCACCTTTGGGACCTTGTCGCTGACGAGCTGCACGAAATGTCGTGGGCGGATTTGCAGCCCCACATGCCGGAAGATCAGGGCAACGGCCGTTGGGACAGCGCGACTCTCGTCTTCCGCGGGTTGCGTGCCAACTAAAGCAGATCTATGATTCCCCCTAATTGGAGAGATCTGTGAAGAAAGCGAACGAATCCGCCATTAGCACCTACAAGTCAGTAAGGGGTATCAAGAGCTGGCTTACGCAACCGCGCACGGCAGCATCTGGGGCAATTTTCGAGGGCCCCTGCGAAGATCTGCTTGAGGGTCTGCCAGATGAGTGCGTAGACCTGGTTGTCTCATCACCCCCTTACTGCATGGGCAAGGAATATGAGAATCGGCGAGACAACATCGAGAACTTCGTTGCCAACCACAAGAAGGTATTGCCGGAGGTCTGTCGAGTTTTGAAGCCAGGCGGAAGCCTGTGCTGGCAGGTTGGATTCCATGTACTCGACGGGGTCTCCACGCCGCTGGATTTCTTGGTCTACGACATCATGCGGGACATCAAGGATATGAAGTTGCGCAACAGGATCGCTTGGACGTTTAAACACGGCTTGCATGCCCAAACACGCTTCAGCGGACGCTACGAGACCATCCTTTGGTACACCAAGGGTGACGACTACGAGTTCGACCTTGATGCCGTGCGCATCGAGCAAATATATCCAGGCAAGAGGCATTCCTCCGGCCCGAACAAAGGTCAGCCCAGCGGCAATCCGGCAGGCAAGAATCCTAGTGACGTCTGGGAAATTCCCAACGTCAAGGCAAACCACGTCGAAAAGACTGAGCACCCTTGCCAGTTCCCGGTTGGCTTGGTCCAGCGTTTGGTCCGCGCGCTTACTAAGGAGGACAGCTTGATTCTCGATCCATTCTGCGGGGTAGCGTCCGCAGGAGTCGCGGCGCTCATAGAGAAGAGGCACTTTTTGGGTGCTGAACTCGATCAAGAGTATGTCAAGATCGGGGCTGATCGTCTGCGCTCAACCATCAAGGGCGAGATTCGGTTCCGCCCTGCGGACCGTGCCATTCCGCCGCCGAGCCCAAATTCGATTGTTGGACGCCGTCCGCCGGGCTTTGCCACAAACATCAGCTTCGAAGATACCCCGGCGTCAGCTTGAATCAACGCAGATTCAGCCAATGGCTGTGAGCTGCGATGCGGAAGTAGTTGCAGCCATAGTTTCTGAATCTGCCTGCAACTACTCGCTCCACTAGTTACTCCATCCTAGGCGTCGAGGCTGTTTTTCCGTGCAGCCGAGGTCGAGAGACTGGTGGCGCTCCGAATACACATCAAGTCGACGATTCGCTGACCAACCACGTACACCTGCTTGAAGGTAAGTACGGCTCACAGTGCATCGTGGAGCTTAGTGGACAGCTTTCCCCAGCTACTACCGGTATACGCACTGAAATCGAAGCCTCCGATGTTTTTCAACTTTGTCTTGTAGTCGATTTTCGACAGCGTCGCACCGCCTTTTGCCAGCCGGTCCAGCAACAACAGCAAGCCGCCCACAGTCGTGGTAGACAACACCCCACCGTTCGGAACCGACCTCCATTTGTCCTTCAGAATGTCTTTCGCCGCTGCCAACAGGCGTTTGAGCTCCTGGACGCAATAGTCGGTGTATGCGTTACGGTCATCAGGTTTGTTAAGGTCTCGCGCCCCAACACCGTCCCAAGTTTTGTAGAACGCACTGTTCTTCCGTATCAACTGCTTGACCACATATGGCCCCAGCGACCCAGATGCAATTTTGTCTGAGGGATCGAACTGAGACATCTGCAGAAGGCCTGCTAGCGCCCCTTCCTTCGACAGGCGCGTCACAATTGCGCGCGCGATTGCCAATGGCGTCTCCGGATTGATGATTGTCTCAAGGTCCTGCCGCAACTGTGTGTGCACAGAGCTCTGGTTGTTGTTGATGCCCAAAAAGATTTCAGCTTCGAACTTCACGCGCATTTCTGCCGTGTAGCTCGGTGGAAAGATAATTCCGGTCACAAGAAGGTTCTGGCGCTGACGCAAACTCCTGATCTTCTGATCCAACTCATCAGATCCTTCATAGTACGACAGGATGCGATGCTGTCCATCCACGATCCCGATGGTGCCCAGCTCGAGCGGTAGACTCAGTTTTACATCCGTCTTATTTAGCATGGCGTTGGGATCTATCGGCTTGCCCCCTCCGTCGATCAGCAGCGCATTCGCTGGCAGCGTTACGATGAGGTTGTTGACGAACACCTTGCCATTGCTTCCCAGGTACTCGCGCATCGCCACCAGCTTCTCCGCCTTAACGAAGCGTTGATACGATAGGTCAGGGTCTTCCCAACCGTCTCGTCGCATTACGTAGGCACGCTGAATCAGCGCCATTGGGTCGGCATAAAAAGACGCTACAGTGAATCCTGCTGGATAGCTGGTATGGGCCGCTGGAAGAGCGAATGCAGGGAAACTATCGGATGCAACAGCACGCCCCGACACCCTAGCATCTCCTACCTGGTGTAGCGCAATGCCGAGAAATTTCAACAACTCGAACTTTGCCGAGCGGCAAATCGTTTCGACTAAGGATGCAAAGTATCGCGCCTGCGCTCGACTCAGGATACGCATGGGCGAAGGATCACCCACCGAGTCGATCACATCAATCTCTTCCGAGTAGTAGATGTGCCGTACTTCCAGATCCTGAACCTGATATTTTGCTCCGAGTGCCGCTAGGAGTGCTGGATTTTGCTTGGTGTACTCAGAAAAGAAGCTTGATGACCAGTGGTCAGCGATTTTTCTATGTAGGTATATCTTGTTGGTGCAATGTTTTGTCGCATCCTTGCCCGAGGTTTCTTCGCACAACAGCACGACGTTTTCCCACACAAAGATGTGGTCGAGTTCGCCCGTACGTCCCCCCACCGTAAAGTGCAACCCATCGGCCGGAACGTGAGTGAAACCCGCACCCTCAAAGATGTCCTTGAGCTTCGGCGCCTGGTGTACCTTTGCAGATTGAGATGCGGCAGAGTTCTTTGTGGATTGCTTCGAGGTCGTTTTCGACTTAGCCGACGCAGTGAGCGTTTTCTTGGCGGACACCATGATTCCTGAGAATGTTGGCCATCATTAAGCTCTCAGTATAAATGCAGCCGCTCTCCATTCATATTCTGGGTGCTCCTAGCAATGTGCGACGGTCCCATCCTTCCCTTCCGTCTCATCATCGGACGTCAGAATTATCGCTGTATATCGTTCAGGACAGGCTGACGGACGTGCTCTGAACACTATAGCGATGACACTGATATCCGCGAGGTACGGCCCGTCATCCGCATGCGCAAACTACTGGCACAGTCGGCGATGGTTGGCCAAGTGTGCTTTAGCGCTTGAACATCCATCCCATTCGGAATTCTGGCCTTCTCCCAGCATCCTTCAGCCCTTGCCAGTGAAAACAAAACCTCGTGCAGTTCTGCATTGCTGAGTCGAGTGGCGTCGGTCTTCGACACCAGGCCAAGCTTGTAGCTCTCTCCCTTGCGCCACTCGAATTCGATCAGGCAGAAATTCGCTGTCTCGGCGCAGGCATCTGCGACGATGACCCGTCGCCGTGCTTTCGTCCTAGAGTCCAGATACGACCATTGCTTGATACGCGACGATTTCGACAGAGGAATGAACTCCGTGCCGGTGGCCGGCAAACGAATTGCCGCCGATACGCGGGGGAGTTTATCCAGCTCGGCAATGACGGAGACAAATGCTTCGAAGCTCTGCGGCAGCCCACCACGCCTTGCTAACGCTCCCACCACCTTGGCTCGGGCGACATTCTGCTCGGCACCACCGCCAGCACCAGTGCTAAGCTCCCCAACTGTGGCAGGCCGAAAGGTATTGATGTCACTGCTCTTGTACTGACAGCGCTCTTTGATTGGCTTGTCTGGCACTTTCCCAGCGATGTCGGCAAAACGATCCGTTGGGAGCGTCAATTTGACTGGCAGGAAGGTTTTGCTTCCCTCCCGCTGACTTTGCAGTTGCGCCTTCTCGCTTCCGGGATGAGAACTTGCAACCTGCATGAAGGCCGGTCGCTTCTCGTCTTCCGGCAGATCTGTTGAAGAATCGGCCTGACGATTATCGTTGTCACGGAGGATCGTGAGGTTCTTGTACGGGAATGGCGCGGTGCAGCGATCGATTGCGAACACTAGATGCCTCCACCTACCCATGGACATGATGGGCTTGAAGTGCGCGGTTAGGTTAGTCGCACCGCTGAACGGGAAGCTGGTCTCCATGTGAACCCTTCGATGATTCACAGACTCCTTCACGAGCGTGTCGTGCAGGAGCGTTGCGCCATGCCACGCTTCCTCCGAATTCAATATGCGCCCGATTATCCACCCGTCCTCGTCCGCAAGATGTTGCCGTAGCTTTATTACGCAGTTGTCTTCGGCCTTAACGAAACCGCTTTCCGCGGTGTTGATCAGCGAATGGAGGTCGTGCCGAAACGCACCGGAGAACAGCGCGTGCGCGAGATCGGTAGATGTAGCGTAATAGAAGCGCACGATCTCGGCCATCGGTATGAGCATGCCGTATGGGTCTCCCTTCCAGGAAATAGCTATGCACTTGCTGCCCATACCTGCGCCGCCAATGCGGTGCGCGTTGAAAGGGATAAGCTGCTGACCATCTTCGACCAGGTTAGCCGAAACGACTCGGGTCGTATCATCCGAGATTTCTATATCTGCGAACGTCGTAGCCTTCCCGGCCCGATCAGGTAGGCAGTGCCCTTCCTGCCATAGCGAACCGATGGACAGCAGTGGGAACTGCCCGACCCCGATCAAGATCGTCTTGCGGTCGTCGTGGACGACGGAGTTGTTGGATGCGTAGTCGGTTGCCCCCTGACGTAGAGGGCTAATGACGACCTGGACGTATGGTTCGGTGGGGATGTCGTAGTTCCGCTCGACGGCCCCAAACCAGTCCAGGCGCCAGATGCGACCGTCTTTCGGAAATTCCTTGATCGCCGGAATTGCCCGACTCACACTCTCTCCCAGTCGCTTTTATCGTTGTATAGTCGCGCCGATCGTTGTTAAGTCGCGTTAAGCGTTGGGAATGTCAGCGAAGCCGGCCTGATGCGCCTGCTGGTCGGCGTGGTACGAGCTGCGCACCATCGCGCCCACGGCGGCGTGCGTGAAGCCCATCTTGTAGGCTTCGTCCTCGAACATCTTGAAGGTGTCCGGATGCACGTAGCGCATCACCGGCAGGTGGTGACCCGACGGCGCCAGGTACTGGCCGATGGTCAGCATGTCGATGTCGTGGGCGCGCATGTCGCGCATGACTTCGAGGATTTCCTCGTCGGTCTCGCCCAGGCCGACCATCAGGCCGCTCTTGGTGGCCACGGTCGGATTGCGCCGCTTGAACTCCTGCAGCAGCTTGAGCGAGTGCGCGTAGTCGGCGCCCGGGCGGGCCTGCTTGTACAGGCGCGGCACGGTTTCCATGTTGTGGTTCATCACGTCGGGCGGGCCGGACTGGAGGATGTCCAGCGCCTTGTCCAGGCGGCCGCGGAAGTCGGGCACCAGCACTTCGATGCGGGTGGCCGGCGAGAGCGCGCGCGTCTGCGTGATGCAGTCGACGAAATGCTGGGCGCCGCCGTCGCGCAGGTCGTCGCGGTCGACGCTGGTGATCACCACGTAGTTCAGGCGCAGCTGCGCGATGGTGCGCGCCAGGTTGCCCGGCTCGTTGGCGTCGAGCGGGTCGGGGCGGCCGTGGCCCACGTCGCAGAACGGGCAGCGGCGCGTGCACTTGTCGCCCATGATCATGAAGGTGGCCGTGCCCTTGCCGAAGCATTCGCCGATGTTCGGGCAGCTCGCCTCTTCGCACACCGTGACCAGGTTGTTGGCGCGCAGCACGTCCTTGATCTCGTAGAAGCGCGAATTGCCGGTGGCCGCCTTGACGCGGATCCACTCGGGTTTCTTGAGCTTCTCGGCCGGCACGATCTTGATGGGGATGCGCGCGGTCTTGTCGGCGGACTTCTGCTTGCGGGTCGGGTCGTACTGCTCCGCCTGGGGTTGCGGGGCTTCGCTGGAAGAGGCGATCAGGGCGTCGCTCATAGTGTTCTCCGCACGCGCGGTGCGTGCATGTTCGGCTGGGTGACTAGTTGGCCAGGGCCGCGGCGGGGTTGGGGCCGGCAGCCACGGCGCGCTCGCGCGCCGCTGCCAGTACGTCGCGCAGCGCCGCCGCGAGGCGCCGCGCGATCTCGGCCTGCTGGGCCGCGCTCACGGGCAGGCGAGGCGCGCCCGCCGCATCGGTCGCCGCGTAGGTGGCGCCCGCGGTGGCCATGTCGACCGTTTCCAGGCCGGCATAGCCGCACGGGTTGATGCGCAGGAAAGGCGCGAGGTCCATCTGCACGTTGAGGCTGACGCCGTGATAGCTGCAGCCGTTGCGGATCTTGAGCCCGAGCGCGGCGATCTTGGCGCCCCGGTGCGGACCTTCGGAAAGGTAGATGCCCGGCGCGCCGGCCTTGCGTTCGGCTGCGAGATTATACGCCGCGAGCGTGTCCAGCACGGCCTGCTCGATCGCATGGACCAGCTCGCGCACCATCAGGTGACGCCGGCGCAGGTCCAGCAGCAGGTAGGCCACGATCTGGCCCGGGCCGTGATAAGTGATTTGCCCGCCACGGTCGATGCGCACCACGGGAATCGCCTCGTCGGGCGCCAGCAGGTGCGCCGGGTCGCCGGCCTGGCCGAGCGTGTAGACCGGGGGATGCTCCACCAGCCAGATCTGGTCGGGGGTTTCGGCGGTGCGAGCGGCGGTGTAGGCGCGCATCGCGTCGAAACAGGGCTGGTAGTCCTGGCGGCCCTGCTCGATGACTTGGATCGCTTGCATCCCGGCAGTTTAACGAAAATACGAAAAAGGGGCGGCCGCCACGGGCGCCGCCCCTTCCCGCTGCCGGGTCTTGCGGCGGGTCTTGCCACCGGGTCTTGCCGCGGGCCAGGTCAGGCCGGCCCGCCGTCCCGGGTGTCGCGCGAGTGCACCAGCCGCAGGTGGCCGCGCGCGCGGCCGGCCGGGGCGTCCTCCGCCCCGCCCGGGTGCCGCGGGTCAGGAAGCCGTGATCTGGTCCTGGTTGGGCGTCCATTCGGTCCCTCGAACCAGGCGCCGCGCCATGCGCGCCACCAGGTGCGCCACGTTGGCGGTCGGCCGGCGGGCCTCGGCGATCAGGGCCAGGCGCACCGGCCCGGCGGCGCGCGGATCGATGCTCAGGACGATCTCGTCGCCGCGCTCGAGCAGCATGCTGCCGCCACAGCGCAGCCAGTGGTCCTCGGAGTCGCCTTCGCGGGTGACCCACAGGTCGATGCCGGCGGCCTCTTCCACGCGCAGGCGCTGGGCGGCGCGGATGGAAAGCGAGGTGACTTCGCCCGGGCTCAGGGTGAACAGGGTCGTTGTGAGCAATGTTTTCATGTTGGGCATCCTTCACTGACATCGGCGCCTCTGCGTCCCCGCCGGCCCGGAATGGGCGGCCGCGTCGTGCGCTTGCCCGTCGGGCGCAGCGTCTGCTTCAGCGGAACTGGTGCGGGGTGGAGTACCGATGCATTGCATTCTAGTGATTGCCGAAGCCCTTCCAAAACGATATATTTTCCCGGTTCTTGTTAGAGAAACTCACATAAGGCGAGGCCGGTCATGGCGTTGAAGCGAGCTTGGGAGAATGATCTGCCGCGCGGCTGGCACCGCGAACTGCCGCGCCTGCCGGCGCTGACCGCGCTGCGCGCGTTCGAGGCCGCGGCCCGCCACGAGAGCTTTTCGCGCGCGGCCACCGAGCTGTTCGTCACCCACGGCGCGGTCAGCCACCAGATCCGCGCGCTCGAGGAAGAGCTCGGGCAGCCGCTGTTCGAGCGCAACGGCAAGCGCGTGAGCCTCACGCCGGGCGGGCGCGCCTACGCCATGCGCGTGCGCGAGGCGCTGCTGGAGATCGCCGACGCAACCCGCGCGCTGCAGGCCGGCAACCGCGACAAGCGCCTCACCATCAGCACCATGCCCTCGTTCGCGGCGCGCTGGCTCACGCCGCGCATCGGCAGCTTCATCGAGCAGCATCCCGAGCTGGACGTGGAGCTGCTGTCGTCCAACAGCCTGGTCGATTTCACGCGCGAGGAGGTGGACATCGCGCTGCGCATGGGCAGCGGCGACTATCCCGGCCTGTACGTGGAAAAGCTGCTCGACGACGTGTTCTTCCCGGTCTGCAGCCCGGCCTTCAACGGCGGCAGGCTGCCGGCGCGCCCGCGCGACATGGCCGGCATGCCGCTGCTGCGCGGCGAAGGCGACCCGTGGAAACCGTGGTTCGACGCGGCCGGCCTGGACTGGCCCGAGCCGCGCAAGGGCCTGCTGCTGGAGGATTCCTCGCTGTTGCTGCAGGCCGCCGCCGCCGGCCAGGGCATCGCGCTGATCCGCTCCTCGCTGGCCTACAACGACCTGCTGTCGGGGCGCGTGGTGCGGCTGTTCGACGTCAGCATCACGTGCCCGTGGCTGCTCTACTTCGTGTGTTCGCCCGGCATGCTCGAGGCGCCCAAGGTGAAGGCCTTCCGCGCGTGGCTGCTGCCGGAGATGGAAGCGTTCCGCGCCATCCTGGCGCAGTGGGGAGACAAGGCGGACAAAGCGGCGGACAAGGCAGCGGACAAGGCAGCGGACAAGACGGCGGACAAGGCCGGCACCAGGGACAAGACCGACGCGCCCTAGCCGCGCTCAGCCGCCGCCCGGTTCCGCGTCCGCGTCGGGATCGGCGGAAGCGGCCGGCGCGGGCGCAGCCTGCGCCCTGCCCGCGCGCGGATGCGCCTTATCGTAGACCTTGGCCAGGTGCTGGAAGTCGAGCGCGGTGTAGATCTGCGTGGTGGCCACGCTGGCGTGGCCCAGCATTTCCTGCACCGCGCGCAGGTCGCCCGAGGACTGCAGCACGTGGGTGGCGAACGAATGCCGCAGCATGTGCGGATGCACGTCGGCCGGCACGCCGGCGCGGATGGCCTGCTGCTTGATGCGCAGCTGCACCGTGCGCGCCGGCAGGCGCCGCCCGCGCGGGTTCAGGAACAGCGCATGCGCGTCCTCCGGCGGCGCGCCCGGGCGCAGCATCTGCGCGCGCACCGCCAGCCACGCGCGCAGCGCCTCCATCGCCTTGCTGCCGACCGGCACCGTGCGCCGGCGCGAGCCCTTGCCGATCACCGTGACCTCGGCGCCGTCCATGTCGATCCAGCCGGCCGAGCGGTATTCGCCGTCCTCGGCGTAGCGCTGGTCGAGCTGCACCAGCTCGGACAGGCGCAGGCCGCTGGAATAGAACAGCTCATGGACGGCGCGGTCGCGCACGTCCTCCGCGCCCTCGCCGCCCTGGTACGAGACCAGCGCCACCGCGTGCTCCACCGACAGCGCCTTGGGCAGCCGGTGGCCCGACCTCGGCGCGCGCACGCCGTCGACCGGGTTGGCCTGCACGCCGAGGCCGTGGCGCGCCGCCCACAGGTAGAAGCCGCGCCACGCCGACAGCGTGCGCGCGATGCTGGTGCCGGCCAGCCCGCCGCCGTGCAGGCGCGCGGCAAAGCCACGGATATGATGGTTCTGCAGCGACAGCAGCGCGCAGCCCGGCGCGAAGCGCTGCGCGTATTCCTGCAGCACGGAGAGATCGCGGCCGTAGCTGGAAAGCGTGTGGGCCGCCAGCTTGCGCCCGCTGGCCAGCCATTCGAGATAGCGCAGCACCAGCGGGTCCGGCGCCGGCTTCGCGGCCGGCGGCGCGATGGCCGCCCCGGGCGCGGCCTTGCGCGTCACGGCGCGGCTCCGGTGCGCTCGCGGGACATGGCGGCGTCAGTCGCGCAGGCGGTTGAGCGCGGCGCCCGCCACCTCGCCGATCTGCGCGAGGTAGGCGGTGCCCATGCCTTCATGGAAGCGCCGCGCCTCGGGCGAGCCCAGCACCAGCAGGCCGAACGCCGCGCCGAGCGTGCCCGGCTCGCGCGACGGCACGCGCAGCGTCACCATCGCCAGCGAGGCGATGTCGTCGCGCTCCAGCCAGGCCGCCGCCTCGAAGCCGCTGTTGGGCCCGCAGTACGGCGCGCGCAGGCCCTCGGCGAACAGGCGCACGTCCTCGCTCACGCCCTGCGTGACCTCCATGTGCGCGTAGCCTTCGGCCACGTGCCACAGCTTGAGCGCCACCACGGGCACCTCGAACACCTGCTGCAGGCCGTCCTGTACCGCATACGGCAGCGCGTGCGAATCCACCTCGGCCAGCAGGCGCAACTGCCACGCATGCATGCGCTGCTGCGTGCGGTCGTTGTCGTGGCCGTGGCGCACCAGGTCCGCCAGCTTCAGCTCCAGGCCCTTGTTCTTCTCGCGCAGGATTTCCATCTGGCGCTCCTGCAGCGACACCGCGCGGTGGCTGTGCGGGCTGGTGAGCTGCACGGAGGCCAGCAGCTCGGCGTGGTCTTCGAAGAACTGGGGATTGGTCTGCAGGAAAGTGACGACGTCTTGGGCGTTCATTGGCTTCAACCGGGATGTTTGGCAGGCAGTGTAGCAAACACAAAGCCAGCCAACCCGGGCGCATGCCGAATTCCGGGCGGGCGCCCGGAGCAGGCGCGGCGGGCCGCGCCGGTGCGCCGCGCCGCGCGGGGCCGGATCGCGCGCGCGGTCGCGTGTGCGGCGCGCCGCGCCGCTAGCCCTTGCTCCCCGGCATCATGGCCGCCATGACCGAATCCTTGTCGATGAAGCGGTGTTTGAGCGCGGCCAGGACATGCCCGGCGACCAGCGCGCCGCAGCACCACGCGGTCAGGACGTGGACCGTCCCGGCCAGGTCCTGCCGGGCCGCGTCCGGCGCCGCCAGCGGCGGCAGCGGCAGCAGGCCGAGGAACTGCACGGCGCGGCCCGACACCGAGCTCCAGTACCAGCCCGACAGCGGCAGCGCGATCAGGGCCACGGCATAGAGAACGAAATGCCCGAGGTGGGCCGCGCGCTGCATCGGCATGCTCATGCTGGCCGGCATGGCGGGCGCCGGATGCGTGAGCCGCCATGCCACGCGGATCACGATCAGGAACAGCAGGCTGGTGGCGACGGCCTTGTGCAGCGCGGTCAGGCCATGCTGCGGATTCAGCGCGGGCACGTGGGCGGCCACCATGCCGACGCCCCAGCTTGCCAGCCATATCAGCGCCATCAGCCAGTGGAGCGCCTGCGCGGTGCGGGTATAGGCCCCGCCGGTGCGGGCCAGTTGCGGTTTGGTGTGTCTGGTCTTCAAGCTGTCCACTCTCCCGGGATGCCGCGGCCGCCGGCAAACCCGGCGCAAGCGGCGCATCCGGTGAAAGTACCGCGGCGCGGCGGCTTGAGGAATCAGACCATTCGCAATCTGCGTCGCGGGCGGGCCAGTCCTTGACGCACGTCAATGCCCACCACAGGACGACGGGACAACGGGACGACAGGGCCGCGGGGCCGCGCGCATCGGCCGCCCCGCCCCCGCGCGCCGCCGCTCAGGCTTCGGCCTGCGCCGCGTAGCGGCTGGCCGGCCGCGCCAGGCCGAGGTTGTCGCGCAGGGTCTTGCCCTCGTATTCGGTGCGAAACAGGCCGCGCTCCTGCAGGACGGGAATGACTTCGGCGACGAATTCGTCGAGGCCGTCGGGCAGGTACGGCGGCTGGATCAGGAAGCCGTCGACGCCGTAGGCTTCGAACCAGGCCTGCATCTCGTCGGCGATCTGCGCGCCGGTGCCGATCACCGTGCGCTGGCCGCGCGCGCCGGCGAAGCGCTCGTAGAGCTGGCGGATGGTCAGGTTCTCGTTGCGCGCCCAGCCCAGCACGTTCTTGAACTGGGTCTGCCCGCCTTCGGTGTGCATGGTGTCGAGCTCGGCCGGCAGCGGGCCGTCCGGATCGCAGCCCGACAGGTCATAGCCGCCCAGCGCGTTCGACAGGACCTCGAAGCCCACGTCGGGATGGATCAGCGATTGCAGGTACTCGTGCTTTTCCTGCGCTTCCCGGGTCGTGCGGCCGACCACCGGATTGAGCCCCGGCATGATCTTGAGCTGGTCCGGCGTGCGCCCGAACCTGGCCATGCGGCTCTTGACGTCCTGGTAGAACGACTGCGCGGCATCGAGCGTGTGCAGCGGCGTGAACACCGCCTCGCACAGCCGCGCGGCCAGTTCGCGCCCCGGCGGCGAGCCGCCGGCCTGGAACAGCACCGGATGGCCCTGCGGCGGGCGCGCGGCGTTGAGCGGTCCCCTGACCGAGAAGAACTCGCCCTCGTGGCCGAGCGTGTGGACCTTGTCCGGGTCGAAGTAGCGGCCGCTGGCGCGGTCGCGCACGAAGGCGTCGTCGTCCCAGCTATCCCACAGGCCGAGCACTACTTCGGCGAACTCCACGGCGCGGCCGTAGCGCTCGTCGTGCGCGTAGTCCACGCGGCCGAAGTTCGCCGCCGCCGCCGCGCCGCCCGACGTGACCACGTTCCAGCCGGCCCGGCCGCCGCTGATGTGGTCGAGCGAGGCATAGGCGCGGGCCACGTTGTAGGGCGCGCTGTAGCTGGTCGACGCGGTGGCCACCAGCCCCAGGTGCTCGGTCACGGCGGCGATCGCCGACAGCAGCGTGAGCGGCTCGAAGTAGACGGCGTACTGCGGCCAGCGGCTGAGCGCTTCCCGCGAGGCGTCGCGCACGGCCAGGCTGTCGGCCAGGAACATCAGGTCGAACTTGCCGCGCTCGGCGGTCTGCGCCAGCTTGACGTAATGCTGGAAGTTGGTGCCGGCGTCGATCTGCGAGCCGGGGTGCATCCACGCGGCCACATGATGGCCCGTGGGATGGAAGAAGGCGCCCAGCTTCATCTGGTCTGGGCGTTGGTTCGAACGCATGGAGATCCTCTTGGTGGTTTCGTGGTTGTACCCGCGAGCGGGCGGTTGTCTCAGTGGGTCGCCGCCGGCGGAATCGGCCAGGTGCTCTCCGGGGTCCACCACAGCGGAATCGAGGCGCCCTCGCCGGCCGAGGCCAGCGCGGACACCGGCGCGCGCACGCGCAGCTCGCGCCCGCCGTGCTGGGCGATCACCAGCAGGCCCGAGCCCATGTTCAGCACGCTGCTGACCCGCGCCACCAGCGTGTTCGCCACCGCGCCCTCTGGCGGCTGGCCGATGTGGATGTCCTCCGGCCGCACCAGCAGGCAGGCCTGGCCCGACCGGTCCGCCGCCAGCGGCCGCGACGCGCGGACCGTGAAGCCGCCCTCGGCCAGCAGCTCGCCGGGCGACGCGCCGGGCCGGCCGTCGAAGATGTTGCTGTCGCCGATGAAGGTGGCCGCGAAGCGGCTGGCCGGATGCGCGTACACGTCCAGCGGCGTGCCGACCTGCTCGATGCGCCCGTGGTTGAACACCACGATGCGGTCGGACAGCGTCATGGCCTCGCTCTGGTCGTGGGTCACGTAGAGCGTGGTGATGCCGACCTGCTGGTGGATGCGCCGCAGCTCGATCTGCATCTGCTCGCGCATGTTCTTGTCGAGCGCGCTGAGCGGCTCGTCGAGCAGCAGCAGCTTGGGCTCGTAGACCAGCGCGCGCGCCAGCGCCACGCGCTGCTGCTGCCCGCCGGAGAGCTGCTTGGGCTTGCGGTCCGCCTTGTCGGCCAGCCCGACCAGGGCCAGCACGCGCTTGACGGCCGCGTCGATGGCGGCGGCCGGGCGCCGCCGCACCTTGAGCGGGAAGGCCACGTTCTCGGCGATGCTCAGGTGCGGGAACAGCGCATAGCTCTGGAACACCATGCCGATGTCGCGCCGGTTGGAGGGCACGTTCTCGACATGCTGGCCGCCGAGCAGGATGCTGCCTTCGCTCGGTTCCTCGAAACCGGCGATCATCATCAGCGTGGAAGTCTTGCCGGAGCCGCTGGGGCCGAGCAGGCTGACGAACTCGCCGTCCTGCACTTCCAGCGCGGCATCGATCACGGCCTGCACCGCGCCGTAGCGCTTCGATACGCCTACTAGCTGCAAATGTGACATCGGATTCAGTTCCTTAATAATTCGTCGCGATAGCGGATGTATTCCTTGAAGCCGCGCTGCGCGACCCCGGCCTGGTAGGCCGCGCGGGCGCGCGAGTCCGGCTCGTAGAGCGGGATGATTTCCTCGCAGCCCGCGCGCAGCGCGTCGAGGAAGCCGGCGATCTCCATGCCGCCGTTGATCGAGCGCTTGAGCGCGGCGGCGCCGTCCGGATGCAGATGGGCGAGCGGGCGCACCGCGTCGAGCACGGCCTCGGCGAACCCTTCGTCGGGCAGCACCTCCGTCACCATGCCCCACGCCAGCGCGGTGCGGGCATCGAGGTTCTTGCCGTAGAACAGCAGCTGCTTGGCGCGGCGGATGCCGACCACCCACGGCAGGATGGTGACGGACGCCGGGTTCCAGTAGCGGATCTCCGGCTCGCCGAAGACCGAGCGCTCCGACGCGAAGATGAAGTCGCACAGGTTGGCGAGGATGCAGCCGGCGCCCAGCGCGTAGCCGTCCACCGCCGCCACCACCGGCTTGCGCGCGTGCCACACGGCCAGGAAGCTCTCCAGGTTGGCGCGCAGCCGCGCGCCGGCCTCGCCCGCGGCGCCGCCCGCGGTCATGTCGAAGCCGGTGGAAAACGCGCGCCCGGTGCCGCGGATGACGATGGCCGCGACGGACCGGTCCAGGTCCGCGGCGCGGACCCGCGCCGCCATCTCGGCCAGCATGCCCGCGTCGAGCGCGTTGAGCTTGTGGGGCTTGTTAAGCGTGAGGACGAGCAGCGGCCCCCGCGTTTCGGCAAGGAGGGTATCGGTCATGAGCGGGGCGCGCCGGTTGCGATCAGCGCGTCGAGAATCACGGGTTGGTCAGCCCCGGCCACCAGCCGCACGGGGTTGAGTTCGATCAGCGACAGCCGCCCGGCCGCCGCCACGTAGAGGTCGCCGATGGTCTCGGCCAGGCGCGCGAGCGCGGCGACGCCGCCGAACAGGTCGCCGGAACGGCTCGCCAGGAAGCGGCCGATGGCGCTGTCGGCCAGCCGCGCGGCCACCTCGCCTGCGCGCGGCGGCAGCGGCACGGCGACGACGTCGCGCACCACCTCCAGCAGGAAGCCGCCCAGGCCGATCACCAGCATCGGGCCGCATTCGGGATCGGTGCTGGCCGCCACGAACAGGTCGATGCCGGCCGCGGTCATGCCTTCGACCAGCAGCGGCGCGTCGACGCATTGCGGGAAGTGCCGCGCCAGCCGGTCGCGCATCAGCGCGGCGGCGCGCTCAACCGCGCCGGCATCGGCGAGGTCGAGCTGCAGCAGGCCGTAGGGCGTGCGGTGCGGGATGCGGTCGTCGATGACCTTGAGCGCGACCGGAAAGCCGATCTCGCCGGCGATGGCGGCCGGCGCGTCGCCGGCGCCCGCCAGCGCGCCGCGCGGCGTGGGCAGGCCGCAGGCGCGCAGGAACGCCTTGGCGCGCGCTTCGTTGAGCCAGCCTTCGCCGCGCGGCAACTGGCCGAACACGTCGGGCGCGCCGGACATGCCGGACATGCCGGGCACGGCCGCCGGCGCGCGCGCCGGGCGCGCCACCGCCGCGCGCCACGCGGCCGCGTGGCCGATCGCGCGCAGCGCGGGCTCGATGCCGCTCAATTGCGCCGCGCCGTGCGCGGCGAGCCGCTCGGCATATTCGCGCCGGAACAGGCCGGCGCGCGAGCTGAGCAGGTAGAACGGCTTGTCGGCGGTCGCGGCGATGTCGAGCAGCGCGTCGACGTAGCGGGTCGGGCGCGTCGGCTGGCCGTCCAGGGTGTCCGTGACCAGCGCCACGGCACCGTGGTCGGGCGACGCCGCGAACGCCGCCAGCCCGGCGCGCAGGTTGGTTTCGAAATCGCCGTTGCCCCACGCATCGACCGGATTGCCCGGCCCGGACACCGGCCCGATGACCTCTGCCAGTGGCGCGAGGCTCGCCGGCGGCATCGGCGGCAGCGCGACGCCGGCGCGCGCGGCGGTGTCGAGCGCGTACTCCACGTGCCCGCCCGACGGGCTGACGATGCCGATGCCCGGCGCCGCCGGCAGCCTGGCCGCGCGCAGGCAGACGATGGTCTCGGTCAGCTCCTCGAGCGTGGCCGCCTCGATGCAGCCGTGGCGGGCCAGCAGTGCCGAGAACACGCGCGCGTCGCCGGCGATGCCGCCGGTGTGCCCCAGCGCCGCGGCGCGGCTCTGCGCGGTCTTGCCGACCTTGAGCACCACCACCGGCTTGCCGCGCGCGCGGGCGTGGTCGAGCGCCGCCAGGAAGCGGTCCATGTCGCGCACGGCCTCGAGGAACAGCGCGATGACCCGCGTGGCCGGATCGTCGGCCAGCGCGGCGAGATAGTCGGCGGCGGTGAGCACCGCCTCGGCGCCGGTGGAGATGACGTGGCTGTAGCCGAAGCGGCGCACGTCGGTCAGCAGGCCGATCGCCATCGACCCGCTCTGCGTGATGAGGCCGACGTCGCCGCCGACCGCCGCCGCGTCGAGCAGCTCGCCCAGGTACAGGGTCGAGCGCGTGGCCGGGTTGAGTATGCCCATGCAGTCCGGGCCGCAGAACGCGATGCCGGCGCGCGCGCAGGCCTCCACGATGACGTCGAGCGAAGCGCGCCCGTCGTGCGCGGTGCGGCCGACGCCGCTGGCGTAGGACACCACACCCCTCACGCCGGCCCCGGCGGCGTCGAGCACGGCCGCCGCCACGCGTTCGGGCGCGACGCACAGCACCGCCACGTCGGGCACCTTGCCGCGCGCGGCCAGCGCCGCCAGCGAAGGCGCGCAGTCGCGGCCCAGGGCCTCGCTGCGGCCCGGGTTGACGGCGTGGATCTCGCCGGCGAAGCCGAGCGCCCGCAGCGAGGCGAAGATCCGCTGCGACGGGCCGGGCCGGTCGGACGCGCCGACGATGGCGATGCTGCGCGGCGCCAGCAGCGGGGTCAGGTCGGGCTGCGCCCTGTCTGCCGAATGATCCACCGTGCGCCTCATTCCGTGATCCGCTCGAGGCCGACCAGCCGGTCGTAGAGCGCCAGCATCGCCATGATGGCGGCGAGCAGCACCATCGACAGCGCCGACGCCGTGCCGAAATCGAGCAGCGTCTCGACCTCGTTGGAGATCAGGCTGGCGATCATCATGTCGTGCGGCGAGCCCAGCAGCGTCGGCGTGACGTAGAAGCCGATGCAGAAGATGAACACCAGCAGCGAGCCGCTGACGACGCCCGGCAGCGACAGCGGCGCGACCACGCTCCAGAACGTCTGCCGCCGGCTCGCGCCCAGGCTGTGCGCGGCGCGGATCAGGTTGACGTCGAGCTTGGACATCACCACGTAGAGCGTGAGCACCATGTAGGGCAGCAGGATGTGCGTCATGGCGATCAGCGACGCCGCCGTGGTGAACAGCAGCACCGGCGGCGGGTCGAAGCCCAGCCACCTGGCCACCTCGGTGTACGGCCCGCGGTTGCCCAGGATCACGGTCCACGCGAAGGTCCTGACCAGGAAGCTGATCCAGAAGCACAGCCCGGTGACGGCCAGCAGCGAGGCCGCCACCAGCCCGCCCTTGCGCGCCATGTAGTGCGCCAGCGGATACCCGAGCAGCAGGCACAGCACGGTGACGGACAGCGCCACCAGCACGGTGCGCAGGTAGACCGTCAGGTAGATCGGGTCGGTGAAGATGTGGCGGTAGTTCTCCAGGCTGAGTTCCGGATCGGAGATGCTGGTCCAGAACGTGTTGGCCAGCGGCACGCCGAACGTGGCGAGCAGGTAGGCCAGCGCGGGCAGCAGCAGCAGCCACGTCGGGATGCCGCGCGGCAGGCGCCGCGCGCGCGCGGCGGCCCCGCTGCGCGCGCGCGCGGACACCGGGGCGACGGCGGAGACTTGTTGGGCGTTGGGTGTGGTCATCGGCTGGCCTCCGCCGCCTGGCGGCGTCGTGACAGGAACGTCAGCACCACCATCACGGTCAGTGCGATGGCGATCATGAAGGTGGAAGCGACGGCGATCACCGGATCGGCGTCCAGGTTGATGCTCGAGAACATGCGCCTGGGCAGGGTCGAGACCTCGCGGCTGGAGATGAACAGCGCGATCGTCGCTTCGTCGAACGAATGGATGAAGGCGAAGAATGCCGCGATCAGGAACGCCGGGCGCAGCAGCGGGAACGTCACCAGCATGAAGGTCTGCGCCTGCGTCGCGCCGCAGATCGCCGCGGCGCGCTCCAGGTTGCGGTCCAGGTTGCGCAGCGACGCCGACATCGCGGTCAGCACCACCGGGATCGAGATGCAGGTATGGGCGAGGATCACCCCGAGGTAGGTCTGGTTCAGGCCCACCACGCCGAACACCGAGTAGTAGCTGATCGCCATGATGATGCTGGGCACCAGCATCGGCAGCAGCAGGATGATCTGCAGCGCGCGCCGCGCGCCGAACTCGCGCCGGCACACGGCGAACGCCGCGGGCGTGGCCACCAGCAGCGTGACGATGCTCGACGCCACCGCGATCAGGAAGCTGTTCAGCGTGGGCCGCAGCCAGTCCGCGGTGAAGTAGGCGCGGTAGTGCCCGAGCCAGTAGCTCGGCGGCGGGAACTCGAACGAATGCGCCGAGCTGAACGACATCGGCACCACGATCAGCAGGGGCGCGAGAATGAAGATGGCGACACCCAGCGCGACGATGGCATTCGCCGTGCTGGGACGCTCGAGGGCGTTGGCGCTCATGGTTATTGCTGGAGCCAGCGCTGGAAGCGCCGCTCGGCCTGCGTCATGAGGTCGCCCATGCCGCGCGCGTCGAACTCGATCGCGCCGCTGGCGTAGGCGGGATTGGTCGGCATGTTCCTGGCCTGCTCGGGCGTGACGTACTTGAAGGCGGCCGGGTTGAGCGGGCCGTAGGCGCCGTCGACGCAGAAGCCCGCGTTGTTCTTCGGCTCGAGCGCGAACTTGAGGAACTCCCAGGCGAATTCGGCGCGCGGCGTGCCGCGCGACACGATCCAGTAGGTGCGGTCCATGGTGAACTCGTTCCACACGATCTCCACCGGCGCGCCGGTCTTGCGCAGGGCCACGCCGTGGGCATGCCAGACCGAGGCCATGTTCACCTCGCCGTCGCCGAGCAGCTCGCGGATCTGCGGGCCGGTGGTCCACCACACGCGCGTGCTCTGCTTGATCTTGTCGAGGCTGCGGAAGGCGCGGTCGAGGTCGATCGGGTAGAGCTTGTCGCGCGGCACGCCGTCGGCCAGCAGCGCGAACACGATGGTCTGCGACAGCTCGCGGCCCAGCGAGCGCGGGCCGGGAAACTTGCCGACGTTCCAGAAATCCTGCCAGGTCTTGATCGAGCCGGGCGCGTAGCGGGTGGTGTTGAAGCAGATGTTGGTGGAGTAGGCGTGGTTGCCGACGCCGTGATCGAGGATCTGGCCGGCGGGCACCGTGTCGCGCCCGAAGATGCCGTAGTTGATCGGCTCGAGCAGGTTCTGCTTCATCGCCTGCACCACGTTGGGCGCGCCGACGGTCTGGATGTCGAACTCGTAGACGCCGGTGCGGGCCTGCAGCGCGAGCTTGGCGAACGACGCGCCGGGCGCGCTCTTGATCTCGATCCCGGTCTTCCTGGTAAACGGGTCGAAGAGGTTCTTGCGCGCGGCGGCTTCCCAGGAGCCGCCCTGCGAGTTGACGTAGAGCACCTTCGGCTGGGCGCGCACGATCGCCGGCATGGCGAGCGCGGCAGTGGCGGCCGCGCCGGCGCGCAGCACCTGGCGGCGCGTGGCGCCGTGGGCGGGGGTGCCGTGGTTGTCCGTGGTTTGGTTCGACATCGAGATAGCGGGTCCGGTTGTTGTTGAGTGGCTTCAGCGGGGAAAGCGCTGACGAGCGATGCAAGCGGCGGGGGCGCCGGGCGCAATGAAAACGATGAGGACAGGCGGATGGATCAAAGCAATTGATATGCCAATTTCCGGCGGAAAAGCCGTATCGCGCGCTTCCTGATAAAAATATGGTGTACCACGCAATTGCCTTGCGCCAGAGCGCGCGCCGAGGCGCCAGCCGCGCCCGGGCGCGGCGCCGGCACCGCGCGCGCCGCACGATGCCGGTGCCTTGTCGCAGGGCACGCTGCACTCCGATCAGGCATAGGAGGTGCACCACATGACGTCGCCGGCACGCCGGCGCACGGTAACGGGCACGCGGCGGCCGCTGCCGCGCCGCCGCGCGCCGCCGGTGCTAGAAGCGGTGGCGCATGCCGATCAGGCCGATCAGCTGGTGGTTGCTGGTCGACGCCGTGGCGCCGGTGATCGCCGCCACCGCGCGGCCGCCCGACGCGTCGGTCCCGCCGGCGTGCTGGTAGAACGCGTTGGCGAACAGGTCGGTGCGCTTGGACAGGAAATAGTCCGCGCCGAGATTGACCTGGTGGTACACCGCGCTGTCCAGGTTGTCGGCATTGCTGTTGTGCGTGTAGGTGTAGGCCACGCCCAGTTGCAGCGCCGGCGTGAGCTGGTACGTGAAGTTGCCTTCGACGATGTCGAACACGGCCGTGCCGCGGAAGCGGCTCTGCGCGGCGCTCAGGTTGGCGACCGCCACCTCGCCCAGGTTGCGAAAGCGCGTGTTGGTGTAGGTCACGGCGAGCCTGGCCGGGCCGCGCTCGTAGGCCGCCGCGGCGGCGAAGATCTGCTGGGTCTTGGCCGACGCGTAACCGGAGATGGCGGCGTTGGTGATGTTGTTGTTCACCGCGCTGTCGCTGGCCTTGTTGCCGAAGAACGAGAAGTTGGGGCGGTCGACCTGGTTGTACGCCGCGGCCAGCGAGAACGGCCCGGAGGCATAGTCCGCGCCGAACGACCAGGTCTGGTTCTGCGAGACGCTGCCGGGCGCGCCGCCGAAGCTGTAGTTCGCGCCGAAACGCATGCCGCCGAAGGTCGGGCTCAGGTACTTGATCGCGCTGTTGATGCGGTTGAAGTTGTCCAGCGCGTCGACGTCGCCCACGTGGGTGCCGTAGCCGATGCCGGACGCGGCCCACGTGCCGCCGGACGTGAACGGGCTGATGAAGTCGTACTGCGTGGTCGCCTGGCGGCCGAGCGAGACCGCGCCCGCGCGGGTGGAGGACAGGCCGACGTAGGCGCCGCGCCCGAACAGCGTGCCGCCCTGCCCGCTGGTGCCGTTGATCGAGCTGAAGCCGCTTTCCAGGCGGAAGAACGCCTGCGTGCCGCCGCCGAGATCCTCGGTGCCGCGCAGCCCCCAGCGCGAGCCCGAGGCGTTGCCGCTGGTCAGCAGGTACTGCTTGGAGCCCTTGGCGTTGGAGTTGTAGGTCAGGCCGGCATCGACGATGCCGTAGAGCGTGACCGAGCTGGTCTGCGCATGCGCCCCGGACAGGCCGCCCAGCGTGGTGGCGGCGGCAATCAGTATCGTTTTTTTCATGGCTCATTTCCTGAAGGTAAGGTGGTACGAAAAGGACGGGCACGCATGCCTCTCCGTGCGGCGCCATGCCCGTGATGCGAACAACAAATGAAGCAAACGAAACCGGGCGCCGGCCGTGTGCGTCCCGGCCCGCCGCGGGCGGCAGGCCAGGAGACGGACACGGCGATTGCCCGTGACGAACAGAAAGCGCCGCCGGCAGACAGCACGTGGCGAACCGCCGCGCAGGCGCGAGCGCTCCCCGCCGTGGCCGCGCGATGGCGCCACGAGCTGGCTGGCAATGCTTTCTGGTACGTGCCCGGGACCGCCCGCCCCGCCGCCGCGAACGCCCGCGAGGTCAGGCGCGGGCGCCCGCGGCGCCGGGGAAGCGGTCTGCGCCGTCGGACGACGGCCGCGCGCTCAGGTCTGTGTCGAGACCACGGCGCCGCGTTCGTGCAGGACGTAGTTGCCGTCCTCGCCGAACAGGCTGGAGATGGGCCACGGCTGGTGGAAACGCAGCCACAGCCGCAGCATGTGGCGCTGCTGGTGCCGCTCCGGTCCGTTGACGAAGCCGGTGCGGGAATGCAGCATGGTCAGGTTGTTGCAGAAGGCGATGTCGCCCGGCGCCATCGTGAAGTCGACGCGCAGGTCCTCGCGCTGCGTCAGCGCATCGAAGAAGTCGAGCGCCTCGCGCTCCAGCGGCGTCAGCGGCACGCCGCGCTTCTCGGCGCCGGCGTTGATCTGGTTGCGGATGTAGCGGCAGCGGATCACGCCGTTCTCGTGGCCGAACACGGGCAGCGGCAGCGCCGACACGCCCTTGCCGGTGAGGGCCTCCTCGCGGCGGATGTAGTAGAAGCCGTTGTAGAGCAGGCCCAGGTATTCCGGGTGCTCGGCGAGGATGATGTTGTAGATCGACAGCGCGCTGACGTAGCTGCTGCGCCCGCCCGACAGGCCCTGGCGCAGGCACATCAGGCCGAGCAGGTCGGCGCGGTCGGTGTGGAACGGCAGGTAGGCGCTGGTCTCGTAGCCGCGCACGTCGATGCGGCCGTATTCGCGGCCCTGGTCGAACACGTGGCCGAGCAGGTCGCCCTTCGGGTTCTGGCCGAGCGGCTCGCCCAGGTACAGGCCGATCCCCCAGTAGATCATGCAGACCTCTTCGTCGCTGAAGCCGGCGATGTCCAGGCCGCGCAGCAGCACGATGCCCATGCCGTCGCGCACCTCGGCGGCGAGGGCGGCGAGCCGCTCGCGCAGCGCGCCGAGCGGGAAGTCGCGCTGCTGCCAGTGCAGCATCGGCACGCCGCCGGCCTGCGCGTGGCGCAGCGCCGCGGCGATCTCGTCCTGTTCCGCGCCGCTCAGCCACCACTGCCAGCTCTCGCTGTCGATCAGGTCGGCACGGCGCCACGCCTGCGGGGTGGCGACGGGCTGCGTCCAGACTGTTGCCTGCATTTCGGTTCTCCGTTCTGGTAAGGGGGATCTGGAAGTCATCGGCGCCGGGTGTCCAGCGCGTCGCGCAGCCCGTCTCCGAAGACGTTCAGCGAGATGACGAGCACGAAAATCATGGCGCCCGGCGCGATCGCCATCCACGGCGCCGTGGTCATGTACTGCTGGGCCGCGTTGAGCGTGCTGCCCCACGACGGCGCGGGCGGCTGCTGCCCGAGGCCGAGGAACGACAGCGAGGCCTCGGCGATGACGGCCGCGGCGGCGGTGATGCTGGCCTGCACGAACAGCGGCGGCAGCATGTTGGGCAGGATGTGGCGCAGCGCGATGCGCAGCGGCGAGGCGCCCACGGCACGCGCGGCCTCCACGTAGTCCTCGGCGCGGATCGTCATGGCCGCGGCGCGCGCCAGGCGCAGGAACGTGGGCAGCGCCGCCACGCCGATGGCGAGGATCGAATTGCGCAGGTCCGGCCCGAGGAAGGCGGCCAGCGCGATGGCCACGATCAGGAACGGCACCGCCAGCATCGCGTCGGTCACGCGCATCACGAGCATGTCGAGCCAGCCGCCCGCGTAGCCGCACGCCACGCCCAGCGGCACGCTCACGGCGCACGCCACCAGCACCGGCAGGAAACCCGCCAGCAGCGACGCGCGCGCGCCCCAGATCAGCCGCGACAGCACGTCGCGCCCGACCTCGTCGGTGCCGAGCAGGTGCAGCGCGGAGGGCGCCTTGCGGATCATCAGGAAATCGGATTGCAGCGGATCGTAGGGCGCCAGGAACGGCGCCAGCACGGCGGCCAGCACGAACAGCAGGATGGCGGCGCCGGCCAGCACGCTCGACGGCCTGCGCAGCAGGCGCCGGCCGGCCGAGCGTAGGCGGCTCTGCGGGCGGCTCTGCGGGCGACTTTTCCGGCGGGCCGCGGCCGGGCGCGGCAGTTGCGGGGCGATGGTCGGCATCGTCAGGTCCTCAGGCGCGGGTTGATGACGAAATACAGGACGTCGGCGAGCAGGCTCGCGGCGATGAACATGACCGAGGACACCAGCACCAGCCCCTGCACCACCTGGTAGTCGCGGTTGAGCACGCTGTCCACCAGCAGCTTGCCGAAGCCGGGGATCGAGAACACCTGCTCGGTCAGCACGGCGCCGGCCAGCAGTTGCCCGAACTCGATCGCGCCCAGCGTCACCACCGGCATCAGCGCATTGCGCAGCGCGTGGCGCAGCACCACGCGCCATTCGCTCAGCCCCTTGGCGCGCGCGGTGCGGACGTAGTCGGCCTGCAGCGCGTCCAGCATGGCGCTGCGCATGTGGCGCATCAGCACGCCGGCGATGCCGGTGCCCAGCACGATCGACGGCAGCACGAAGCCCATCACGCTGCGCACCGGGTCCTCGCGGAACGGCACGTAGCCGGACGCGGGAAACCAGTTCAGGTGCACCGAGAACGCCAGCACCAGCAGGATGCCGAGCCAGAAATGCGGGATCGAGATGCCGGTCAGCGCGAGGCCGCTGGCCACCGCGTCGCCGAGCCGGCCCTTGCGCGTGGCGGCGACGATGCCCAGCGGAATGCCGATGGCCAGCGCGATCGCCATCGACGCCAGCGCCAGCTGCAGCGTGATGCCGAGCTTGCCGGCCAGCAGCTCGCTCACGCCGATGTCGTTGCGCATGGACACGCCGAGGTAGCCGTGCAGCGCGCCGGCCAGCCAGCGTCCGTACTGGACGTAGACCGGCAGGTCCAGGCCGTACTTGTGGCGGATCTCGTCGAGCATCCGCGCGTCCACCGCCTCGCCGCCGGCGAGCGCGAGCGCGGGGTCGCCGGGCAGCATGCGCTGCAGCAGGAAGATCAGCGTCGACAGGATCAGCACGGTCGGCAGCGCCAGCGCGATGCGGCGGCCGATGAACAGGAGGAATCTCATGGCCGTGCGTTCCTAGGGCTGGAGCCGGATGCCCTTGACCCGGATGGTGCTGTCCGGGTGCGGAACGAAGCCCGACACCTTGGTGCTCAGCCCGGTGAAGGTGCGGCGATGCCACAGCACCGACACCGGATAGTCGGTGGCCAGTATCGCGTTGACCTGGCGGTAGAGGCGCTCGCGCTCGCCGTCGCTGGTCGCCTCGCGGGCCTGCACCATGACCTTGTCGAGCTCGGGGTCGCAGAACTTCGAGTCGTTCTGCGGCCCGCTGCAGGCGATGTGCGCGTAGATGTTGCCGTCCGGATGCGGGCGCCCGCTCCAGAAGTTGAAGATCGCGTCGAAGTCGCCGCGGCGGGCGTTCTGCAGCATGACCGCGTCTTCCTGGGTCTCGATCTTCATGGTGATGCCGGCCTCCGCCAGCATCGCCTGGATCATCTGCGCGGCCTCCTGGCGCTCGCGCTCGGGCGGCACCAGCAGCGAGAACGCCAGGCGCGGCACGCCGGCCTCCTGCAGCAGCCGGCGCGCCGCGGCGACGTCGCGCGCGGGCACCGGATGGGCCTTGTCGTAGTAGCGGCTGTTCGGATTGACGAACTGGTTGCCGGCCAGGTACTGGTCGTTGAAGAGCGCCTTGACCAGGACCCTGCGGTCGATCGCCAGGTCCACCGCGCGCCGCACGCGCACGTCGCGGAAGGTGGCGGCGCGCGCGCCGTTGCCGCTGTTGTAGCGGATGTAGTGGTAGCCGAGGTCGGACGCCGACACGATCTTCGCGCGCGCGTCGCCGGCGAGCTGCGGCAGGTCGGCCGGCGTGAGCCGCTCGGCGATCTGGATCTGCCCCGAGCGCAGCGACGACAGCCGCACGGTGGAATCGCTGATGGGCAGGTATTCGATGCGGTCCGGATCGCCCTTGGTCTGGGCGGCGTCCCAGTAATCGGTGAACTTCTCCACCACGATGCGGCCCTGCGGCACGCGCTCGACGAAGCGGTATTCGCCGGCGCACACCGGCTGCGAGCCGAAGCGGTCGCCCAGGCGCTGCGCGGCCTGCGGCGCGACCATCATGCCGGCGCGCTCGGCCAGGCCGAACAGCAGCAGGTTGGCCTGCGGCGCCTTGAGCACGAAGCGCACGGTGGCCGCGTCGACCACGTCGACGTGGTCGACCATGCTCAGCTCGGTGCGGCGCAGCGAGCCCGGCAACTGCATGTGGCGGCCGATGTTGTAGCGCACGGCCTGCGCGTCGAGGGGCTCGCCGTCGTGGAACTTCACGCCGGGGCGCAGCTTGAGCGTGACGGACAGGCCGTCCTTGGCGATCTCGTAGCCGGCGGCGAGCTGCGGCGTGAGCGTCAGGTCGGTCTTGACGTCGAACAGCTTGTCGCACAGCGCGGTCAGCGGCTGGCGGCCGGTGGCGAGGCGGTTGAGCGTGGGGTCGAGCGTGTCCGGGTCCTCGTTCAGGCCGATCCGCAGCACGCCCTGGGCGGCGGCGTGGCCCGCCAGGCAGGCGGCGAGCGTGAGGAAGAGAAGAGACGGGAGCTTGCGCATGGGATGTCGGGGGTGGCGGGTTGGATGGGGGCGGTGACGGGTGAGGTGGCGGGTCAGGCGGGCGTGGCGGGCATCACGGGCGTGGCGGGCGTGGCAGGCGTGACGGGCTGGCGGAACCGCTCGAGCAGGCGCGCGAGCCGCGGCGCCGGCGGCTGCGTCAGCGACGGGCTCAGCCCCTGCCACGGCGGCAGCTCGCGCCAGTGATGGCAGGCGCAGCCGTGGCCGGACTCGTCCGCCGCCAGCTCGGGCGCGCTGCGCCGGCACAGCTCGGTCGCGAACGCGCAGCGGGGATGGAAGCTGCAGCCCGGCGGCGGATCGAGCGGGCTGGGCAGGTCGCCGCCGAGCACCATGCGCGGGCGCTGGCCGGCTTCCAGCGCCGGCACGGCATCCAGCAGCGCGCGCGTGTACGGGTGGCGCGGCGCGCCGAACAGCGCGCCGGTGGGCGCCGTCTCGACCAGCCGGCCGAGGTACATCACCGCCACGCGGTGGGCGACGTGGCGCACCGCCATCAGGTCGTGCGAGATGAACAGCATGCCGACGTCGGTCTGCCGCTGCAGCGCGCGCAGCAGGTTGAGCACCTGCGCCTGGACCGACACGTCGAGCGCCGAGACCGGCTCGTCGCACACGATCAGCTGCGGCTCCAGCGCGAGCGCGCGGGCGATGCCGATGCGCTGGCGCTGGCCGCCCGAGAATTCGTGGGGATAGCGGTCCATGTGCGAGGCGTTCAGGCCGACCATCGCCAGCAGCTCCGCCACGCGCCGCTCGATGCCCGAGCGCAGGTCGACGCGGTGCACCACCAGCGGCTCGCCCACGAGTTCGCGCACGGTCATGCTGGGATTGAGCGAGCTGAACGGGTCCTGGAACACCAGCTGGATGTCGCGCCGGTGGTTGTGCATCTCGGCGCGGCCGAGCCGGGTCAGGTCCGTGCCGCGGAATGCCACCGAGCCGGCGCTGGCATCCATGAGGCGCAGGATGAGCCGGCTGACGGTGGACTTGCCGCAGCCGCTCTCGCCGACCAGGCCCAGCGTCTCGCCGGCGGCGATGTCGAACGAGACGCCGTCGACCGCGGCGACGCGGCCGCGCCGGCCGAACAGGCCGCCCGCGTTGTAGTGCTTCTTCAGGCCGCGCACGCGCAGCAGGGGCGCCTCGGCGGCGGGCGTGGCGGGCATGGTGGCCGTGGTGGTCATTGCATCCGGCGCGGCAGGATTCATGGCGTGTCTCCGAGCGGCGCCGCGTGGCAGGCCGCGCGATGGCCGGGGAACAGTTGCCGCGGCGCGGGCGCCGCGGTGTCGCAGTCGGGCAGCGCGAACGGGCAGCGCGGGCGGAACGCGCAGCCCGCGCCGAGCGTGCGCAGGTCGGGCACGCTGCCGCCGATGGCGACCAGCGGCTGGTCGCCCGGCTCGGCGCGCGGCACCGCGCCCAGCAGGCCGACCGTGTACGGGTGCTCGGGATGCGCCATCACGCGGTGCGCCGGGCCGTGCTCCACGACGCGCCCGGCGTACATGACCGCGATGTCGTCGGCCAGCCCGGCCACCAGCCCGAGGTTGTGCGAGATCAGCACGATGGCGGTGCCGCGCTCCTGCCGGATCTCGTGCAGCAGCTCGACGATCTGCGCCTGCACGGTGACGTCGAGCGCCGTGGTGGGCTCGTCGGCGATCAGCAGCCGCGGGTTGCAGGCCAGCGCCATCGCGATCATCACGCGCTGGCGCATGCCGCCCGACAGGCGGTGCGGATAGTCGTCGAAGCGCCGCTCGGCGGACGGAATGTGGACCTGCCGGAGCAGCTCGACGGCGCGGCGGCGGGCCTCGCGCCTGTCGACCGCTTCGTGGGCGGTGATCGACTCGGCGATCTGGTCGCCGATGGTGAAGGCCGGGTTCAGCGACGACATCGGGTCCTGGAAGATCATCGCGATCGCGCGGCCGCGCCGCAGCCGCCGCTGCGCGGCGGACATGGCCAGCAGGTCCTGCCCTTCGAACTCGATGCGCCCGGCGGTGATGCGTGCGGCCGGCTGCGGCAGCAGGCCCATGACGGCGAGCGAGGTCACGCTCTTGCCGCTGCCGGACTCGCCCACGATGCCGAGGCAGCGGCCCGCGTGCAGCTCGAGGCTGACGCCGCGCAGCGCGGGAACGGCGGCGGCGCCGGCGCCGAACGCGACCGACAGGTCGCGGATGCTCAGGATCGGCGCCGCGGCGGCCTGCCACGCGCGCGGCGCGTCGGCTCCGGCGGCTTGGTTCGTGTCGGTCGCGCCCTGCGGCGCGGCCGCGGCGCGCGGCCTCATCATGCGGATGCTCGCGCTCATGCCGGCATCCGGTCAGGTGCGGGCGGGGGGACTATCGTCATGCCAGTGGCTCCGGGGCTGGGAGAACATGGACTTGCGGGGACGAGGCCGGCCGCCTGCGGCGCGGCCTCGTCGGCACCTGGCCGATACATTGCCGGCCAGGCGCCGGGGACGGACGGTTATGCGGGCACGTGCGCCAGCATGCGCTGGAAGCGCCCTGGCGACGGACGGTCCAGGCCGAGGTGCTCGCGCAGCGTCGACCCTTCGTAGTCCTCGCGGAACACGCCGCGCCGCTGCAGCTCCGGCACGACCTGCTCCACGAACACCGTGAGCTGCTCGGGGAAATACGGCGGCATGATGTTGAAGCCGTCGCAGGCGCCTTCGCGCAGCCAGCGCTCCATCAGGTCGGCCAGCTGCTCCGGCGTGCCCACGAAGCCGTGGTGGGCGCGCGAGCGGGCGATCAGCCGCGCGCTGTCGGCGATGGTGAGCTTCTGGCGCGCGGCGGTGGTGAGCAGCATGTCGGCGTTGGCGGTCGGCTTCTTCACCGCGCGGATCGCCTCGACCGGCAGCAGTTCGTCGGGCTGGCGGTCGTACAGCGGGAAGCCGAGGTTTTCGCTCAGCATCCACACCCCCACCTCGGGATGCACGAGATCGGCCAGCTCGCGCTCCAGGCGCAGCGCCTCCGCCTCGGTCGCGCCGATCAGCGGCGACAGCCCGGGCATGATCACGACCTCGTCCGGGCGCCGGCCGTAGCGCGCCATGCGCGCATGCGTGGACAGGCGGAATTCGCGCGCCTGGGCCAGGTCGGTCTGCGCGGTGAACACCGCCTCGGCCACCAGCGCGGCGAACTCCAGGCCCGGCGGCGAGCCGCCCGCCTGCACCAGCACCGGCCAGCCCTGCACCGGGCGCGGCACCGGCAGCGCGCCGGCCACGGTGAAGCTCTCGCCGCGATGGTCGATCGGGCGGGCCGGCGCGGCCGGCGAATCGCCGCGGCTGTCCCACAGCGCGGTGCACACGTCGACGAACTCGCGGCCGCGCACGTAGCGGTCGGCCTTGGGCATGGCCTGCTGCCGGCTGAAGTTCAGCGAGGCGCGGTCCTCCCACGTGGTGACGACGTTCCAGCCGGCGCGTCCCGCGCTCAGGTGGTCGAGCGTGGCGAACTTGCCGGCGATGGCGAACGGCTCGTGGTACGTCGTCGACAGCGTGCCGACCAGCCCCAGCTTGTCCGTGACCGACGACAGCGTGGACAGCAGCGAGACCGGATCGAGATTCGACACCGCCTGGCGGCCGAAGAAGCGGCCGTCCTTCTCGCGGGTAAACAGCGTGTCGCCGACGAAGAACAGGTCGAACTTGCCGCGCTCGGCGAGCTGCGCCGCGGTGCGGTAGAAGTCGAGCCCGGTCACGCCCGCGGCGGGCGTCGACGGATGGCGCCAGCCGGCGATGTGGTGGCCGCCGGGATAGATGAACAGACCCAGGTGCAGTTGCCTAGCCATGAACGGAGACCTCGGAAAAGCGGTTGGAAGGGCGCGCGAGGGCGAGGCGGTCGCGCAGCGTGGCGGCCGGCTGCGCGGCATCCGCCGGCGGGCGCCCCGCGAGGCAGGGAGCGACCTCGCTGGCGAAGCGCTCCAGATCGTCGGGCAGCACCGCCGGCGCGATGTGGAAGCCGTCGCAGATGCCCGCCGCGTACCACGAATCCATCAGTTCGCGCAGGCGCGCGGCGCTGCCCGCGAAGCGGTAGCCGGGCATGGCCGGCGCCGTCGGCTGCGCCAGCGCGTCGAGATGCGCCATGCGCTGCGCCGCGGCCTCGTCGGAATCGGCCAGCACCACGGACAGCGTGGCCAGCACGCGCGGCGCGCCGTCGGGCCGGCCCTGCCGCCGCGCCAGCGCGCGCAGGTCGCCGCGCAGCGACACGAGCGCTTCCGGCGAAGCGCAATCGGCCAGGAACACGTCGCCGAACCGGGCCGCCAGCGCAAGGCCGGGCGCGGACGCATCGTCGAACGCCATGACGGGATGGCCCTGCACCGGCCGCACCGCGGTCAGCGGACCGCGCACGCCGAAGTACGCGCCGGCGTGATGGATCGGGTGGATGCGGGCCGAATCGGCAAACAGGCCGGCTTCCTTGTCGGCCAGCACCGCGCCGTCCTCCCAGCTATCCCACAGCTTGGCGAGGACCTCCAGATATTCGCCCGCGCGCGCGTAGTGCGCGTCGCGCGAGAGCGGCGGCGCATGGGCGAAGGCGGCGTCGCCACCCTCGCGCCAGCGCAGGTCGCACAGCAGCGCGGTGCGCCCGGCCGACAGGCCGTCGAGCACCGAGAACGCGCGGGCGGTGTGGAACGGCTCGGTGTGCGCGAGCGCCACTGCGGCGCCAAGGCCGATGCGCGGCACCTGCGCGATCAGGGAGCCGAGCAGCGGCGTGGTGTCGGGCGCCAGCGCGGCGGGCGCGCCTTCGGCGGATGCGGCGGACGTGAAGAACACGCAGTCGAACGCGCACGACTGCGCGCGCCGCACCACGTCGGCATAGCGCGGGAAACCCGACGACGAA
Source organism: Cupriavidus sp. FW216-B1 (assembly GCF_058789195.1). Taxonomy (NCBI): domain Bacteria; kingdom Pseudomonadati; phylum Pseudomonadota; class Betaproteobacteria; order Burkholderiales; family Burkholderiaceae; genus Cupriavidus; species Cupriavidus sp. FW216-B1. Next base: position 41,119 of record NZ_JBYTEL010000021.1, on the reverse strand, counting down.
GCCGCCAGGGTCGATACCCGCCGTGCTGCGGGATGATGGCCGTACTCGGCGATCGACAGGGTTAGGTCCATAAGTCCGGATAGCGTTGTTTGCGGGGAAATGGCGACACCGTGCTTCGTCGAAGGAATCTCAACGCAAAAGGCGTGCCAATACGTGGTGTGCCACGCAAATCCCGGCGGCGATTGGCGCGCGCGCGCGCCGCGGCGCATATCCGGCGGTTTCGGCGGGTCCCCGGCACGATCTTCCGTCAGAAGCGTGGTGCACCACATGAATGCGATGCGCCACCTGGACCCGGATCATCGTTGTGCGGGCGCACTTCATAAGTGCGATGTTTTTGACGCAGATCAGAGCATGGACGGAGAAATATCGATCCCGTCACATCCGGCCGCGGCGAGGCGGAATCCGCGCGCGGCGGACGGCGGCCCGGGCCGCGCCGGGCGTGGAGTTTGCGGCATGCCCCGCATTCGGGTGGCTTGCCGGCCCGCCGGAGACATGGCGGCGCGGCGGATGGCGGCGCGCCCCGTGGGAGTCGCCTGCCGCGGGGAACGGGCGGGCGTGCGGCGGGTGCGGGAGGTGGTGCGGGAGGTGGCGCGAAAGGCGGCGCGCCGCCGGCGCGAAGGCGCGAGGCCGGGCGGCCCGCCCCCGCGTCAGGTCTGGATCAGGCGCTTCTGCCGCGAGATGCTCATCAGGATGCCGATGCCCATCCCCAGCGTCACCAGCGCGGTGCCGCCGTAGCTCATCAGCGGCAGCGGCACGCCCACCACGGGCAGGATGCCGCTCACCATGCCCATGTTGACGAAGGCGTAGGTGAAGAAGATCAGCGTGATCGAGCCCGCCAGCAGCCGCGAGAACAGCGTCGGCGCGTTGGCGGCGATGTACAGCCCGCGGAAGATCAGCAGCAGGTAGAGCACCAGCAGCACGGCGTTGCCGACCAGGCCGAACTCCTCCGAGAACACCGCGAAGATGAAGTCGGTGTGCTTCTCCGGGATGAACTCCAGGTGAGTCTGCGTGCCCTTGAGCCAGCCCTTGCCGAACACCCCGCCCGAGCCGATGGCGATGATCGACTGGATGGTGTGGAAGCCCTTGCCGAGCGGATCGGTGGTCGGGTCCAGCAGCGTGCAGATGCGGTGCTGCTGGTAGTCGTGCAGCACCGGCCAGTTCACGCCGGGCGCGCACATGTCGTTCTCGAACGTGATCAGCAGGCCGACCGCCACCACCAGCGCCACCAGCAGCGGCAGGATGATCTTCCACGACAGCCCGGCGAAGTAGATCACGTACACACCGGCGGCCAGCACCAGCAGGCCGGTGCCGAGGTCGGGCTGCTTGGCGATCAGGCCCACCGGCACGCCGAGCAGCAGCAGCGCCACCACGAAGTCGTACCAGCGCACCGAGCCCTCGCGCTTCTGGAAGTACCACGCCAGCATCAGCGGCATGGCGATCTTCATGATCTCGGACGGCTGGATCACCATGCCCACGTTGAGCCAGCGCCGCGCGCCCTTGCGGATCAGGCCGAACATGGCCACGCCGATCAGCAGCGCCACGCCCACCGTGTAGAGCGGCACCGCCACCCGCATCAGCGTCTGCGTGGGCAGGTAGGCGATCACCCACATCACCGCGTAGGAGAGCAGGATGTTGCGCAACTGGTCCTCGACCCGGCCGGGCATGTCGATGGCGGCCGAGTAGAGCGCCACGATGCCGGTGGCGAACAGCAGGAACACGATCAGCGCGAGCGGCTTGTCGAAGCCGGTCAGCGCGGTCTTGATGAATGACAGGACGCGGCGTTTGTCCATGCGCGTCTCCTTCAGCGGGTAGCGTTGGCGCCGCCCGCGCCGGGGGCGGCGACGGGCCTGGCGCGGGGTTTCGGGGCGGTGGCGGCCGGTGCCGCCGGCGCGGCCTGGGCCGGCGCCGGCGCCGGGCGGCTGTGGCCGAGCGCCTGCGCCATGCGCTCGTCCAGCGTCTGCACCGCCGAGGCGGGCGGGATCGCGGCCGGGTCGATCAGCGGCGCCGCCACGGCGGCGGAGGCGCCCGGCGCGCGCGCCACCGGCGTGCTGGCCGCGCCGGCCGCGCCGGCCGCACCGGCGACAGCCGCCACCGCGACGGCGCTGGCGCTGGTGGCGGCCGCCTCGCTGGCGCCCATCACGGTGGCGCTGGCGATGCTGGCGGTGTGGCCCGTGGTGAACACGCTGGGCGTGTCCACGGGCGGCTTGCCGCCGGCGCGCTCGGCGGCCGGCGGGGCGATGGCCGCCAGTTCCTCGGGCCACTTGCCCACCAGGTAGTAGTCCATCACCTTGCGCGCGATCGGCGCGGCCACGGCGCCGCCGAAGCCGGCGTTCTCCACGATCATCGCCAGCGCGATCTTCGGGTTGTCGGCCGGGGCGAAGGCGGTGTACAGCGCGTGGTCGCGCTTGCGCTCGTCGAGCGCGTGGTGGTTGTACTTCTCGTTCTTGCCGATCGTGAAGGTCTGCGCGGTGCCGGTCTTGCCGGCGGATTCGTAGGCGGCGCCGGCGAACGCGCGCGCGGCCGTGCCCGAATGCGTCACGCCGACCATCGCGCGCTTGATCACGTCGACGTCGGCCTGCTTGAACGAGAGCCGGTAGCTTTCCTTGGGCACCGTGAGCGCGCGGTCGCGCGTCACCGAATCCTCCACCGCCTTGACCAGGTGGGGCTTCATCGCGGTGCCGTTGTTGACCAGGATCGACACCGCGTTGGCCAGCTGCAGGATGGTGAAGCTGTTGTAGCCCTGGCCGATGCCCAGCGAGATGGTCTCGCCGTCGTACCACTTCTGCTGCTCGGGCTTGCGGTAGGCGCGGCGCTTCCAGTCGGTGGACGGCAGGATGCCGCGGCTCTCGCCCTCGATGTCGATGCCGGTGATCTGGCCGAAGCCGAGCGGCTTCATGAAATCGTGGATGGCGTTGACGCCCATGTCGCGCGCCAGCATGTAGTAATAGGTGTCGCAGGACTGCACGATGGAGGCCTGCATGTCGACCCAGCCGTGGCCGCCCGGCTTGTCGTCGCGGAAGGTGTGGTTGCCCAGCGTGAACGAGCCCGGGTCGTGGAAGCCCCAGGCCGCGGTGCGCTTGCCGGTGGTGAGCGCGGCCAGCGCCATGAACGGCTTGTAGGTCGAGCCGGGCGGGTAGGTGCCGCGCAGCGGGCGGTTCAGCAGCGGCTTGTCGGGCGAGCCGTTGAGCTCGTTCCAGGTGTTGCTGTCGATGCCCTCGACGAACAGGTTGGGGTCGAAGGTCGGCTTGGAGACGAAGGCCAGGATGTCGCCGGTGGCCGGCTCGATCGCCACCAGCGCGCCGCGCCGGTCGCCGAACAGCGCCTCGGCGAGCTGCTGCAGGCGGATGTCGAGCGACAGGATCAGGTTGTTGCCGGGCGTGGACGGCGAGGTGGAGAGCGTGCGGATCGGCCGCCCGCCCGCGCTCACCTCCACTTCCTCGAAGCCGGTCAGGCCGTGCAGCTCGGTCTCGTAGCTCTGCTCGATGCCGATCTTGCCGATGTAGTTGGAGCCCTTGTAGTTGTCGGCGTCCTTGCGCGGGTCGTACTTGGCGCCCTCGGCGTCGTTGGCCTCGTCCATCGCCTCGATGCGCTCCTGGTCGCGCTGCGAGATGCGGCCGATGTAGCCGATCACGTGCGAGGCGGACTCGCCCATCGGGTACTGGCGGAACAGCCGCGCGCGCACGTCCACGCCGGGAAAGCGGAAGCGCTGCGCGGAAAAGCGCGCCACTTCCTCGTCGCTGAGCTGGCTGCGGATCGGCAGGCTCTCGAAGCTGCGCGACTCCTCCATCAGCCGCTTGAAGCGGCGCCGGTCGCGCGGCTGGATGTCGACCACCTGGCTGAGCGCCTCGATGGTGTTGTCGAGCGTGTCGGACAGCTTGGACGGCGTGATTTCCAGCGTGTAGGCCGAATAGTTGCGCGCCAGCACCACGCCGTTGCGGTCCATGATGATGCCGCGGTTGGGCTCGATCGGCGCCACCGAGATGCGGTTGTCCTCGGCCTTGGCCGAGTACTGGTCGTGCTTGTACCACTGCAGCCAGAGAAAGCGCGTGAACAGCAGGCCGAAGCAGATCACGGCGAACAGGCCCGCGGCCGCCACGCGGATGCGGAAGCGGCCGAGCTCCTGTTCGACATTGCGGATTTCGGTCATGGTACTGCGTCAGCCTTGCGGTGTGCCGCGCACCCGCGAGGGGCGCGGCGGAACTCGTTGAGGGTCAAGCCATTGCATCGGCCAGCGCGCGGCGCGGCGCCCGATCTAGATGGGCCGCGTCTCGTCCACGTCGGCGCTGCGCCGCTGCGGCGCCAGCAGCATGCTGGTGGCCAGCGGCCACAGCAGCGCCTCGATGCCGGGCGCCAGCAGCAGTTGCCAGCCCGGCAGCGGCGCGCCCATCGCCAGGCGGATCACCACCGGCACCGCGTGCGCCACGAACAGCAGCGGCACCACGTGCAGCGCCTGGGTATAGACCGTGAACCACAGCACGCGGCGGTGGATGGTGATGGCGAAATAGGCCAGCAGCGTGTACGCGATGGCGTGCTCGCCGAGCAGGCGCGCGTCGTGCACGTCCATCAGCAGGCCCAGCGCGAACGCCACGCCCATGCCCACCTTGCGCGGCTGGTGGATGTTCCAGAACACCAGCACCAGCGCCACCATGTCGGGAATCCACAGCGTGGCGCCCCACGGCATCAGGTTGAACAGGAACGCCAGCACGAAGCTCAGCGCGATGAACGCCGGGTTGACCGGGCGCAGCAGGTATTGGGGATTGGTCACTGCGTGGCCTCCTTGGCCGCGGGCTTGCCGGCCGGTTTCGCGGCGGCCTTGTCGGTGGCCTTTTCAGTGGCCTTCTCGGCAGGTTTCTCGGCCGGCCGGTCGCCGCCCCGCTCGGCGTCCCTGACGCCCGGGCGGTCGGCCCGGTCGGGCCTGCCGCCCTTGCTTTCGCGGGCGTCGCGCGGGCCGTCGATGGTGTCGCGCGGCGGCAGCTGCGCCTCGTAGCGGATCACCAGCAACTGGCGGTGCGAGCGCACCCCGGCCACCGGCTCGCAGTACACGCGCGAGAAGGCGGTGTCGGCCTTGCGCTCGATCTGCACGATCTTCGCCACCGGCAGGCCCGGCGGATAGGTGCCGTCCAGGCCCGAAGTCACCAGCAGGTCGCCCTGCTGCAGGTCGGCCGAGGCGGCCATGAAGCGCAGGTCGAGCAGGCCGGCGCGGGCGCCGCCGAAGGCCACGCTGCGCAGCCCGTTGCGCACCACCTGCACGGGAATCGCCTGTTCCTTGTCGGTCAGCAGCGTGACTTCGGACTGGAACGGCGAGACCCGCGTGACCTGGCCGATCACGCCGCGCTCGTCGATCACCGGATAACCGGCGCGCAGGCCGTGCTGGCTGCCGCGGTCGATCACGATGCGCTGGCTGTAGGGGTCGCGCGCGTCGTAGAGGATCTCGGCCGCCGTCACCGGCGTGGCCGACTGCTGCTGCAGGCCGAGCAGCTTGCGCAGCTGGTTGTTCTCGGACTCGAGCTGGGACTGGCGCACCGAGCCCTCGGCCTCGGTCACGGCGCGGCGGCGCAGCTCGCGGTTCTCGCTGGCGAGCGCGGCCGACGACTGGGCGTAGTCGAACACGGCGCGCAGCGCGTCGCGCGGCACCAGCACGGTCCGCTCGACCGGCATCAGCACGGTGGCGGCGACCTGGCGCACCACGCGTAGCGCGTCGAAGCGCGCGTCGACGACGAGCAGCACCAGCGCGATCGTCACATAGAAGACGAGGCGCGCGACGGCGGAAGTGCCCTGCTTGAAGAGCGGCGGCGGAGTGTAATCCATTTACCCGTGCGCTGGCGTGGAGGTCTGCCGGCCCCGGGCGCGCGCCGCCGCCCGCCCGCCGCGCCCGCCGGCATGGCCGGGGTGGCGGGAAAGGCGCGCTGGCGCGGGGTGCCCTGGGCCGGGCCGGGTCGGGAAGGCGGCCGCGCAGGCGGCCAGGCGAGCGGCCGCGGCGGCGGCCGGGACAGTGGCCAAGGCGGCGCCACGGCGCGGCGCGGCCCCGACCAGGCGATCCGGCAGGCCGCGTCGCGCCACGAGCGATGTCCTCTCGCCGACTGGTTATTCGTAGGAGAAGATGCTGCCGAGCTTGTCCATGCGCTCGAGCGCCATGCCCGAGCCGCGCACCACGCAGGTCAGCGGGTCCTCGGCCACCAGCACCGGCAGGCCGGTTTCCTCGGCCAGCAGGCGGTCCAGGTCGCGCAGCAGCGCGCCGCCGCCGGTCAGCATCATGCCGCGCTCGGCGATGTCCGCGCCCAGTTCCGGCGGGGTCTGCTCCAGCGCGATCTTGACCGCCGAGACGATCTGGTTGAGCGGGTCGGTCAGCGCCTCGAGGATTTCGTTGGACGACACCGTGAACGCGCGCGGGATGCCCTCGGACAGGTTGCGGCCCTTGACTTCCATCTCGCGCACCTCGGAGCCCGGGAAGGCCGAGCCGATTTCCTTCTTGATGGCCTCGGCGGTCTGCTCGCCGATCAGCATGCCGTAGTTGCGGCGGATGTAGTTGACGATGGCCTCGTCGAACTTGTCGCCGCCCACGCGCACCGAACCCTTGTAGACCATGCCGCCCAGCGAGATGATGCCCACCTCGGTGGTGCCGCCGCCGATGTCCACCACCATCGAGCCCGACGGCTCCGACACCGGCAGGCCGGCGCCGATCGCCGCCGACATCGGCTCCTCGATCAGGTACACCTGGCTGGCGCCGGCGCCCAGCGCCGATTCGCGGATGGCGCGGCGCTCGACCTGGGTCGAGCCGCACGGCACGCAGATGATGATGCGCGGGCTCGGGCGCAGCAGCTTGGAGTCGTGGACCATCTTGATGAACTGCTTGAGCATCTGCTCGGTCACGGTGAAGTCGGCGATCACGCCGTCCTTCATCGGGCGGATCGCTTCGATGTTGCCCGGCACCTTGCCCAGCATCTGCTTGGCTTCCTTGCCCACCGCCTGGATCGTCTTCTTGGCGTTGGGACCGCCTTCCTGGCGGATCGCCACCACCGAGGGCTCGTCCAGGACGATGCCCTTGTCGCGCATGTAGATCAGGGTGTTGGCGGTGCCGAGGTCGATCGCGAGATCGTTGGAGAAATAGCTGCGGAGAAATCCGAACATCAGGAATCCTGTTTTCTGGTGGTTCGCGAGGTATGCGAAGCGGCCGGCACCGCAATCGGGCCAGCCACGAAATTCATTGCGACGGGTAGTATTCAAGGCCCCCCACCGTGCGGTGAGCCAGGCGCCACGCCGGCGCCGCGCCATCCAGGGGATGCGCGGCGGCCACGGCGGAACCGCCAGCCGAGGCCGGACCGCCCCCGGGCGGCACAGCCTCTACGGGAACCTTTGATTAGGCCACGCTCGAAAGTTCGGTGGAACCGCGCCACAATTACAAAAAATTGCGGCCGGGGCGGCCTAATCAGAGGGCCCTCGCCTGCCTCCCTGCCCGCGCGCCGTCCGCCGCCTGCGTGCCGCGGCCGGGCGGCCGGGGTGGCCGCGCGGAAGGCGATGGTGGGCGGCGGGCCGTGCCGCGGGCGCCGCCGCGGGCATTGCCGCCGACGCTGCCACGCGCGTTGCCGTGGACCTTGCCGCGGACGTTACCGAAAAAGCGCCGGCGAACGCGGTTCCGCACCAATGTGACGAAGGCGCTGCCAGGGAATGGCAACGCGCAATGATACCTTATAATTCCCCCTGTTTCGGGGGCTTCTGCCTCGAAAAAACGTGTAACTTTGACGATTCCGGGGCGCACCCGGCAGCACTCGCCCCGCCCGCCCAGGCGGCGCCTGCCTTGCCTCCCGCTGCCGCCTCCGCGCCCGGACCCGCTTCCCCGATCTCGCAGCCGATTTCGCCGTTTTCCGCATCGACACCGAACCCTAGCCATGGCTCTCGACCTATCCGACGTCAAGCGCATCGCCCACCTTGCCCGCATCGAGATCAACGATGACGAAGCAGGGCACACGCTGGTGCAGCTCAATCAATTCTTCTCGCTGGTCGAACAGATGCAGGCGGTCGACACCACCGGCATGGAGCCGCTGGCGCACCCGCTGTCGGCGGTGCGCGAGATGTCGCAGCGCCTGCGCGACGACGCCGTGACCGAGACCGACCGGCGCGACGACTACCAGCGCCCCGCGCCGGCCACCGAAGGCGGCCTGTACCTGGTGCCCAAGGTCATCGAATAAGCGGGCGGGCGCCCGCCGCCCGGCCACCGAACCCGCCGCTGCGTCGCGCCGCCCCTGCGCCGCGCGCCGGCAGCCACCCTGCCAAGCCATACGACCGACATGTCCTTTTCCGCAACTTCAGTGACCTCCCTGCGCCAGCTCGCCGACGCGCTGGCGGCCCGCACCGTCTCCGCCGAGGAGCTGGCGCGCGACTACCTGGGCCGCATCGAGCGGGCCGCCGCGCTCAACGCCTTCGTCGACGTCAACCCCGAACTCACGCTGACGCAGGCGCGCGCGGCCGACGCGCGCCGCGCGCGCGGCGAGGCCGGCCCGCTGACCGGCGTGCCGGTCGCCCACAAGGACGTGTTCGTCACGCGCGGCTGGCGCGCCACCGCCGGCTCGCGCATGCTGGCCGATTACGAAAGCCCGTTCGACGCCACCGTGGTCGAGCGCCTCGCCGCCGCCGGCATGGTCACGCTGGGCAAGACCAACATGGACGAGTTCGCGATGGGCTCGTCCAACGAGAACTCGCACTTCGGCCCGGTCAGGAACCCGTGGGACCCGGCGCGCGTGCCGGGCGGCTCCTCGGGCGGCTCGGCCGCGGCCGTGGCCGCCGGCCTGGCGCCGGCCGCCACCGGCACCGACACCGGCGGCTCGATCCGCCAGCCGGCCTCGTTCTCCGGCATCACCGGCATCAAGCCCACCTACGGCCGCGTGTCGCGCTACGGCATGATCGCGTTCGCCTCGTCGCTCGACCAGGGCGGCCCGATGGCGCACACCGCCGAGGACTGCGCGCTGCTGCTCGGCGCGATGGCCGGCTTCGACGAGCGCGACTCCACCAGCCTGGCGCCGGCCCAGGGCGGCGTGGACGAGGACTTCACCCGCCTGCTGGGCCAGCCGCGCGCCGGCGCCGGCGCCGCGCGGCCGCTGTCGGGCCTGCGCATCGGCCTGCCGAAGGAATACTTCGGCGCCGGCCTGTCGGCCGACGTGGAACAGGCCGTGCGCGCCGCGCTGGCCGAGTACGAGAAGCTGGGCGCCACGCTGGTCGAGGTGTCGCTGCCCAAGACCGAGCTGTCGATCCCGGTGTACTACGTGATCGCGCCGGCCGAGGCCTCGTCCAACCTGTCGCGCTTCGACGGCGTGCGCTACGGCCACCGCGCGGCCGAATACCGCGACCTGATGGACATGTACAAGAAGAGCCGCGCCGAAGGCTTCGGCCCCGAGGTCAAGCGCCGCATCCTGGTGGGCGCCTACGTGCTGTCGCACGGCTACTACGACGCCTACTACCTGCAGGCGCAGAAGATCCGCCGCATCATCGCCGAGGACTTCCAGCGCGCGTTCGCGCGCTGCGACGTGATCATGGGCCCGGTGGCGCCCACGGTGGCGTGGAAGCTCGGCGAGAAGAGCGCCGACCCGGTGCAGATGTACCTGGCCGACATCTTCACGCTGTCGACCAGCCTGGCCGGCCTGCCCGGCATGAGCGTGCCGTGCGGCCTGGGCGAAGGCGGCATGCCGGTCGGCCTGCAGCTGATCGGCAACTACTTCGGCGAAGCCGAGCTGCTGCAGACCGCGCACGCGTTCCAGCAGGCCACGGACTGGCATCTGCGCCGGCCCGCGCAGGCATGAGCGCGCGGCGCTGGCTGGTCCGCATCGCCGCGGGCGTGGCGCTGGCCGCCGCGCTGGCGGCGTGCATCCCGCTGCCGCGCTTCGGCCGGCCCACGCCCATCGCCAGCCGCGACATCGACCTCGCCGGCGACTGCCGCCGCACCGAGGAAGACGGCTTCCGCGAGGACGCGCAGCTGCGCGTGGCGGACAACACCGTGCAGCAGTTGTCGTGGAAGCTGTGGGTAGGCAAGCGCGGCTCGTGCAGCTTCAACCTGGCCGAGTTCCGCCAGACGCAGAAGAAGCCGCACATCGAGCTGCGCGCCAACGACGGCAGCGCCTGCAAGCTGATGGTCTGGCAAGATCCGCGCCGCGTCACGCTGGCGCACGCCAACTGCCAGCAGCGCTGCTCGCCCGGCATCTACGAGGAAGCCTGGCCGGTGATGTTCGAGCCCGGCACCGGCGGCTGCGCGCAGACGCGCTAGCGGCGCGACGGAATACGCAACAGCACGCAGCAGCACGCAGCAACACGCACCGAATACGACGTACACGACGAATACGAACAGGAATACCGCCATGCAATGGGAAGTGGTGATCGGCCTCGAGACGCACACGCAGCTGTCGACGGCCTCCAAGATTTTCTCCGGCAGCTCCACCGCCTTCGGCGCGGCGCCGAACACGCAGGCCTCGCCGGTCGACCTGGCGCTGCCCGGCGTGCTGCCGGTGCTCAACCGCGGCGCGGTCGAGCGCGCCATCCAGTTCGGCCTGGCCATCGGCGCCACCATCGCGCCGCGCAGCATCTTCGCGCGCAAGAACTACTTCTACCCCGACCTGCCCAAGGGCTACCAGATCAGCCAGTACGAGATCCCGGTGGTGCAGGGCGGCAGCATCAGCATCCAGGTCGAAGGCAAGAAGGGCGAGACCTACGAGAAGACCGTGCAGCTCACGCGCGCCCACCTCGAGGAAGACGCCGGCAAGTCGCTGCACGAAGACTTCGCCGGCATGACCGGCATCGACCTGAACCGCGCCGGCACGCCGCTGCTGGAAATCGTCACCGAGCCCGACATGCGCAGCGCCGCCGAAGCCGTGGCCTATGCCCGCGCCCTGCACGCGCTGGTGACGTGGCTGGGCATCTGCGACGGCAACATGCAGGAAGGCAGCTTCCGCTGCGACGCCAACGTCTCGGTGCGCCCGTACGGCAGCCCCAAGCTCGGCACGCGCCGCGAGATCAAGAACCTCAACTCGTTCCGCTTCCTGCAGCAGGCCATCGAGTATGAAGTGCAGTGGCAGATCGCCGAGATCGAGGACGGCCGCGAGATCCAGCAGGCCACCGTGCTGTTCGACCCCGACACCGGCGAGACGCGCGCCATGCGCACCAAGGAAGACGCGCACGACTACCGCTACTTCCCCGACCCCGACCTGCTGCCGCTGGACATCGACGCTGCCTGGATCGAGCGCGTGAAAGCCGCCCTGCCCGAACTGCCCGCCGCCATGCAGGCGCGCCTGGTGTCGCAATACGGCCTGTCCGCCTACGACGCCAGCGTGCTGACCGCCTCCAAGCCGCTCGCCAGCTACTTCGAAGCCGTGGTCGCCGAAGCCGGCGCCGCCAACGCCAAGCCCGCCGCCAACTGGCTGATGGGCGACGTGTCCTCGCTGCTCAACCGCGAAGGCATCGCGCTCGACGCCGCCCCGGTCAAACCCGCCCAACTGGCCAGGCTGCTGGTGCGCATCGCCGACGGCACGGTCTCCAACAACACCGCCAAGAAAGACGTCTTCCCCGCCATGTGGGCCGGCGAAGAAGGCAGCGACGCCGACGCCATCATCGCCGCCAAGGGCCTCAAGCAGATGTCCGACTCCGGCGAGCTGGAAAAGATCATCGACGACGTGCTGGCCGCCAACGCCAAGTCGGTGGAGGAATTCCGGGCCGGCAAGGAGAAGGCGTTCAATGCCCTGGTCGGGCAGGCCATGAAGGCCACCAAGGGGAAGGGGAACCCGGCGCAGGTCAATGAGTTGTTGAGGAAGAAGTTGGGGTGAGGGGTGGGGTTGGGGTTCTAAGTCGAAAGCTACGGCTTGGCTTCAAAGGCCACCACTGCTTGACTTCAAAGTCAACGGCTTTAAAGGCCTTAACTTCAAAGTCAACTTCAAAGTCAAAGGCTTTCGCTCCCCCGGAGCGACCTACTTTCTTTTCCCCGAAAAGAAAGTAGGCAAAGAAAGCGGGCTGCCTGGCCGGCAGGGGCAGAGCCGAACAGGGTTGCTGGTTGTTGGTGGTTTCGTGGTGGGGGCGGTGGTTCTGCTGGCATCCTGCCGTTACCGGTGCGACTGGCCACGATCTGGCTGGCGGTATGGGTTGCGGGGTCAGACCTATGATGGCGGGCGCACTGCTGGTTCGGGCATCTGCCGTTACCGACTCGGGCGGCCACGACATAGCATCGGCACTGGTTTCGTGGTGGGCGTGGTGGACCCAGCGCGGGTGCGCGGGGTTGCTGGAACCGGATTGCCTCTCAAGTCAAAACCATTTGGCACTGAGATCGAATGGGGGCCACCACGCCCACCACGAAACCAGCCCCGTCCCTATGACGCACCCATCTGCCCCGGTCGCGGCAGCAGCCCGAAGGGCCTGGACCTCCGCCATCATGCAGCGCCACCACGAATCGAACACCACCCGAGAGAACGTGGCCACCAAAACCGGTACCGGCAGAACCCCTGCAGAACCACCACCCCCACCACGAAACCACCAACAACCAGCAACCCTGTTCGGCTCTGCCCCTGCCGGCCAGGCAGCCCGCTTTCTTTGCCTACTTTCTTTTCGGGGAAAAGAAAGTAGGTCGCTCCGGGGGAGCGAAAGCCTTTGACTTTGATGTTGACTTTGACGTTCAGAAGTTGACATTCAGAAGTTGACGTTGAAGCCGAAGCACAAAACCCTACTACCCCCGCATCAAAAAACTATGACTAACCCCACTCCCCACCTCATGCACCCTCCGCAAAAAATCCCCCAGCCACCCATGAATCCCCACAGAAAAAATATCCTCGATCCGCGCAAACTTGAGCTCGGCATGCAGCTTCCCCGCACGCCGCTCAGTCTCCGCTGAAGCCCCATTGCGCACCTGCGCCAGCAGCGCCACCACCTCCCGCAGGCTGGCCGCGAGCGAGCGCGGCATGTCGGGATGCACGATCAGCAGTTCGGCCACGCGCTCGGGCGTGACCGCCGCGCGGTAGACCTTGCGGTACATCTCGAACCCGGAGACCGAGCGCAGCACCGCGGCCCACTGGTAGAAGTCGTCCTGCTGGCGGTCGAGGTCGGTGGACTGGAACTTGACGTCGAGCAGCCGCGCGGTGTTGTCGGCGCGCTCCAGGAAGGTGCCCAGGCGCATGAAGCAGTAGGCCTCGTCCTTGAGCATGGTGCCGGCTTCCACGCCGCGCGTGAGGTGGGAGCGGAACTTGACCCACTCGAAGAACTGCGCGGGATCGTGCCGCAGGATGCCGTCGGCGATCATCTGCTGCACGTCGAGCCAGGTGGTGTTGATGGTTTCCCACAGCGGCGTGGTCAGCGCGCCGCGCACGGCGCGGGCGTTTTCGCGGGCGGCGCGCAGGCAGGACATGATCGAGGCCGGATGGCTCAGGTCGCGCACCATGAAGTCGAGCACTTCCTCGTGCACCACGGTGCCGTGGTGCTCGGCGAAGACCGGGGTGAGCTCGGTCGCGTCGAGCATGGCCAGCCAGCCCTGCCGGGATGCGTCGCGCGACTGCGGCAGCAGCGCGGTCTGGTGGTTGACGTCGAGCATGCGCGCGGTGTTCTCGGCGCGCTCGGTGTAGCGGGCCATCCAGAACAGGTGGTCGGCGGTGCGGCTCAGCATATTGATTCCCCTTCTTTTTCGGCAACCCCTGCAATGCGCAAGCAATTGGCTTGCCAGCCGTGCCGCCGGCGCAGCGCGCGCCGGCTACGCCAGCGGCAGCACGCTTACCTCCACCTCGACGGTATGCGCGCCGCCGCCCACGATGACGCCGCGCAGCAGCGAGACGTCGCTGTAGTCGCGCCCGAACGCCAGCGTCACGTGGCCGGTGTCGGCCAGCACGTCGTTGGTCGGGTCGAGGTCGACCCAGCCGGCCAGCGGGCAGTACACCGACAGCCACGCGTGCGAGGCGTCGGCGCCGATCAGGCGCGGCTGGCCCGGCGGCGGCTCGGTGCGCAGGTAGCCGCTGACGTAGCGCGCGGCCAGGCCGAGCGAGCGCAGGCAGCCGATCATGACCTGGGCGAAGTCCTGGCACACGCCGCTGCGCAGCGCGAACGCCTTCAGCGCGGGGGTGTCCACCTCGGTGGCGTCGGTCTCGTATTCGAAGTCGGCGTGGATGCGGTGCATCAGGTCGATGGCGCCGGCCACCACCGGCACGCCGGGCCCGAAGCTGGCCAGCGCGTAGGCCTTGAGGTCCGGGTGCAGCGCCACGTTGGGCGAGGCGAAGCAGAACTCGCTCTGCGCCCGGAACGGCTGGCCGGCGCGAAAGCGCAGCGCCGCCACGGCGTCTTCCCACGGCATGCTGGCGGCGGGATCGAGCGCGTCCCAGCGCGGCATCACGCGCACCGTGCTCTCGCAGCACAGCTGCATGAAGTCGTGCGGCACGTCGATGGTGAAATACAGCACGTGGTTGCCGAAGGCGTCGGTGCCGGCATGCTGGTGCGACGGCTCGGGGTCGACCCACGCGCTGTGCGACAGCACGGTCTGCCACGGGCAGGCCACCGGCCACACCACGGCGCGCTGCTGGGCGTTCTCCACCGGCGCGGAGTAGGCGTAGGTGGTCTTGTGGTGGACCGTGAGCAAGGCCGCGGCGGGCGCCGGGGCAGGCACCGCGGCGATGGCCGCCGCGCCCGCCGGGCCGGCCACCGCGTCGTTGTCGGCTTCGGTCCCGATCTTGGCCCCGGCTCCGATTCCGGCCCCGGCCTCGTCCACGGGACGCTCCGCCGCGCCGCCCGCCAGCCCCGTCGCCGGCGCGCTCATGGCCGCACCCGCACGCCGGCCACGCCGGCATGGCTGAAGTAGCGCGCGCTGATCTCGTCGGAGAGCTGCGCCATCAGGCCGCCCAGGCGGTCGCACAATTGCACCAGATTGGCGTATTGGCCGCGCCCGTCGCGCTCGCATAGTGCTTCCCAGCCCGGCAGCGTCTCCACCGCGGGCAGCCATTGCGGCAGCGGCGCGCGGCCGCCGCCGGCCGGGCTGGCCGGCGGCGTGATCTGGCCGAGCTTGACGCGCAGCCGCGCCAGCAGGCCGTAGAGCCCGCGCGGGTTGGTGGGTTCGATCACGATCTGCTCGATGAGTGCGGGCATGTCGGTGCGCCCCGGATAGAGCGCGCGGAAGGTGAGCGTGCTGTCGAACAGGTGCAGCAGCAGGTCGAAGCCGCTGCGGTGCATGAGCGCGCCATGCCGCGTGAAGACTTCGAGGAAGGTCGACAGCGTGCCCACGCGCTCGATATGGCGGCCGATGAACAGCAGGCGCCAGGCTTCGTCGCGCATCATGCGGTCGCCCTGGGCGCCGCTGATGGCGGCGAGCTGCATGCCGAGGTGGTCGAGCGCGGCCAGCACGCGCGGGCGGTCGTAGTAGCCGCAGTCGCCGCTGCCGGACGCACCGGTGCAGGCCGCCGCCATCGCGTCGCCGAAATCGTTGCGCGCGGCCAGGATGGTGCGCCAGTGGTCGTTGGACAGGCGGTTGCGGATCTCGGTGGCGGCGTGCACGTGGCTGGCCAGGTTCTGGCCCACGCTGGTCCAGCCGGCGCTCTCGGCCAGCGCCGCCACCAGGCTGCGCTCGAACACGCGCAGCGAGGCGCGCGGCTGCGGCGCGCCGGGCGGCAGCAGGCCGCAGGCCTGCGTCAGCTCGCCGATCACGTCGAGCACGCTGTCGTCGCGCTCGTCGCTGCTTTCGATCGAGCCCAGCACCAGCCGGCACAGGCGCACGTTGTTCTCGGCGCGCTCGGCGTAGCGTCCGGCCCAGAACAGGTTCTCGGCGGCGCGGCTCGACACCGCCAGCGGCTTGGCGACCGGCCCCGGCCCGGCCCCGCCCAGCGTGGTCGAGGCCGCCAGCGCCGGCCCGTGCGGCGGCTGGCTCGACAGCACCCAGGTATCGACGCTGGAGCCGCCCAGTTGCATCGACACCGCCGGCTGGCCCTCGCCGGCCAGCCGCGTGAAGCCGCCCGGCATGACCTGCCAGCCGCCGCGCCCGTCGGCGATCGCGTAGACGCGCAGCATGGCCGCGCGCGAGCCGATCTGCGGGCCTTCCCAGCGCGGCGCGTGCGACAGCGGCAGGTCGGCCTGGATGGTGAACAGGTCGGGCACCTGCCCGATGCGCTCGCGCCAGTCGGCCAGCCGCTGCAGGCCGCGCTCCATGCCCAGGCGCGGCCCTTCCCACGGCTGCGCCATGCCGCGCGGGTAGGTCGGCATCAGGAAGGCCTCGCCGAGCTGGTCGAGCGCCTGCGCGCGCGCCGAGTCCTCGCCGCACCACCAGCTCGGCACGCCGGGCAGCAGCAGCGGCTCGCCCAGCAGCTCGCGCGCGATGGCCGGCAGGAAGCCGTGGATGGCGGGCGTCTCCAGGAAACCCGAGCCGGGCACGTTGGAGACCAGCACGTTGCCCGCGCGCATCGCCTGCAGCAGCCCGGGCACGCCCAGCGTGGAGTCCTGGCGCAGCTCGACCGGGTCGCAGTAGGCGTCGTCGAGCCGGCGCAGGATCACGTCCACGCGCTCCAGCCCGGCCAGCGTCTTGAGGTAGACCACGTCGTTGCGCACCGTCAGGTCCTTGCCCTCGACCAGCGTGATGCCGAGGTAGCGCGCCAGGAAGGTGTGCTCGAAATAGGTCTCGTTGTAGGGGCCGGGGGTCAGCAGCACGATGTGCTTGCCGGCGGCCGCGGCGGCGGCGCTGGCGTCGGCCGCGCGCGGCGGCGGCGCACCGGGCATGCCGGCCGGGCCGGACAGGCGGCCCGCGGGCAGTTGCGCCAGCGTGGCCACCAGTTGCGCGAAGGCGGCCGGCAGGCGCCGCACGCGCAGTTCGCGGAAGGCGTCGGCGAACAGGCTGGAGATGATGAGCCGGTTCTCCAGCGCGTAGCCCATGCCGGAAGGCGTCTCGGTGCGGTGCGCCATCACGGTCCAGCCGCCCTCGGCGGTGTGCGCGAGGTCGACCGCGACGATGTGCAGGAAATTGCCGTCCGGCGGCTGGTAGCCCTTGAGCGGGCGCAGGTAGCCGGGATGGCCGAAGACCAGCCCGGCCGGCAGCAGGCCCTTGGCCAGCAGCGTCTGCGGGCCGTAGATGTCGGCCACCACGGCGTTGGCCAGGGTGGCGCGCTGGATCACGCCGCGCTCGATCTGCAGCCAGTCTTCCTCGGCCACCATGAACGGCAGCAGGTCCAGCGCCCAGGCGCGCGCGCCGCCGTTGTCGGCATAGACGTTGTAGGTCACGCCGTTGTCGCGGATCTGGCGCGCCATCGCGGCGGCCTGCTGGCCGAGCGCGCCGATGCCGTCCTCGCCCAGCACCTGGAAGAAGCCCGCCCACGGCTCGCGCAGCCCGCCCGCGCCCGCGCCGAGCTCGTCCAGGTGCCCGGGCGGCACCGCGCGCGCGCGGCGCATGGCCGCCTCGGCGGCGGGCGCGGATTCGTCGAAGGGCAGTGAGGGCTGCAAAGGCACGGGGCGAAGCTCGGCGGCAAGGCGGATCAGCGTTGCCGCAGGTCCAGCGTGAACGGAAACTCGAGGCTGCGCGCCGGCGTCTCGACGCGCATCGCGCCCGGCGTGTGGCCGAGCGTGAAGAAGCGCGCCAGCCGCCGGCTCTCGGCCTCGTAGGCATTGACCGGGAAGGTTTCGTAGTTGCGCCCGCCCGGATGCGAGACATGATACCGGCATCCGCCGATGCTGCGCCCCATCCAGCTGTCCACTACGTCGAATGTCAACGGTGCGTGCACGCCGATGGTGGGGTGGAGCGCAGACGGCGGCGCCCAGGCGCGGTAGCGCACCCCGGCCACGTACTCGCCGGCCCGCCCGGTGGGCTGCAGCGGCACCGCGCGGCCGTTGACCGTGACCACGTGGCGGCTCTCGTTCATGCCCAGCACGCGCACCTCGAGGCGCTCGAGCGACGAATCCACGTAGCGCACCGTGCCGCCGGCGCTGCCTTCCTCGCCCATCACGTGCCAGGGCTCGAGCGCGCTGCGCAGCGTCAGGTGCAGCCCGCCGGCGGACAGCTCGCCCACGCGCGGGAAGCGGAACTCGAAGTGCGGGGCGAACCAGGCGTTGTCGAAGGCGAAGCCGGCCTCGCGCATCTCGCTGAGCACGTCGTCGAAATCCATCTGCACGAAGGTGCCGAGCAGGAAGCGGTCGTGCAGCTCGGTGCCCCAGCGCGTCAGGCGCGTGCGGTACGGCTGGCGCCAGAAGCGCGCCACCAGCGCGCGCAGCAGCAGCTGCTGCACCAGGCTCATGCGCGCGTGCGGCGGCATCTCGAACGCGCGCAGCTCCAGCAGGCCCAGGCGCCCGGTGGGGCCGTCGGGCGAGTAGAGCTTGTCGATGCAGAACTCGCTGCGGTGCGTGTTGCCGGTGACGTCGATCAGGATGTTGCGCAGCGTGCGGTCCACCAGCCACGGCGGCATGTAGGCGCCGCCGCCGATGCCGCCCTGCGTGCTGCCCAGGCGGTCGAGCTGGTGCTGCAGCTCGGCGAAGGCGATCTCCAGCTCGTAGAGCTGGTCGTTGCGCGCCTCGTCCACGCGCGGCGCCTGGCTGGTCGGGCCGATGAACAGGCCCGAGAACAGGTAGGACAGCGAGGGATGGTTGTGCCAGTACGCGATCAGGCTGGCCAGCACGTCCGGGCGGCGCAGGAACGGGCTGTCGGCCGGCGTGGCGCCGCCCAGCACGAAGTGGTTGCCGCCGCCGGTGCCGGTGTGGCGGCCGTCGACCATGAACTTCTCGCTGCTCAGGTAGGTCTCGTGCGCGGCCTGGTAGAGGTATTCGGTATGGTCGACCAGCTCGTCCCAGTTGGCGGCGGGATGGATGTTGACCTCGATCACGCCGGGGTCGGGCGTGACCTGCAGCAGCTTCAGGCGCGCGTCGCGCGGCGGCGGATAGCCTTCGAGCACGATCTTCACGCCCAGCGCGGCGGCGGTGGACTCGACCGCGGCCAGCAGTTCCAGGTAGTCCTCCAGCACCGTCAGCGGCGGCATGAAGACGTAGAGCATGCCGCGCTTGTCGCCGGCGGCCGCCAGCTCGGCCTTGGGGCCGGCCGCGCGGCTGGGATGGCGCACCTCCACGCACAGCGCGGTGCGCGTGATCCAGCCCGCGGACTCGCCGCGCGCGGGCACGCGCGCCAGGTCCGCCGCGCCGTGGGCGAAGGCGCCCGTGCCGGCCGGCGCGGCGCCGCCGCGCGCGCTGAAGGCGGCGGTGCCGGCGCGGATCGCGGCGGCGTGCCGGCCGGGCGTGCCGTCGGCGGCGGCTCCGCCAGTTGTCCCGCCAGTTGTCCCGCCAGCTGCGCCGCCAACCGCGCCGCCCGCCCCTTCCGCGCCCGTCGACCCCGGCCCGGGCCACTGCGCGCGCAACTGCGCGCCGGTGGGCAGCGGCGCGCGCTGCGCGAACGGGTCCTGGTCGAACTGCCACGGGTAGTCGGCTTCGCTGACCCAGGGCAGCGCGTCGAGCGGCAGGCGGTAGCCCATCGGCGAATCGCCGGGCAACAGGTACATGCGGTCGTCGCGGAAGAACCACGGGCCGCTGATCCAGCGCTGGCCGTGCAGGGCCGGCGCATCCTCCTCGCCGGCGCGGCGCAGCGGCAGCACGTAGCCCGTCACCTGCGCCAGCCCCGCGCCGAACACGCGGCGCAGGCGCATGCGCTCCATCTCGTCGTCCAGGCGCGACTCCAGCGGATCGACGTTGACCGGCAGGCGCCGCTCGCGCCACAGGTAGTACCAGGCATCTTCATAACCCGGCTGCACGAAGGCGGAGTCGAGGCCGAGCGTGCCGGCGAGGCGGTCGAGGAAGCGGCGCGCGTCGGCGTCGCTGTAGTTGCCCGGCTCGCGCTCGTCGGCGAACAGCGACGGGTCCTGCCAGCACGGCTGGCCGTCGGCGCGCCAGCAGATCGACAGCGCCCAGCGCGGCAGCTGCTCGCCCGGATACCATTTGCCCTGGCCGAAGTGCAGGAAACCGCCCTTGCCGTAGCGGTCGCGCAGCTTGTGCACCAGTTCGGTGGCATAACCGCGCTTGGTCGGCCCGAGCGCGTCGGTGTTCCATTCGGCGCCGTCGCGGTCCCTGACCGCCACGAAGGTGGGCTCGCCGCCCATCGTCAGGCGCACGTCCTGCGCCTCGAGCCGGCGGTCGACCTCGGCGCCCACGCCGGCCACCGCCTGCCACTGTGCCTCGGTATAGGGCTTGGTCACGCGCGGCGACTCGTAGACGCGCGTGATCGACATCTCGTGGTGGAACTCCACCTCGCTCTCGTCCACCGCGCCGCTGACCGGCGCGGCGCTGCCGGGCTCGGGCGTGCACGCCACCGGGATGTGGCCCTCGCCGGCCAGCAGGCCGGAGGTGGGATCGAGCCCGATCCAGCCCGCGCCGGGCAGGTAGACCTCGCACCAGGCGTGCAGGTCGGTGAAGTCGGCCTCGGCGCCGCTGGGGCCGTCGAGCGCCTTCACGTCGGGCGTGAGCTGCAGCAGGTAGCCGGACACGAAGCGCGCCGCCAGCCCGAGGTGGCGCAGCGTCTGCACCAGCAGCCAGCCCGAGTCGCGGCAGGAGCCGGCGCCCGACGCCAGCGTCTGCTCCGGCGTCTGCACGCCCGGCTCCATGCGGATCAGGTAGCGGATGTCGTGCTGCAGGCGCTGGTTCAGGCCCACCAGGAAATCGATGGTGCGCTGGGGCGCGCGCGGGATGCTGTCGACGAAGGCGGCGAAGCGCGGCGTCGCCTCGCCCTTGACCAGGTAGGGCGCCAGCTCGTGCGCCAGGCCCGCGTCGTAGCGGAACGGGAAGGCCTCGGCGTAGGGCTCGAGGAAGAAGTCGAACGGGTTGTAGACCGCCATCTCGACCACCAGGTCGACGGTGATCTTGAACTCGCGCGTCGGCTCGGGGATGACCAGCCGGGCCAGGTAGTTGGAGAACGGGTCCTGCTGCCAGTTGATGAAATGCTGCTCGGGCTCGATGCGCAGTGAATAGGAAAGGATCGGGGTGCGGCAGTGCGGTGCGGGCCGGAGCCTGACCACCTGCGGCGAGAGCTTCACCGGCCGGTCATACCGGTAGTGGGTGACGTGATTCAGTGCGACGTGCGTTGCCACAAAGGCCTCCCATTGGCGCAGTATTTGTGCCGTTTCTCGTAAGCAAGAGTTGTACCGCCCCGCCGCCCGGGAACCGGGCGCGGCGGCCGGAATACGCCACCGCCGGCCGCCGCCGGCGTGGCATGCCGCCATGCGAGCATAGCCAGACTACGCCGTCATTACATGCCGCCGGCCTGCTGCCTGGCCTTGAGCCCCTCCTCGAGCAGCGAGCGCAGCTTGGCCAGCGCGCCGGGATCGCCGTGCGAGGCCGAGCGCGCGTACCAGATCTTGGCCTGCTCGATGTCCTTCTCCACCACGCCGGGCTCGCCGCGCTCGTAGTAGCTGGCGACGATGTACTGCGCGTCGCCGTCGCCGGCGGCGGCCGCGCGGCTGTACCACGCGAAGGCCTGGCCGTAGTCGCGCGCCACGCCGCGCCCGGTGAAATAGTTGGTGGCCAGCGCCACCTGGGCCTGCACGTGGCCGCCCTCGGCGGCGCGGCGGTACCACGTGTTGGCCGCTTCGAGCGAGCGCGGCACCAGGTCGCCGTGCTCGTACAGCTCGCCGAAGGTGAACTGGGCGTGGGTCATGTCGTTGTCGGCCGCGCGGCGCAGCCACGTCAGCGCCTCCTGCTGGCGCACCGGCGTGCCCTCGCCGCGCAGCAGCATCATGGCGTAGTTGAACTGCGCCAGCCGGTTGCCCTGCTGGGCCGCCCTGGCGAAGTCGCGCAGCGCGGCGTCGAAGGCGCCGGCGTCGTAGGCGGCCACCGCCTGCTGCGTGAGCGCCTGCGCTGGGGCCGGCGGCCGCGGCGCGGCCCGGGCCGCCGGGGCGGCGCAGACGCTGAGCGAGAAAGCCAGAACGGCAGCCGCCGCGGCGGATGCCAGCAAGGGGGAAAGACGGCGAAAAAGCGGCATGGCAGGCTCCCGGCAAGACACACGCTGACTCCACGTCTCGAGTGTAAGCCTTGCGCGGCGCCCGGGCGCGGCCGCCATCCCGCCAGGAGCCCCCGCGCCGCCGCCATGCCGGCGGCGGGCGCAGGCATGGGTACGCCGGCCCGGCATCGCGCATGGCCGGCGCAGGGCGGCGGCCGGGACCGGCGGCCAGCCCCGCGCGGCGGCGCGCTAGCCCAGCGCGCGCACCGAACTGCTCACGGCGCGCGCGCATTGCAGCAGCGGCGGCGCGAGCTTGCGCTCGGCTTCCTCGCGCGTCCAGCGGCTGGTGGGCGCGACCACGTGCACCGCGCCCAGCGGACGCCCGTTGCCGCCGATCACCGGCGCGGCGATGGTCATGTCGCCCAGGAACAGCTCCTCGCAGTTGACCGCGTAGCCGCGCTGGCGCGCCTCGCGCAGCACGGCCAGGATGTCGTCCACCTGCGTGCGGGTATGGACGGTATGCGCGATCCGCTGCGCGCGCCCGATCGCGGCGAGCGCGTCGTCCTCCGGCAGCGCGCTCAGGTAGGCGCGGCCCGAGGCCGTGCAGTACATCGGGATGCGGCTGCCGATCGGCATGTGCACCGGCACGAAATGCGCGCTGACGAACCGCGCGATGTAGACCATGTCGAGCAGGTCGGGCTCGGTCAGGCACGAGGTCTCGGTCGTGACCTTGGTCAGCTCCGACAGGAAGGGGTTGGCCACCTCGATCAGCGGATTGGCCGCCAGGTAGTTGAAGCCGATCTCCATCACGCGCGGCGCGAGCTGGTAGCGCCGCGTCTGCGGATGCCGGCGCAGGTAGCCCAGCTGCTCGAGCGTGAAGACCATGCGCTGGGCCGAACTCTTGTTGATGCCGGCGGCCTCGGCCACGTCGGCGATGGTCATGGTGCGGCGCTCGGCGCTGAACGCGCGCAGCACGGCCAGCCCTTTTTCCAGCGACTGGTTGAACAGGAGGCTGGGCGTTGCATCGGCTTCGGGGGACGGCAGGGGGGAGGCGGGCATGGCGGTGACAGTAACGAATCAGGCCGAAGAATCGCATATCGATTCTTAAAGCGCAATTACTTGTTAACACCAATTAATTTTTGATCAATGAAAATTGAAAATTGGCATGTTCGTTGCATGAAGCCGTGAGCTGCCCCCGCCTGGGCACCTTTTTGTCCCATCTGCCAGGAGTGTCCGTATGTCCCGTTTTTCGATCTCGCGCCGCACTGCACTGATCCTGTGCGCCGCCGGCACCATTTTCTCCGTCCTCCCGGCCGCCCGCGCCCAGGGCACGCCGCCGGCCTACAACGTGGGCGCCACCGCCACCGGGGTGCCGTTCACCTTCCTGGACGTCAAGACCAACACCATCCAGGGCATGATGATCGACACCGTCACCGCGGTCGGCAAGGCGGCGGGCTTCGGCGTCAACGTGCAGCAGACCGGCTTCGCCGCGCTGGTGCCGTCGCTGACCACCGGCAAGATCGACATCATCTCGGCCGCCATGCTCAAGACGCCGGCGCGCCAGCAGGTGGTGGACTTCAGCGACCCGGTCTACTCCTACGGCGAAGGGCTGATCGTCAAGAGCGACGACAACAAGCCCTACGCCTCGCTCGACGAACTCAAGGGCGAGGTGGTGGGCGCCCAGGTCGGCACGGTGTTCCTGGACATGCTCAACAAGAAGGGCATCTTCAAGGAGGTGCGCAGCTACGACTCGGTCGCCGACATGACGCGCGACCTGGCGCTGGGCCGCATCAAGGCCGGCCTCGGCGACCAGCCCATCATCGCGTACCAGCTGCGCCAGAACGCCTTCCAGGGCGTGAAGCTGGCCGCCGGCTACAAGCCGGTCAACGTGGGCGACGTGTGCCTGGTGGTGCGCAAGGGCGACGCGGAGATGCTGGCCCGCATCAACAAGGCCATCGCCCGGATCAAGGCCGACGGCACGCTGGCGGGCATCGTGCAGAAATGGGGCATGTGAGCCGCGATGGAAGCCGCCAACTTCTTCCAGCAGGCGCGCGATTTCCTGCCGATCCTGCTGCAGGGGGCCATCGTGACCGTGCAGGTGACGGTGCTGGCCTTCCTGCTCAGCAGCGCCATCGGGCTGGCCCTGGCGCTGCTGAAGCTGTCGCCGGTGCGCGCGCTGTCATGGGGCGCGGCGACGGTGATCAACGTGATCCGCGGCCTGCCCATCATCGTGCAGCTGTTCTACATCTACTTCGTGCTGCCCGACATCGGCATCCACCTGACGGCGTTCCAGGCCGGCGTGATCGGGCTCGGCATCGCCTACTCGGCCTACCAGGCGGAGAACTTCCGCGCCGGCATCGAAGCGGTCGACCCGGGCCAGCGCGAAGCCGCCCAGGCGATGGGCATGCGCCCCGCGCTGGTGATGCGCCGCGTGATCCTGCCGCAGGCCTTCCGCATCGCGCTGCCGCCCTATGGCAACACGCTGGTGATGATGCTCAAGGATTCGTCGCTGGTGTCCACCATCACGGTGGCGGAAATGACGCGCGCGGGGCAGCTGATCGCCTCGTCGACGTTCCAGAACATGACCGTGTACACGCTGGTCGCCCTGCTGTACCTGCTGATGAGCCTGCCGCTGGTGTTCTGCCTGCGCCGGCTGGAGCGGCGCCTCGGCGCGGGGAGAAAGAAGACATGATCCACATCCACGATCTGCACAAGCACTACGGCGACCACCACGTGCTGCGCGGCGTCGGCCTGCACGTCGACCGCGGCCAGGTGGTCTGCCTGATCGGGCCGTCGGGCTCGGGCAAGTCGACCGTCCTGCGCTGCATCAACGGCCTGGAGTCCTATGACGGCGGCGAGATCCTCGCCTTCGGCGAGCGCGTCGAGCGTGCCGGCAAGGGCATCCACCACCTGCGCAGCCGCATGGGCATGGTGTTCCAGCGCTTCAACCTGTTTCCCCACCGCAGCGTGCTGGAGAACGTGATGGAAGGACCCGTGTACGTGCAGGGCGAAAGCCGCGACAAGGCGCGCGGCGAGGCGCTGGCGCTGCTGGAGAAGGTCGGCCTGGCCGCCAAGGCGCACGCCTGGCCGGCCCAGCTCTCGGGCGGGCAGCAGCAGCGCGTGGCGATCGCCCGCGCGCTGGCGATGAAGCCCGAAGCCATGCTGTTCGACGAACCCACCTCGGCGCTCGACCCGGAACTGGTCGGCGACGTGCTCGAGGTCATGCGCGATCTCGCGCGCGAAGGCATGACCATGATCGTGGTCACGCATGAAATGGGCTTCGCGCGCGAGGTGGCCGACCGCGTGTGCTTCCTGCACAGCGGCACCATCGTCGAAGAAGGCACCGCCGAGCAGGTGCTGGGCGCGCCGCGCCAGCCGCGCACGCAGGACTTCCTGCGCCGCGTGCTGCACAAGCCCGCCGCGGCCGTCACGGCCACGGCGGCCACGGCGGCCACCACGGGAGCGGCAACATGAGCGCGGCCACGCTGACCGGCGGCGGCGCCGGGGTTGCCGCGCCCCTGCCGCCTTCGCTGTGGGCCGCGACCGCGCCGCCCGCGCCGGCAACCCCGCCGCTGCGCGAATCGCTCGCCACCGACGTGCTCGTGGTCGGGGCCGGCTTCACCGGCCTGTCCACCGCGCTGCACCTCGCCGGGCACGGCGCGCGCGTGTGCGTGCTCGAAGCCAGCGAGCCCGGCTGGGGCGCGTCCGGGCGCAATGGCGGCCAGGTCAATCCCACCCTCAAGTACGATCCCGACGAACTGGTGCGCATGCTCGGCGCCGCGCGGGCCGAGCCGCTCATCGACGCGGTCTCGCGCTCGGCCGACCTGGTGTTCGACCTGATCGCGCGCCACCGCATCGACTGCCAGCCGGTGCGCAGCGGCTGGCTGCAGCTGTCCTATTCGTCGGCGGCGCTGCCGGCCATGCATGCGCGCGCCGCGCAATGGGCGCGCCGCGGCGTGCCGGTGGAGATGCTCGAGCGCGCCGAGGTCGCCCGGCGCGTGGGCACGCAGGCCTTCGCCGGCGGCTGGCTGGACGGGCGGGCGGGCGCGGTGCAGCCGCTGGCGTACACGCGCGGACTGGTCAGGGCGGCCCAAGAAGCCGGCGCCGCGGTGCACGGCGGCACCCAGGTCACGGCGCTGGAGCGGCAAGGCACGCAGTGGGTGGCGACCACCTCCACCGGCGCGCAGGTGAGCGCCGCGCAGGTGGTGATCGCCACCAATGGCTACACCGGCGCGCTGTGGCCCAGCCTGGCGCAGACGGTGCTGTCGGCCAATAGCTTCATCGTCGCCACGCGCCCGCTGCGCGGCGCCGAAGCGCAGGACATCCTGGCACGCGGCGAAACCGCCTCGACCTCGCAACGGCTGCTGCTGTATTTCCGCCGGGACGCGCAGGGCCGCCTGCTGATGGGCGGGCGCGGCTTCTTCGCCGACCCGCGCGGCCCGCAGGACTTCGCCCACCTGGAGCGCTCGCTCGCGCTGCTGTTCCCGCAGCTCGGCCCGCTCGAATACGCGTACCGCTGGGGCGGACGCATCGCCATCACGCGCGACTTCATGCCGCACGTGCACGAGCCCGCGCCCGGCGTGACCGTGGCGCTGGGCTGCAACGGCCGGGGCGTGGCGCTGTGCACCAGCCTGGGCAAGCACATGGCGGCGCGCATCGCCGGCAAGCCGGACCCGTTCCCCTATCCGGTCACGCCGGTGACGCCGATCCCGCTGCACGGCCTGCAGCGCTTCTATATAGCGGCGGGAGTGGCGTGGTACAGCCTGCTGGACAAGCTGGGCTGAACGGCGGCGGCGCAAGGGACGCCGCCAGGCGCCTCACGTCCGGCGCCACCAATCCGGCGGCGCCGGCGCAGGCATGGGTACGCTGCTCGGCAGCGTCCCGGCCTGCGCCAGCAGGACTTCCGCCTCGGCGTGCAGGCGCGCCAGGCAGTCCGCCAGCACGCGCGCCTCGTCCGCCGACAGGCACCCGGCCAGGCGGGCATTGAACGCCCGCGCCTGATCGAAGGCCCGCCGGTAGACCGCCTCGCCCTCGTCCGTCAGCGCGAAGGCCGCCGCGCGCCGGTCCTGCGCGCGCGTGTCGCGCCGCACCAGCCCGCGCGCCATCAGCGCGTGCACGGCGCGGCTGGCCAGCACCTTGTCCAGCCCGGCGCTGCGCGCCAGCTCGGTCAGGCGGGTGCCGGGCTGCTCGCCGAGGAAGGCCAGCATGCGCCACTCGCGCCGGCTCACCCCGGCGGCGGCGCGCAGGTGCAGCCCGCTGGCATTGAGCGCCACGCGGCTCAGGTGGTAGAGACGGTAGTTGAGGAAATCGGCGAGGCGGGCCGGATGCTGCAGGATGTGGCCGGGGTCGGCGGGGTCGGCGGGGTCGGCGGGGTGGTCGGCTCGGCTATCCGGGCTGTCCGTGCAATCGTCCGCGCCGTTGTCCGCGCCGTCGGCCGGGTCCGCGCCGCGCCGGCCTGCGCCGCCCGTTTCGCCATCGTCCGTGGCCTGCTTCATGCCGCACCCGCAAAATTGGTTGATTTTGTCAATTATATGGGCCGGTGTTAGCGTCCGTGGCACACAGAAACCGGCACGCCGCGGGGCATCCGCGCCGGCGCCGGGTACGGTCCGGCGGCGCCGGGGCAAGGCATGCCGGGCGCGGATCGATGTGCGCAATCCTTCGTTGGCGCGCCGCGGCCATACCGATCAATTGGCCGGCCCCGGGGCTGCTCCCGCCGCGCCCGCCGCCGACCCCACAGGAGACTCCGTGACCCTCGCCAGACTGCTGCGCGCCCTCGTTCCCTCCCTCGTTCCCGCCCTTGCCGCCGCGGCCGCCCTGCTGGCCATCGCGCCGGCCGCCCCGGCACTCGCCCAGGGCGAGCGCCCGCTGCGCATCCTGGTGGGCTATCCCGCCGGCGGCACCGCCGACCTCGCCGCGCGCCTCGTGGGCGACAAGCTGCGCGAGACGCTCGGGCAGACCGTGGTGGTCGAGAACAAGCCCGGCGCCGGCGGCCGGCTGGTGATGGACTACGCGCGCGGCCTGCCCGCCGACGGCAACACGCTGGTGGTGGCCAACTCGGCGGTCATGACCATCGCCCCGCTGGTCTACCGCAAGCTCAACTACGACCTCCGGCGCGACTTCGCGCCGGTGGCGCAGATCGCCAACTTCCAGCTCGCGCTGGCCGCCGGGCCCGGCACGCCGGCGAAATCGCTCAGGGAATACATCGACTGGCTCAAGGCCAGCCCGGCCAAGAACAACTCCTACGCCTCGCCCGCGCTCGGCAGCATCCCGCACTTCTTCGGCCTGCTGTTCGGCAAGCAGGTCGGCGTGGAGATGCTGCACGTGCCGTTCAACGGCTCGGCGCCGCTGATGAACGCGCTGGTCGGCGCCCAGGTGCCGGCCTCGGTCGACACGCTGGCCGACCTGGCCGAGATGCACCGCGCCGGCAAGATCCGCGTGCTGGCCAGCTCCGGCACGCAGCGCTCGGCCGCCCTGCCCGACGTGCCGACGTTTACCGAGCTCGGCTACAAGGACATCGAAGGCGTGGGCCGCTACGGCTTCCTGGCGCCGGCCGGCACGCCGCAGGCCACGCTCGACCGCCTCAACGCGGCCATCGTCCAGGCGCTGCGGTCGCCCGACCTGCGCGAGCGCTTCCTCAGGCTGGGGCTGGAGCCGCAGAGCGGCAGCGCCGCGCAGTTCGCCAAGGTGCTGGCGGCCGACGCCAGCCGCTGGGGCCCGGTGGTGAAAAGCTCCGGTTATACGGGCGACTGAAAAACATCAGGACGTTTCGATCCCATGTTATTCGTCGCATCGATACACATAGCGCCCACGCCAACCGACCTCAAGCTGCCATGACCGCCCGCAACACGCTCTTCATCATGTGCGACCAGCTGCGCCAGGACCACCTGGGCTGCTACGGCCATCCCACGCTGCGCACGCGCAATATCGACGCCCTCGCCGCGCGCGGCGTGCGCTTCACCAGCGCCTTCGTCACCTCCGGCGTCTGCGGACCGAGCCGCATGAGCTTCTACACCGGACGCTACCCGAGCAGCCACGGCGCCACCTGGAACCGCGTGCCGCTGTCGCTCGGCGAAGTCACGCTCGGCGAATACCTCAAGGACAGCGCCCGCGCGCTCGCGCTGGCCGGCAAGACCCACGTCATGCCAGACAACGCCAACCTCAGGCGCCTGCATCTCGACGGCGGCAGCGAGCTGGAAACGCTGCTGCGCAGCGGCCACTTCGTCGAGGTCGACCGCCACGACGGCCACCACGCCGAGCCGCGCGGCGCCTATGCCGGGTGGCTGCGCCGGCAAGGCTACGACAGCGCCGACCCGTGGACCGACTACGTCATCAGCGCCGAGAACGCGCGCGGCGAGATCGTCTCCGGCTGGCACATGCGCAACGCCGGGCTGCCCGCGCGCGTGGCCGAGCCGCATTCGGAAACCGCGTACACGGTCGGGCAGGCCATGCAATACATCGCCGCGCGCGGCGACGACCCGTGGGTGCTGCACCTGTCGCTGGTCAAGCCACACTGGCCCTACATGGCGCCCGCGCCCTATCACGCCGCCTACACGCTCGACGACTGCCTGCCGCTCAGGCGCCACGACGCCGAACTGGAGAACCCGCACCCGGTGCTCGACGCCTACCGCACGCAGGAAGAATGCGCCAACTTCATGCGCCGCGAAGTCTCCGACACCGTGCGCCCGACCTACCAGGGCCTCGTGCAGCAGATCGACGACCGCCTCGGCGAACTATGGGAACAGCTCGAGCGCCTGGGCCGCTGGCAGGACACGCTGATCGTGTTCACCGCCGACCACGGCGACTTCCTCGGCGACCACTGGCTCGGCGAGAAAGAGCAGTTCTACGACACCGTGCAGAAGATCCCGCTGATCGTCTACGACCCCGCGCCCGCCGCCGACGCCACGCGCGGCAGCGCCGACGCGCGCATGGTCAGCGCCGTCGACGTGGTGCCCACCGTGCTCGACGCGCTCGGCCTGCCGCCCGCCGACCACCGCGTCGAAGGCCGCTCGCTGCTCGACCTCACGCAGGCGCGCGCAGGCGACGGCCGCGGCGCGTGGCGCGGCTTCGTCGTCTCCGAACTCGACTACGCCTACCGCGGCGCGCGCGTGGCGCTGGGCCGGCACCCCGGCGAATGCCGCGCCTGGATGGTGCGCGACGCGCGCTGGAAATACGTGCACTGGCAAGGCTTCCGCCCGCAGTTGTTCGACCTCGAAAACGATCCCGACGAGTTCTTCGACCTCGGCGCCGACGCCGGCTTCGAGCCCGTGCGCTCCGCCATGCGCACGCATCTGCTCGCGTGGTTCTGCACGCTCAAGCCGCGCACCACCGTCACCAGCGAGGAGGTCGCGGCGAAGACCAACGTCCATAAGCAGGCGGGGGTGTTTTTTGGGGTGTGGTGAAGGCGCGCCTCACCGCACCGCACCGCGCTCCAGACACAAGTCGATGAACTTCTGCACCGGCTGCATCAACGTGGAACCGCGCCGCGTCGCGATGCCGTAGGGCGGGCCGCGCCGCTCGACCGGGATGGCGAGGATGGCGATCAGGCCGTACTCCGCGAAATACTCCGCCACCTTGAGCGGCATCAGGCCGACCGTGCCCGCGCCCGAGCGCAGCAGCGACAGCGTGGCGAACGTCGATGAGGTCTCGATCGCGTAGCGCGGGAACGGCAGGCCGCCGTCCTCGAACAGCTGCTCCAGCAGCGAGCGCATCGGCAGCGTGGCCTGCGGCACGATCCACGGATTGGCGGCGATGTCGGCCAGCGTGATGGACGGATCGCGCGCGAGCGGGTCAGCGCCGTCCACCACGAAGCACACTTCCTCGGTATCGAGCGGCACGAAGTCGTAGGCGTCGGGATGCACGCTGACGCTGGGGCGGCCGATCACCAGGTCGAGCAGGCGCTGGTCGAGCATCGACAGCAGCCGCGCGCTGTTGTCTTCCCACACTTCCACCGAAATATCGGGCTGCACCTCGCGCAGGGTCTTGAGCATCGGCGTGAGCCACACCGGCACCGATCCCATCACCGCGCCCACGGCCAGCGTGCCGCCGCCGCCGCGCATGATCGCGGCGAGCTCGTCGCGCAGCGCGCCGACCTCGGCGCGCATCACGCGCGCGTGGCGGATCACGCAGCGGCCCATCTCATTGGCGACGATGCCGCGCGGCGAGCGCGCGAACAGGTCGGCGCCGAACATCGCCTCGATCTCGCGCAGCGACTTGGTGGTGGCCGGCTGCGACAGCGACACCTGGTTGGCCGCCTTGCGCAGCGAGCCGTGGTCGTCGAGCGCGATCAGCAGCGCGATGTGATTGCCGCGCAGTCTCCTCAGGATCGCATCGATACTGGTTATCACCGATATAACTCCACTGTCTCACGTGATCGGAAGTTTTCATTATCTGCACGCTGCCCGTGCCTTCTACATTGCAGCATCGGCAGCCGCCGGCGCGAAAGCGCGGCGCGCGGCAGCGATCCAGCGGCCGATCATAGCCCAACACGTGGCCGCTGGCCGGACGGCGCGACAGCATGCGGCGATGCTGCACCGCAGCGCGAACGGTTCCCCGACTGACTGCGACGGGAGCCGCGAGTTCCGCATCGAGATGCCAGCAAATGGAGATAGGCAAAGTGAGAAGAATTGGAATCGACGTCGGCGGCACCTTCACCGACGTGGTGATGGTGGACGACGACACCGGCCGCATCTGGTCGACCAAGGTGCCGACCACGCCGAAGGACCGCGTGGTCGGCACCGTGGAGGGGTTTCGCAAGATCCTGGAGATCTCGGGCACGGCCAGCGCCGACGTCTCCTTCCTCGGCCATGGCACCACGATGGCGACCAACATGGTGGTCGAGGGCACCGGCGCGAAAACCGCGCTGGTCACTACGCGCGGCTTCCGCGACATCCTGGAGCTGCGGCGCGTGTCGCGCCATGACCGCGCCGACCTCTACGATCTGCTGTTCGACAACCCGCGCGCGCTGGTCGAGCGCCGCTGGCGCCTCGAAGTCACCGAGCGCCTGCGCTACGACGGCGAGGTCGAGACGCCGCTGGACCACGACGAGCTGGTGGAGATCGCCGAGCGCATCCGCGCCTCGGACGTCGAGGCGGTGGCGGTGTGCCTGCTGCACGCGCACGTCAACCCGGCCCACGAGCGCGCCGTGGTCGACACGCTGCGCCGGCTGCTGCCGGGCCGCTTCATCAGCGCCTCGCACGAGGTCAACCCGGAGGCGATGGAGTACGAGCGCGCCAGTTCGACCGTGATCAACGCCATGCTGGGCCCGGTGTGCGGGCGCTACATCGGCCGCCTGACCGATGCGCTGGCGGAGCTGGGCTTCGCCGGCAAGTTCCTCTTCATGCAGTCCAACGGCGGCCTGGCCAGCCCGGCGATGGTGGCCGACCGGCCCATCGTGCTGCTCGAGTCCGGCCCGGCCGGCGGCGTCAGCGCGGCGATCCGCAACTGCGAGAAGAGCGAGCTGCGCAACGCCATCCTCGGCGACATGGGCGGCACTACCTTCGACGTGTCGCTGATCCGCGAATTCCGCCCCGAGATCCGCAACAAGAGCCTGCTGCACACCTACACCGTGCGCTCGCCCAGCATCGACATCGACTCGGTCGGCGCGGGCGGCGGCTCGATCGTGTGGATCGACGCCGGCGGCGGCGTGCGCATCGGGCCGGCCAGCGCCGGCGCCGATCCCGGCCCGGCCTGCTACGGCCGCGGCGGCAAGCACGCCACCGTGACCGACTGCAACCTGGTGCTCGGCTACATCGACCCCGACAACTTCCTCGGCGGCGAATTCCAGCTCGACGCCAAGGCGGCCTGGCGCGTGGTCGAGGAGGTCATCGCCCGCCCGCTCGGCATGAGCGTGCCCGAGGCCGCGCAGGCGGTGCGCTCGGTGGCCAACGCGCTGATGGCGCAGGCGATCCGCATCATGACCGTGGAGCGCGGCTACGATCCCCGCGAGTTCTCCTACATCTGCTACGGCGGCGCGGGCCCCGTGCACGCGGTCGACCTGGCGCAGGAGATGGGCATCCGCCGCGTGGTGATCCCGCCGCTGCCGGGCCTGTTCAGCGCCTTCGGCATGACCGTGGCCGACCAGCAGTACGACTACCAGAGCCCGGTCGAGTGCGACCTCGCGCAGTGCGACGACGCGCGCCTGTCCGGCGAGCTCGACGACCTGCTCGCCATCGGCACCGACGAGCTGCGCCGCCACGGCGTGGATCCGCGCGACGTGCGCGCGGTGCGCCTGGCCGACTGCCGCTACGCCGGCCAGCCCGACGTCATCACCGTGGCCGTGCAGGACGGCGAAGCGGGCCTGTGCGAGAGCCTGGCGCGCGAGTTCGAGGCGGCGCACCAGCGGCAGTGGAATTTCATCAGCAAGGACAAGCCCGTGGTGGTGGCCAACCTGCGCCTGCAACTGATCACCGCGACCGGCTGGCGCGGCGGCGTGACGCAGCCCGACGGCCTCGGCGAGGCCCGCGCGGTGCGCACGCGCGACGTGTATTTCGACGGCGGCGTGCGCACGCTGCCGGTGTTCGCGCGCAACGAGATCCCGGTCGGCGCGTGCATCGAGGGTCCGGCCGTGATCGAGGAGCACAGCAGTTGCGCGGTGCTCAAGGCGTCGCACACGGCGCGCGTGGACTCGGACCTCAATCTTGTGATCGAACTGGCAGCCTGACTCATGGATATTGTTACCTACGAAATCATCCGCAGCAGTCTCTTCGCCATCGCGCGGGAGATGAAGATCGCCATGATGCGCACCGCGGGCAGCCCGCTGATGCACGCCAGCGGCGATTCCTCGGCGGCCATCTTCGACGCCGACATGCAGCTCGTCGCCCAGGGCAACGACATCCCCACCATGCTGGGCTCGGCGGTCATCTCGACGCGCGTGTCGGTCGAGACCATCGGCCGCGACAACCTGCGCCCCGGCGACGTGATCGTCAGCAACGACGCCTACGTCGGCGGCGGCAACCACCAGCCCGACGTGCAGTTCACGCGCCCGGTGTTCGTCGACGGCAAGATCGTCGCCTTCGTGATGACGCGCGGCCACTGGACCGACATCGGCGGCCAGACCCCGGGCAGCTACACCGTCACCACCTGGGACGTGTTCGCCGAGGGCATCCGCATCCCGCCGGTGCTGCTGTACCGCAACGACGAGCCGGTGCGCGACATGCTCGAGATCCTCACGCGCAACAGCCGCAACGCGCACGAGCTGATCCTCGACATCCAGGCCCAGTACGCGGGCACCTTCGTCGGCGACCGCCGCATCGCCGACCTGGTCGGCAAGTACGGCGCCGAGGCGCTGCGCGACGTGATGCGCCAGAGCCTGGACCATTCGGAGAAGCTGATCCGCGCGGAGATCGCCCGCATCCCCAACGGCGTGTACGAGGCCGAGGAATACCTCGACCCGATCGAGGCGCCGGGCTGGAAGCAGGAGCGCCCGCTGCTCAAGGTCAGGATCACGGTCGAGGACGACCACATCACCTTCGACTACAGCGGCACCGGCGCGCAGGTGCGCGGCGGCATCAACTGCCCGCTGTCCGTCACCTGCAACAGCACGTGGTTCACGGTCAAGGCGCTGACCGACCTGAGCATCCCCATCAACCAGGGCTGCTACCGGCCCGTGACCATCATCGCGCCGCCGGGCAGCGTGCTGAACTGCGAGTACCCGGCCTCGGTGGTGTCGGGCAACACCGAGACCTCGCCGCGCGTGATCGACCTGCTGCTCAAGGCGCTGGCGCCGGCGGTACCCGAGCGCATCACCGGGCAGAGCAACTGCGCGTCGTGCGCCGGCATCTTCAGCGGGCGCGACACCGACGCGCAGCGCGTGCGGCAGACCGGCCAGCCCTTCGTCACCATGCATGACGTGCACGCCGGCGGCATGGGCGCGCGCGCCGGCAAGGACGGCGTGAGCGGCATCCGCGTCTACGTCGGCAACGCGGGCAGCCAGTCGGTCGAGATGATCGAGCGCACCTCGCCGCTGACGGTGGAGGAATGGTCGCTGGTGACCGACAGCGGCGGCGCGGGCCGCCGGCGCGGCGGGCTGACCTCGCGGCGCGTCTACCGCGTGGCCTACGACGAGGCCACCTTCACGGTGTCCGGCGAGCGCGGCCGCTCGGCGCCCGAGGGCCATTTCGGCGGCCTGCCCGGCACGCGCTTCCAGTGCACCGTGCGCCGCGCCGACGGCAGCGAGCACAAGGTGCCGGCCAAGGGCGGCCAGACCGTGGTCTACCGCGGCGACCGCGTGGTGGTGCAGCCGGCCGGCAGCGGCGGCTACGGCGACCCGCTCGAGCGCGAGCGCGAGCGCGTGCTGGCCGACGTGGCCGACGGCTACGTCAGCGCGCAGGCCGCGCGCGAGTTCTACCGCGTCAACACCGGCGCAGGCGCCGGCGCGCCCGCCGAGGAAACCGGCGCAGACGCCGCGCTGGCGGTGGCGGACCAATGAGCGCCGCGGCGGACATGGACCGGCCGCTGCCGCTGGCGGGCGTGTGCGTGGTCGAGATCGGCCACAGCCTGGCCGCGCCCTATGCCGGCATGATCCTCGGCGCGCTCGGCGCCGAGGTCATCAAGATCGAAAGCGCGCAGGGTGGCGACTACGCGCGCGACTGGGGCCCGCCGTTCGTCGACGGCGCCGCGGCGCTGTTCCACGCCGTCAACCACGGCAAGGCCAGCATCGCGATGTCGCTGTCGGACCCGGAGCAGGCCGCGCGGCTGCGCGAGCTGATCCGCGAGCGCGCCGACGTCGTGCTGCAGAACCTCAAGGCCGGCGGCACCGAGAAATACGGGCTGGGCGCCGAGGCCATGCTGCGCGACAAGCCCTCGCTGGTGTACTGCAACCTGGGCGCGTTCGGCAGCAGCGGGCCGTGGCGCGACAAGCCGGGCTACGACCCGCTGGTGCAGGCCGTGGCCGGGCTGATGAGCTTCATGGGCGGCCCCGGCGAGCCGCTGAGCCGCATCCCGGTGTCGGTCAACGACATGGGCACCGGGCTGTGGGCCGCCATCGGCGTGCTCGCGGCGCTGTTCCGGCGCCAGGCCAGCGGCGCGGGCGAGATCGTCTCGGTGTCGCTGTACGAGACCGCGATCGCCTGGGGCGGCATCCAGATCGCCGACTACCTCGCCTCGGGCGTGCTGCCCGGGCGCTGGGGCTCGGGCACCGCGGCCATCGTGCCGCACCAGGCGTTCGCCTGCGCCGACGGCACCATCATGGTGGCGGCCGGCAACGACCGCCTGTTCCGCCGGCTGTGCGAGGTGCTCGGCACCAACGCGCTGGCCGACGACCCGCGCTTCGCCACCAACGGCGCGCGCGTGAGCCACCGCGCCGAGCTGATCGCGCTGCTGCACGAGGCGTTCGCGCGCGCCGGCAGCGCGCACTGGCTGGCCGCGCTCGACGCCGCCGGCATCCCGTGCGGGCCGATCCAGACCCTCGACCAGGTGGTCGCGCACGCGCAGACCGAGGCGCTGGACCTGCTGCGCACCACCGACGACGGCGCCGCCACCGTGGTCGGCCTGCCGGTCTCGTTCGGCGGCCAGCGCCCGGCCGCCACCGGACGCACGCCGAAGCTCGGCGAACACAATCATCTGCTGGCGGGCACGCACGTGCCCGCGCACCTGCAACAGGAGACACCATGAAAATCGCATCGCACCTCGGCCCCGCGCCGCTGGACACCCTGCGGCTCGAAGAGATCGACGCACAGATACTCGTGATCCAGCTCAACCGGCCCCAGGTTTCCAACGCCATCAGCACGCCGATGGGGCACGAGCTGCTGCGCGTGTTCGGCGCGCTCGAGGCCGACCCGTCGCTGTACCGCTGCGCCATCCTGACCGGCGCCGGCGAACGCGCGTTCTGCGGCGGCGCCGACCTCAAGCAGCGCGAAGGCATGACCGACGCGCAGTTCGGCGCGCAGCACTACCTGTTCGAGCGCATGAACCGCGCCATCACCAGTTGCCCGCTGCCGCTGATCTGCGCGGCCAACGGCTCGGCGGTGGCGGGCGGGCTGGAGCTGCTGCTGGCCTGCGACTTCGCCTACGCGTCGAAGACCGCCGTGTTCGGCTTCACCGAGGTCAAGCGCGGCATCATGCCGGGCGGCGGCGGCACCCAGCAATTGCCGCGTACCATCGGCACGCGGCGCGCCAAGGAACTGATCTTCCGCGGCGCGCGCTTCAGCGCGGAGCAGGCGCTGGCGTGGGGCGTGGTCAACCACCTCAGCGAGCCGGACCGCGTGCTGGCCGACGCCATCGACGCGGCGCGCGACATCTGCACCAGCGCGCCGCTGTCGGTCACGCAGGCCAAGAAGGCGATCGACCTCGGCATGCAGAGCGACCTGCACACCGGGCTGTTCGTCGAGATCGAGGCGTACAACCGCCTGATCCCGACCGCGGACCGCCTGGAAGGCATCAGCGCCTACAACGAGAAGCGCCAGCCGGCGTTCAGGGGGTGCTGACGCGCAAGGCAGGAAACACCGGCCGGCCATGACCGGCCGGCCCACGGCGGCGCCACCGGGCGCCGCCGGAGCATCATCAAGCAACAGCCGGCACCGACCGGAGGAGACAACGATGAACCACAACAGCGCCAGCCTCGGCGACCCGCAGGCTCAGAGCACCTACAGGAAGATCACGCTCAGGCTGATCCCGTTCCTGTTCCTGTGCTACGTGTTCGCCTTTCTCGACCGCATCAACATCGGCATCGCGCAGCTCGACATGAAGCAGGACGTCGGCTTCAGCGACCTGACCTACAGCATCGGCGCCGGCATCTTCTTCGTCGGCTACGTGCTCATGGAAGTGCCCAGCAACCTGCTGCTGGCGCGCATCGGCGTCAAGCGCACCTTCTCGCGCATCATGATCCTGTGGGGCCTGATCGCCGCCGCCACGGCCTTCGTCACGCTGCCCGCGCACCTCTACACCATCCGCTTCCTGCTCGGGCTGGCCGAGGCCGGGCTCTATCCGGGCGTGATCTTCTACCTGACGCGCTGGTACCCGGTGGAGCGGCGCGCCAAGGTGATCGCCATCTTCACCTGCGCGACCGGCATCGCCGGGCTGCTGGGCGGGCCGCTGTCGGGCTGGCTGATGACGCACTTCGACGGCGCGCACGGCATGCAGGGCTGGCAGTGGATGTTCATCGTCGAGGGGCTGCCGGCCACGGTGCTGGGCATCCTCGCCATCTTCTACCTCGACAACGGCCCGCAGGAGGCGCGCTGGCTCAGCGACGGCGAGAAGGCTCTGGTGTCCCGCGACCTGCACCGCAGCTCGGCGGTGAGCGAGACCCACAGCGAGCACACCTTCGGGCGCGCGCTCACCGATTTCCGCGTGTACGTGATGGGCTTCGTCTGGTTCACGCAGATCGCCGGCGTGTTCGCCATCGGCTTCTGGCTGCCCACGCTGATCAAGAGCTCGGGCGTGTCCAGCCCGCTGGAGATCGGCTGCTATTCGGCGATCCCCTACTTCGTGAGCTGGGTGGCGCTGATCGCGCTGAACCGCCACTCCGACCACACCATGGAGCGGCGCTGGCACTGCGCCCTCGCCATGCTGTGCGGCGCGGCGGGGCTGTTCGCGGCCGGCCTCATCAACGGCAACCTGGTGCTGTCGCTGGTGGCGCTGTCGGTGGCCACGGCCGGCATCCTGGCGCCGAACCCGCTGATCTGGGCCATCTCCACCGACTACATCCGCGGCAGCGGCGCGGCCGGCGGCATCGCCGTCATCAACTGCGTGGGGCTGCTGGGCGGCTTCGTCAGCCCGATGATCATCGGCTCGATCAAGACCCTGACCAACAGCATGGCCGGCGGCCTCGGCGCGATCTCGCTGCTGATGGTGCTGGGCGCCATCGCCGCGATCGTGTTCGCCCCGCGCACCTCCTCCGCGCCGTTGGCCGCGCCGGCCGATGGCGGCGCGCGGGCCGCGGACGACGCCGCGCCGGCCAGCGCCGCGGTATAGCAGGTCAATCGCAATCACGGTAACGGGACAGAGAAGACAGTCATGACGACAAACGACACGGCGCAGGTCCGCGAGGTGGGCCTGCGCGACGGGTTGCAGATGGTGCGCACCATCCTCACGCCGGCGCAGAAGCTCGCATGGTGCGCGCGCATGGTGGCCGCGGGCTGCACCGAGATCGAGGTGACTTCGTTCGTGCCGCCGCAGGTGGTGCCGCAGTTCGCCGACGCCGGCGAGGTGGCGCGCGGCGCGCTGGCAATCCCCGGCCTGCACGCCGCCGCGCTGGTGCCCAACCTGAAGGGCGCGCAGCGCGCGTTCGAGGCCGGCCTGCCCAAGGTCCACTACGTGCTGTCGGCCAGCAACGCGCACAACCTGAAGAACGTCCGGCGCACCACGGCCGAGTCCGCCGAGGACTTCGCCCGCATCGTGGCCGCGCGCGACGAAAGCGGCCGGCACGTGGTGCTGGGCGCCGGCGTGGCCACCGCGTTCGGCTGCACCATCGCCGGCGAGGTGGACGAAGGCACCGTGCTGGCGCTGGTGGAGACGCTGCTGGAAGCCGGCGCCGAGGAAATCACCATCGCCGACACGGTCGGCTACGCGCATCCGGGCCAGGTGCGCGCGCTGATGCGCAAGGTGCGCGCGCTGGCCGGCGAGGTGCCGCTGGCCTGCCACTTCCACGACACGCGCGGGCTGGGGCTGGCCAACGTGATCGCCGCGCTCGACGCCGGCGTGCGCTGCTTCGACGCCTCGCTCGGCGGCCTCGGCGGCTGCCCGTTCGCGCCCAACGCGACCGGCAACATCAATACCGAGGACACCGTGTTCCTGCTCGAGTCCGAGGGCCTGCACACCGGCATCGACCTCGACGCGCTGCGCGAAATGCGCGAGACGCTGGCCGCGTGGCTGCCCGGCGAGCCGTTCACCGGCGCCATCGCGCGCGCCGGCCTGCCCAGGACCTTCGCACCGCGCCCGCGCGCGGCCCTGTCATGAGCCCCGCCGACACACTGCGCTGCCTGCCCGACGACCTCGATCAGGCGCTGCTGGCCGGGCGCGTCTGGCGCCGCGCCGGCGCTCACGAAGGCCCCTGCGTGGTCGCCGTGCGCGGCGGCGAAGCGTTCGACATCACCGCCGCCGTGCCGACCACGGCCGACCTGTTCGACCGCGCCGACGCGGCGGACATCGTGCGCCACGCGCCCGGCGAGGCGCTCGGCCCGGCCGCGGCGCTGCTGGCCGCCAGCGCGCCCGGCGCCGCCGGCAACGCGACGCGGCTGCTGGCGCCGTGCGACGTGCAGGCCATCAAGGCGTGCGGCGTGACCTTCGCGGTCAGCCTGATCGAGCGCGTGATCGAGGAACAGGCCGGCGGCGACCCCGCGCGCGCCCGGGACGTGCGCGAGACCATCGCCGCGCTGATCGGCGCGGACCTGTCGAAGATCAAGCCCGGCTCCGAAGCCGCGCGGCGGCTCAAGGCCGAACTCGAGCGGCGCGGCGCGTGGTCGCAGTACATGGAAGTCGGCATCGGCCCCGACGCCGAAGTGTTCTCGAAATCGCAGCCGATGTCGGCGGTCGGCTTCGGCGCCGACGTCGGCCTGCATCCGGCCTCGGTGTGGAACAACCCGGAACCGGAGATCGTGCTGGCGGTGAACGCCGCCGGCCAGCCGGTCGGCGCCACGCTGGGCAACGACGTCAACCTGCGCGACATCGAAGGCCGCTCCGCGCTGCTGCTCGGCAAGTGCAAGGACAACAACGGCTCATGCGCGATCGGCCCGTTCGTGCGGCTGTTCGATGGGCATTTCACGCTGGACAGCGTGCGCCACGCCAACGTGTCGCTGCGGGTGGAAGGCGCCGACGACGGCTTCGTGCTGGAAGGCGTGAGCCACATGGCAGAGATCAGCCGCGATCCGGCCGATCTGGTCGCGCAGACCTGCGGGGCGCATCACCAGTATCCGGACGGATTCATGCTGTTCCTCGGCACCATGTTCTCGCCGATCAAGGATCGCGATGCGCCGGGCGCCGGCTTCACGCATCATCTCGGTGATGTGGTGACGATCTCGGCGCCCGCGCTTGGCGCGTTGGTCAATACAGTGAGGTTGAGTACGGAGATTGCGCCTTGGGCCTTCGGTGTGCGGGCGCTGTACCGCAATCTGGCGGAGAGGGGGGTTTTTTGATTTTTGGGTTTTTTTATTCAAAGGTTTGACTTCAAAGTCAAAGGCTTAAATTCAAAGTCAACTTCAAAGTCAAATTCAACTTCTTAACGTCAACTTCAAAGTCAAAGTCAAAGTCAAAGGCTTTCGCTCCCCCGGAGCGACCTACTTTCTTTTCCCCGAAAAGAAAGTAGGC
>NZ_JBYTEL010000020.1:0-129792 GCF_058789195.1 Cupriavidus sp. FW216-B1 | reverse complement strand
CTTTCTTTTCCCCGAAAAGAAAGTAGGCAAAGAAAGCGGGCTGCCTGGCCGGCAGGGGCAGAAACGTTGGGGTTTCTGGTGTTGCTGGTTTCGTCGTGGGGCCTGTGGTTCTGCTGGAATCCTGCCGTTACCGGTTCGGCTGGCCACGATCTGGCTGGCGGTATGGGTTTCGGGGTCAGACCTATGATGACGGGCGCACTGCTGGTTCTGGCATCTGCCGTTACCGGTTTTGGCGGTCACGGCGTAGCACCGGCATTGGTTTCGTGGTGGGCGTGGTGGCCCCTGTTCGAGCGCGGTGCCAGTCTCGGTTCCAGCAACCCAACACACCCGCGCAGGGGCCACCACGCCCACCACGAAACCAGCACCGTCCCTGCGACGCACCCGTCCACCCCGGTCGCGGCAGCAGCTTGAGGGGCCTGGGCCTACGCCATCATGCAGCGCCACCACGAATCGAACACCACCCGAGAGAACGTGGCCGCTAGAACCGGTACCGGCAGAATCCCAGCAGAACCACGAACCCCACCACGAAACCACCAACAACCAGCAACCCTGTTCGGCTCTGCCCCTGCCGGCAAGGCAGTCCGCTTTCT
The DNA here is from genome assembly GCF_058789195.1 of Cupriavidus sp. FW216-B1. NCBI lineage: Bacteria > Pseudomonadati > Pseudomonadota > Betaproteobacteria > Burkholderiales > Burkholderiaceae > Cupriavidus > Cupriavidus sp. FW216-B1. The sequence goes on along the minus strand of NZ_JBYTEL010000020.1, from coordinate 129,202 downwards.
TGGCCTACTTTCTTTTCGGACAAAAGAAAGTAGGTCGCTCCGGAGGAGCGAAAGCCTTTGACTTTGACGTTCAGCCGTTGACTTTGAAGTTAATCCTTTTACTTTAGGAATCTAAGGAATTTAAAATCAATAAAAAAAATTAACCAATTACTCCCTGCCAAAGCAACGCCCCATTAAGAAAAAGAATAACCCCCACACTAACCCAGGCCAACACCAGCGGCACGCCGCGCACGCGCCACGCGCCCATCAGTTCCCGGTTGGACGCGAACAGGATCAGCGGCACCACCGCCAGCGGCAGGCTCAGGCTGAGCACCACCTGGCTGGCCACCAGCAGTTCGGCCGAGCCATGCTGCCCGAACACCCCCACCGCCGCCAGCGCCGGCACGATGGCCAGTCCGCGCGTGAGCAGCGCGCGCCGGGTCTGCGAGATGCGCAGGTTGAGGAAGCCTTCCATCACCGCTTGCCCGGCCAGCGTGCCGGTGAGCGTGGAGTTCAGGCCGCAGGCCAGCAAGGCGCCGGCGAACAGCAGGCTGGCCCATTGCGAGTGGAGCAGCGGATCCAGCAGGCGGTGCGCGTCGGCGAGGTCGCTGACTTCGGTCATGCCGCTGGCGTGGAACGCGGCGGCGGCCAGGATCAGCAGCGCGGCATTGACGAGGAAGGCGAAGGTCAGCGAGCCGATGGTGTCGAGGTTGACACCGCGCAGCGCCGCCGCCACGGCGGGCGCGTCCGCGGCCCGGGGCGCGCGCGTTGCCGCCGGCTGGCCGGCTTGCGACCGCGGCGCGAACTTGCTGACCAGCGCGGAGTGCAGGTAGAGGTTGTGCGGCATCACGGTGGCGCCGACGATGCCGGCGGCCAGCCACAGCATGCCGGCGTCGCGCACCAGTTGCGCCGAGGGCGCGAAGCCGCCGGCCACCGCGGCCCAGTCGGGCTGCGCCATCGCCAGCTGGGCGACGAAGCACAGCGCCACCAGCAGGATCAGCCCGGCCACCAGCGCCTCGAGCGTGCGCCGGCCCTGGCGCTGCACGGCCAGCATGGCGATGGTGCCGACGGCGGAGAGCAGCACGCCGACCCACAGGTTCACGTGCAGCAGCAGTTGCAGCGCCACGGCGGTGCCGACCACTTCGGCCACGTCGCAGGCGATGATGGCGATCTCGCTGGCGAGCCACAGGCCGATCACGGTGCGCCGGCCGAAGCGCTCGCGGCTGAGCTGCGCGAGGTCGCGCCCCGTGACCACGCCGATGCGCGCGGCGATCCATTGCAGCAGCATGGCCACCACGCTGGCGGCGGCCACCACCGCGAGCAGGCCGTAGCCGTACCTGGCGCCGGCGGAAATGGCGGTGGCCCAGTTACCCGGGTCCATGTAGCCGACCGCCACCAGCGCGCCGGCGCCGAGGAAGGCGGCCCGCCGCGGCAGTTGCGGGGCAAGCCGCGCGTCCGCGGACGCGGCGGGAAGGGCAAGCTGGTCTGGGCTGGGAGGCATGATTGGCTCTGGCATGGTGGTTGGCGCGCCGGCGGGGCCGGCTCGCGCGCCTGATGACTCATTCTGGGCAATGCCGCACGCTGCCGCCAATTGTAAATGCTAATCACTCTCATTTGATACACAGATGAGGACGGTTGCACGTCACTTAAAGTGCATTTCGATTCACTTATTTTGGAGAATTGCCTTCAAAGGCATAAAGAAGGCGGCGCCTTCCGTGCGGGAAGCGCGCCTGGCCGGCAAGAGCGGCAGGCGCGCATCCCGCCGGCGGCCTTGGGGCGCGCCGGCGCCGTGCCGCCCGCGGCGGGAACCGCGGACGGCACGGCAAGGGAAAGACCGACAAACCGCAGCCGGCTTTGGGCCGGCTACCGCGCGGTCATTGCTTGATGAAGGCGAGCAGGTCTTCGTTGATGACGTCGGGATGGGTGGTGCACATGCCGTGCGGATACCCCTTGTAGACCTTGAGCGTGCCGTTGCGCACCAGCTTGATGGACAGCAGCGCCGAATCGGCGATCGGCACGATCTGGTCGTCGTCGCCGTGCATGATCAGGACCGGCACGTCGATCTTCTTGAGGTCTTCGGTGAAGTCCGTCTCGGAGAAGGCCTTGATGCAGTCGTAGTGGGCCTTGGTGCCGCCCATCATGCCCTGGCGCCACCAGTTCTCCTTGATGCCTTCGGAGACCTTGGCGCCTTCGCGGTTGTAGCCGTAGAACGGAATCGGCACGTCCTTGTAGAACTGCGCGCGGTTGGCGGCAAGCTGGGCGCGGAAGCCGTCGAACACTTCGAGCGGCAGCCCGCCCGGATTGGCCGCGCTCTTGACCATGACCGGCGGCACCGCGCCGATCAGCACCGCCTTGGCCACGCGGCCGGCGCCGTGGCGCGCCACGTAGCGGGCCACCTCGCCGCCGCCGGTGGAGTGGCCCACGTGCACGGCGTTGCGCAGGTCGAGGTGCGCGGCCAGCGCGGCCACGTCGGCGGCGTAGGTGTCCATCTCGTTGCCGGTCGCGGTCTGGGTGGAGCGGCCGTGCCCGCGGCGGTCGTGCGCGATCACGCGGTAGCCCTTGGAGAGGAAGAACAGCATCTGCGCGTCCCAGTCGTCGGCGGTGAGCGGCCAGCCGTGATGGAACACGATGGGCTGGCCGGTACCCCAGTCCTTGTAGTAGATGCGGGTGCCGTCTTTGGTGGTGATGGTATCCATGACTTGGCTTCCTTGGTTGGGGGCGTGTTGGCCGCCGGCACGAACCGGCTTGGTGGCTGCCTCGGCGTCCGCCGTGGCAGCCAGGGCGGAAAGGGTGCCGGCGGCAACGGCGGACGCGCCGGCCACCAGCACATTGCGGCGCGCTGGCGACGGCACGGGGTCTTGTTCTTGTTGCGTAGTCACTGCATGCTCCTTGGCGAGAAACGATGCGGGAAGGAAAAAGGCGCGGAGCGCCGTCCCCTGCGGGCGCGGCAAGACCAGGGCACCGGGCATCCCTGGCCGTGGACTGCCGCCCTGGCGGGACGAGCAGACTTCCGCGTTCATGGCGCCCGGCAAGCTGCGGCCGGCCAGCGATACAACGTGCACAGCCATAGGAGAATAGGCGGCGAATCGCGTGTGCACGAGCGGGATGTGGCGAATTTTCATCGGCCACCGGCCGGGCCGGAACGCTGCCGCGCGGTCACAAGCCTGACATCCATCCGCACCGATAATCGAACAGATTGACGCCGGCGAACCACGCAAGCCAACCGCGGCGCACCTCGGCCGGCGGGCCGGCAGCGTAGAATGACCCGCTGCCGCGGCGCCCCGCGGTCGCGGTCCTGCGCCCGTGCTCCGGGAAGCAGCGCATAAGAAGAACACAGACCTGGTTCCATCGTGAAGACATCCCCAGCCGCGCAAGGCGGCCAGCTGCCCGCGCGGCAAAGCGCCCCCGATGCCACCAACCGCGCGCTGCACGGCATCCTCCTGTTGACCTTCGCGTTCGCGCTCAGCCAGTTCTACCGCAGTTGCCTGGCGGTGATGGCGCCGGAACTCCAGCATGACTTCGGGCTGTCGGCGGCCGGCTTCGGCGCGCTGTCGTCGAGCTTCTTCATGGCCTTCGCGGCGGCGCAGATCCCGGTCGGCATCGCCTTCGACCGCTACGGCGTGGGCCGGCCCACGTCGCTGCTGCTGGCCATCGGCGCGGTGTCGTCGCTGCTGTTTACGCTGGCGCCCAACGGTGGCGTGGCCATGCTGGCGCAGGCCGGGCTCGGCCTGGCCTGCGCGCCGGTCTTCATGGGGCTGCTGCATTTCGCGTCCGAGCAGTTGTCCGAGCGCGACTACACGCGCGTGGTCAGCAAGTCCAACGCCACCGGCATGATCGGCGCGCTGTGCGCCACGGCGCCGCTGGGCTGGGCCTCGCAACTGCTGGGCTGGCGCGTGGCGATGGCGTTCGCGGCACTGTGCATGGCGATGGCCTGCTACGGCGTCTGGCGCTGCGTGCGCGACGAGGGCCATGCCGAGGCACGCCACACGCCGTGGCGCGCCATGCTGCTGCAGAGCGCCCGGCTGCTGGGCCTGGCGCCGCTGTGGACGCTGATCCCGATGTGCGTGGCGATGGCCGCCGGCACCGCCTTCCGCAATGCCTGGAGCGGGCCTTACCTGGCCAGCGTCTACGGCCTGCAGGCCGGCCCGCGCGGCGTGGCGCTGACGCTGCTGAGCCTGGCCGGCTTCGCCACGGCGTTCGTGCTGCCGGTGCTGGTGCGGCGCAGCTCGCTCAAGGCCACCATCGGCGGCTGGTCCTGCTTCTCGCTGCTGGGCGCGATCCTGCTGACCATGTGGCCGGACAGCAGCGTGGCCTCCGGCGTGGGCCTGATGGCGCTGCTGTCCACCATCGGCATGCTCCACCCGCTGGTCATGGCGCAGGGCCGCGGCCTGATCCCGCCGGCGGCGCGCGGGCGCGGCCTGGGCCTGCTCAATACCTTCGTCTTCCTCGGCTCGGCGCTGGCGTCGTGGGCCTTCGGCATGATCGCCAGCTTCGGCGACGCCGCGCGCTGGCCGGTCTCGCGCACCTACGCCGCCATCTTCCTGTCGGCGGGCGTGCTGGTGGCGGCCGCGGTGGTGCCCTACCTGTTCAGCCCCCCGGCGCAGAAAAGCTGACGCACAAGCGGGGCCCGAACGGCTATCCTCCATAGCGCGGCCGGCGCGGCGCCGGCCACACCAGGGGACCCCGCATGCAGATCGACTGGACGACGATCCGGAACGGTAATGCCGACGCGCTCGACGGCGCAACGGTCGAACTCGGCGGCTGGATGATCCCCCTCGATCCCGAGGCACAGGCCGCCGACTATTTCCTGCTGGCGGCCGAGCCGCCCTGTTGCGGCGGCTGCGTGCCGCGCGATCCGCGGGCCTGCGTCGAAGTCTACGCCGCCGGCCCGCTGGCCTTGCCGGCGCAGGCAGTCGGCCTGCGCGGCCGCCTGGTGCGCCTGCTGGACGATCCGGCGGGATGGCGCTACCAGTTGCGCGACGCGCAGCCGCTCGCCGCGCCCGCCGCCGGCACCATGAGCCGGCGCGTGTTCCTGGCCTCCGGCGCGGCGCTCGGCCTCGCGGCCTGCGCGCCGGGACGGTTCGCCGGTTACACCGAAGGGCAGGCCGATGCGGCCGGCAACGCGCAGCCGGCCGACGCCCCGGCCAGATGGCAACCGGCCGCCGACGCGCTGACCATCGACATGCACAGCCACGCCGGCCGCGTGATCGTCTCGCGCGATCCGGCCATCGGCGCGCGCCGGCCGTTCCTGCCGCTGGCCGCGCCGATGCGCGCGGGCGGCATGAACGTGATCTGCCTGGCCATCGTCACCGACACCACGGTCACGCGCGTGTCGGCCAACCGCATGCGCTTCGAGGCCTGGCGCACGCCGCAGGAGGGCGAGCTCTACGCGCTGGGCCGCACCGAATTCGCGCGCGCGCACGAGCTGGTGGCGCGCGAGCGCATGCAGGTCGTCACCAGCGCGGCCACGCTGGCGGCGCAGGGCCACGCCGGCCCGTGCGCGATCATCGCGGCGGAGGGCGCCGATTTCCTGGAAGGCCGGCTGGAGCGCGTGGACGAGGCGCATGCGATGTACCAGTTGCGCCATCTGCAGCTGACGCACTACCGCGTCAACGAACTGGGCGACATCCAGACCGAGGCGCCGGTGCACGGCGGCCTGACGGACTTCGGCGCCGCGGTGGTGCGGCGCTGCAATGCGCTGGGCATCGTGGTGGACGTGGCGCACGGCACCTACGACCTCGTCAAGCGCGCGGCGGCGGCGTCGAGCAAGCCGCTGGTGATCTCGCACACGGCGCTGGCCACGCACCCGGGCACGCGCAGCCGGCTGATCTCGCCGGACCATGCGCGCGCCATCGCCGGCACCGGCGGCGTGATCGGCGTGTGGCCGAGCGCGGGCACCTTCCACAGCCTGCAAGCGATGGCCGAAGGCGTCAAGCGCATGGCGGACGTGGTGGGCGTGGCGCACGTCGGCCTGGGCACCGACATGCTCGGCTTCATCTCGCCGCCGGTCTTCACCGGCTACGAGCAGCTGCCCTCGCTGGGCGACGCGCTGGTCGCCGCGGGCTTCACCCAGCAGGAAACGGGCATGATCCTGGGCGGCAACTACCGCCGCGTGTTCGAGGCCACGGTCGGCTAGGGCCCCGGCGGATGTGCTGGCCGGCGTCCCGATGCGTCGGGACGCCGGCCCCGCCTCACATCCCCTTGCGCCGGCGGTACTCCTGCCGGCCGACCAGGAAGGCGCCCAGCGCCACCATCAGCGCCAGCCCGTACCACGTGATGGCGTAGCCGAGGTGGCTGTTGTGGAAGGAGATCACGGTCAGCCCGCCGACCGGCCACGTGCGCTCGCCGTCCTGCTGGCGCGGCACGCTGCCTTCGGGGTCGGCCGCCGCGCCATTGACCGCGGGCGCGGCGCCGGCCGCCGCGTCGGCGTCGATGAAATACGGCGCCACGTTCTGCAGGCCGCGCGCCGCGGCGATGGCGGGCACGTCGCGGTTGTACCAGCGGTTGGCCGCCGGATCGTTGTGGCGCAGGAAGGCGTCGCCGGGCTCGCTGATGCGCAGCAGGCCGGTGACGGTGGTCTCGCCGGGCGGGTCGTACTGGCTGCGGGCGGCGCGCTCGGCGCGCTCGGGCGGCACGAAGCCGCGGTTGACCAGCACCACGCTGCCGTCGGCCATGCGCAGCGGCGTGACCACCCAGAAGCCGCCGCCCAGGTCGGTCACGGCCTGGACCAGCGTCTCGCGGTCGTTGAGGAAGGTGCCGGACACGCGCACGTGCGTGTATTCGTCGCCGGCCACGCTGACCTGCGGCCATTGCGCGGGACCGGGCGCCGCCACCGGCGGCGCGTGCACGCGCGCGTTGACGCGCTCGATCAGGTCGAGCTTCCAGGCGCGGCGCTGGACCTGCCAGGTGCCGAGCCCGACCAGGACGGAAAAGGCGAATGCCGCCAGGACGGCAAACACCACGAGAGCGCCGGTGCGGCGCGGGGAAGCGGACGGCTGGGCGCTCGCGGCGCCGGTGGCTGGCTGGGGCTGGGGGTGTCGAGTTGCGTTCAAGGTAGGTTCTTCGTGTCGTGCATAGCCGGCATCATATTCTGATCCAGGTGGAACATCACCCAGAGCGAGCCGCTCAGCGCGATCACGACGAGCACGATGGTGAAGATCAGGGCCAGCATGGTCCAGCCACCCTCGGACTTGAAGTTCATGTGCAGGAAGTAAATCATGTGCACGACGATCTGCACGGCGGCGCACACCAGCAGCACCAGCGCCGTGGTCCGGGACTTGTCGAACACGTTGGCCATGACCAGCCAGAACGGCACCGCGGTCAGCAGCACGGCGAGCACGAAGCCGGTCATGTAGCCGCCGAAGGTGGCGTGGAACCCTTCGTCGTCATGGTGTCCGTGGTCGTCGTGGCCATCGTGGCCGTGCGCGCCGGCGCCGCCGGCCAGCGTGTTGTCGTGCGCGTTCATGGCAGGACTCCCATCAGGTAGACGAAGGTGAACACGCCGATCCAGACCACGTCGAGAAAGTGCCAGAACATGGACAGGCACATCAGGCGGCGCTTGTTCTCGTGGATCAGCCCGTACTTGCCGACCTGCACCATCAGCGTGACCAGCCACACGATGCCCACGGTCACGTGCAGCCCGTGCGTGCCGACCAGCGTGAAGAACGACGACAGGAACGCGCTGCGCTGCGGCCCGGCGCCTTCGTGCACGAGGTGCGCGAATTCGTACATCTCGATGCCGAGGAAGGCCGCGCCCAGCACGCCGGTGATGGCCAGCCACCACTGCGTCTGGCTGGTGCGCGCCTTCTGCATTTCCAGCATGGCGAAGCCATACGTGATCGACGACAGCAGCAGGAAGGTGGTGTTGAGCGCCACCAGCGGCAGCTCGAACAGCTCCGCGCCGGTCGGGCCGCCGGCATAGCGCCGGCCCACCACGCCGTAGACGGCGAACAGGCTGGCGAAGATGAGGCAGTCGCTCATCAGGTAGAGCCAGAAGCCGAGCAGCGTGCCGTTCTGCGGGTGCACCTCGGTGGTTTCGTAGAAGCGCAGCTGCGCCTCGCGCGGGGCCGCCTGCGCGCTCATGCTGTCCGGGCCGTAGGGGGTGGCGATATCAACCATGAGTGGCAAGCAGGCGCGAGCGCTCTGCCTCGGTACGGACGACGGTGTCGGCCGGGATGTAGTAGTCGCGCTTGTAGTTGAAGGTGTGGCCGATCGCCACCGCCAGCAGGGCGATGAACGCCAGCGCCACGATCAGCCACATGTGCCAGATCAGCGCGAAGCCCATCAGCGTGCTCAGCCCCGCGAGGATGATGCCGGCGCTGGTGTTCTTCGGCATGTGGATCGGGATGAAGCCCTGCTGCGGGCGCTGGTAGCCGAGCTGCTTCATCTGCCACCAGGCGTCGTTGTCGTGGATCAGCGGCGTGAAGGCGAAGTTGTACTGCGGCGGCGGCGAGGACGTGGACCACTCCAGCGTGCGGCCGTTCCACGGGTCGCCGGTGGTGTCGCGCAGTTCCTCGCGGCGGCGGAAGCTCACGAACAGCTGGATCAGGAAACAGCCGATGCCACAGGCGATCAGCAGCGCGCCGAACGCGGCGATCTGGAACCAGATCTGCAGCGAGGCATCCTGGAAATGGTTCATGCGCCGGGTCACGCCCATCAGGCCAAGCACGTACAGCGGCATGAAGGCGACGTAGAAGCCGACCAGCCAGAACCAGAACGAGCACCTGCCCCAGAACGGGTCGAGCTTGAAGCCGAACGCCTTGGGGAACCAGTAGCTGATGCCGGCCATCAGCCCGAACAGCACGCCGCCGATGATCACGTTGTGGAAGTGGGCGATCAGGAACAGGCTGTTGTGCAGCGAGAAGTCCGCCGGCGGCACCGCCAGCAGCACGCCGGTCATGCCGCCGATGACGAACGTCACCATGAAGCCGACCGTCCACAGCATCGGCACCTCGAAGCGGATGCGCCCGTGGTACATGGTGAACAGCCAGTTGAAGATCTTCGCCCCGGTCGGGATCGAGATGATCATGGTGGTGATGCCGAAGAACGAGTTGACGCTCGCGCCCGAGCCCATCGTGAAGAAGTGGTGCAGCCACACCAGGTACGACAGCACCGTGATCACCACCGTGGCGTACACCATCGACGCATAGCCGAACAGCCGCTTGCCGCAGAAGGTGGACACCACTTCGGAGAAGATGCCGAACGCGGGCAGCACCAGGATGTAGACCTCGGGGTGCCCCCAGATCCAGACCAGGTTGATGTACATCATCGCGTTGCCGCCGAGGTCCGCCGTGAAGAAGTTGGTGCCGACGTAGCGGTCCAGCGCCAGCAGCGCCAGCACCGCGGTGAGCACCGGGAACGCGGCGATGATCAGCACGTTGGTGCACAGCGAGGTCCAGGTGAAGATCGGCATCTTCATCAGCGTCATGCCGGGCGCGCGCATCTTGACGATCGTCACCAGCAGGTTGATGCCGGACAGCAGCGTGCCCAGCCCCGCCACCTGCAGCGACCAGATGTAGTAGTCCACGCCCACGTCGGGGCTCTGCAGGATGCCCGAGAGCGGCGGATAGGCCAGCCAGCCGGTGCGCGCGAACTCGCCGACGAACAGCGACATCATCACCAGCACCACGCCGCCCACCGTCATCCAGAAGCTGAAGTTGTTGAGGAAGGGAAAGGCCACGTCGCGCGCGCCGATCTGCAGCGGCACCACGAAGTTCATGAAGCCCGTGACCAGCGGCATGGCCACGAAGAAGATCATGATCACGCCGTGCGCGGTGAAGATCTGGTCGTAGTGGTGCGGCGGCAGGTAGCCGGCCGAATCGCCGAAGGCCACCGCCTGCTGCGCGCGCATCATGATGGCATCGGCGAAGCCGCGCAGCAGCATGACGATGCCGAGCACGATGTACATGATGCCGATCTTCTTGTGGTCGATGCTGGTGAACCATTCGCGCCACAGGTAGCCCCACGCGCGGAAGTAGGTCAGCACGCCGACCAGCGCCAGCCCGCCGACCGCCACCACGGCGAAGGTCGCCAGCAGGATGGGCTCGTGGTAGGGAATCGCCTCCCAGGTCAGGCGGCCGAATACCAGCTGGGTAAGATCGTGCTCGGGCATTGTCATCACCAGGGCCGCAGGGGCATTGTTGCAGGATTCTTTTTCGGCGCTCGCGTCATGGCGTCGGGCCGGGCCGCGTCAGCGCGGCAGGGCTTTGGCGGAACCGGAGCCGGTCGGGTCGCTCGCGGTGCAGATCTCGCCGAACGGCGCGCCGGCGCGCTGCAGCGAGGCCAGCGCATACTCGCCCTGCCCCGACCCCAGCCGTACCGATGGCACCGGCTGCGCCCGCTGCGCCTGGCGCGTGGCCTGCCCGGTCATCGGCATCATGTCCTTGATGCACGGCTTGCCCGCTTCCACGCAGCGGTTGAGGATGGCGCCGTACAGCGCCGGGTCCACGCTGGCGTAGCGGCGCACCGGCTCGCGCTCGCTGGGCTGCTCGAGCCTGAGGTAGGTCTCGCGCGTGAGCGCGCCGCCGCCGGCCTTGGCCTGCCTGACCCAGCGCTCGAACTCCTCGTTGCTCACGCCGTGGAACTTGAAGTACATGCCGGAGAAGCCCGCGCCGCTGTAGTTGGCGGAGAAGCCTTCGTACACGCCGGGCGCGTTGATGACCGCATGGAGCTTGGTCTCCATGCCCGGCATGGCGTAGACCTGCCCGGCCAGCGCGGGGATGAAGAAGGAGTTCATCACGCTCGACGCGGTGAGCTTGAAGCGGATCGGATGGTCCACCGGCGCCACCAGTTCGTTGACGGTGGCGATGCCCTGGTCGGGATACAGGAAGAGCCACTTCCAGTCCAGCGCCACCACTTCCACGGTGAGCGGCTCGGTGCCGGTGGGCACGCCGCGCTCGGCGTCGATGCGCGACAGCGGCTGGTACGGGTCGAGCTTGTGCGTGCTGACCCAGGTGATCGCGCCGAGCGCGATGATGATGAGCAGCGGCGCGGACCAGATCACCAGTTCGAGCAGCGTGGAGTGGTCCCAGTCGGGCTCGTAGGTGGCGGCGCGGTTGGAGGCGCGGTAGCGCCAGGCGAACAGCAGTGTGAGGATGATCACCGGCACGATGATCAACAGCATCAGGCCGGTCGAGATGATGATTAGATCACGCTGCCTGACCGCGAGGTCGCCGGACGGGGCCATCAGCACGGCACTGCAACCCGTCAACAGCAAGGCAGCCGAAAGTAGGAATCCGCGCTTGACGTAGCGGGATGGCACTATCCGTGTACGCAAATGCATAGCCGTCCAAGTGATCGTTGGAACGCCGGTGGGCTGGCATGGGCAACATCATACTTCGAGAATCAAGCTTTCCGACACTGCATATTTTCCTATGGCACTGTAGTCAAAGAAGTGCCATTCTTAAAGGAGTGTGGCACTACGACAAGGCCTGATGATGTCCAGCATCGCTCACCAGCACGACCCGTCGTCAGCACCCTCGGCCCAGGAGGCCGCGCACCATGCCAGGGTCGCGCCGGGCGAGATCGCCACCGGCGTGGTCATCGGCCGGGCCTCCGAATACTTCGATTTCTTCGTCTACGGCATCGCCTCGGTGCTGGTCTTCCCGGCGGTGTTCTTCCCGTTCGCCGGGCGCGTGGAAGGCCTGCTGCTGTCCTTCACGGTCTTCTCCTTCGCCTTCATCGCGCGCCCGTTCGGCACCACGCTGTTCATGGTGATCCAGCGGCGCTGGGGGCGCGGCATCAAGCTCACCGCGGCGCTGTTCGCGCTCGGCACGGCCACCGCCGGCATCGCCTTCCTGCCGGGCTACGACACGCTCGGGCGCGAGTCCATCATCCTGCTGGCGTGCTTCCGCGTGCTGCAGGGCATCGGCTTCGGCGGCTCGTGGGACGGCCTGCCTTCGCTGCTGGCGCTCAACGCGCCGCCGCAGCGGCGCGGCTGGTATTCGATGCTGGGGCAGCTCGGCGCGCCGATCGGCTTCTTCATCGCGGGCTCGCTGTTCCTGTTCCTGCGCACCAGCCTCGACATCGAGGAATTTCTCGAATGGGGCTGGCGCTATCCGTTCTACGTGGCCTTCGCCATCAACGTGGTGGCGCTGTTCGCGCGGCTGCGGCTGGTGGTGACGCAGGAGTACACGCAACTGCTGGACGAAGGCGAGCTGGAGCCGATCAGCCCCATCGTGATCGCGCGCGACCAAGGCTACAACCTGTTCCTCGGCGCGTTCGCGGCGCTGGCCAGCTATGCGCTGTTCCACCTCGTCACGGTGTTCCCGCTGTCGTGGGTGGCGGTGCACGGCACGCAGGACGTGAGCGACGTGCTGGTGGTGCAGATCATCGGCGCCGGCGTCGCCGTGCTCGGCACCATCGCCTCGGGCGTGATCGCGGACCGCATCGGCCGGCGCACCACGCTCGGCCTGATGGCCACGCTGATCGCCATCTTCAGCCTGTTCGCGCCGTTCCTGATGGGCGGCAGCGCGGCGCGGCAGGACCTGTTCATCCTGATCGGCTTCGGGCTGCTGGGCCTGTCCTACGGACAGGCCGCGGGCGCCGTCACCTCGAACTTCGAGAGCCGCTACCGCTATACCGGCGCGGCGCTGACCTCCGACTTCGCATGGCTGTTCGGCGCGGCCTTCGCGCCGCTGGTGGCGCTGGGGCTGTCGGTCGAGTTCGGGCTGGTGGCGGTGAGCGTCTATCTTCTGTCCGGCGCCGCCTGCACGCTGCTGGCGCTGGGCATCAACCGCACGCTGGCCTCGCGCGACTGACGCGGCCCCGCGCGGCGCGGGCCGCGCATGTCCTGCCCGCTTCGCCGCATGGCCGGCTCCGGCGGGAAGACGCGCCCGGGCGGCTATCATATGGCTCGCAAAACCGCTGCCTCCGGGCCCGCGCGCATCCGCCGCGCGGCCCGCAGCCGCCTCACCGAGCGACGCCACTCATGGACACCACCCCCGATCTCTCCGCACGCCCCGCCATCCGCGCCCTGACCCAGCTCGAGGCGCGCGTGCTGGCCGTGCTGCTGGAAAAGCAGCACACCGTGCCCGACACCTATCCGCTCTCGCTCAACGCGCTCACCGCCGGCTGCAACCAGAAGACCGCGCGCGCGCCGGTGATGAACGCCACCGAAGACGAAGTGCTCACCGCCATCGACGGCCTCAAGCGCCTGAGCCTGGCGATGGAAGGCAGCAGCAGCCGCGTGCCGCGCTTCGAGCAGAACATGAAGCGCGTGCTGGGCGTGCCCAGCCAGTCCGCCGCGCTGCTCGCCATCCTGATGCTGCGCGGCCCGCAGACCGCGGCCGAGCTGCGCCTGAACAGCGCGCGCCTGCATGCGTTCGCCGACATCTCCTCGGTCGAGGTCTTCCTCGACGAACTCGCCGCCGCCGAGCCGCCGCGCGTGGTCAAGCTGCCGCGCGCGCCCGGCGGGCGCGAGCACCGCTGGATGCATCTGCTGTGCGGCGAGGTCAGCGTGGACGACACGCCCGCGCAAGGCAACGGCGAGGACACCGTGCCGCCCTCCGAGTTCGAAGCGATGAAAGCCGCGCAGCGGGAACTGGAGGAAAAGGTCGCGCGCCTGCAGGCCATGCTCGAGCAGATGGCCGGCGAGCTCGGCATCCGGCTCGACACCGGCGGACTCTGACGCCGGGCCGGCCGCGACGCGCCGGCCGATGGCAAGCCGGCGCGATGCTGCCCGCGCAGCCGCCCGCGGCCTACAATGTATTGGTCATGTCCTGGCCCGCGCGGCGCGCCGCCATGTCAATACATTTGCACTCGCCGCGGGAATTTGTGCCGTGGAAGTTGCCTGCGCCCCTGCCGCGGCACGCCTGCGATGCGGTGCTTGCGCAACACACGCGCCATCCTGCCGCCAGACGAAGTAGACTAGGAGCCGCTGCGCTCCGCCGGCATTTCGCTGTCACAATTGTCACGATACTGCCCCGCGGAGCCGGACATAATCTGGCGACCAGAAACGTGGAGGATCCCGACGATGCGCGTGACGATTCGCACCATTACGATTCCGGGAGGCAAGGGCCGCGCGGCCCTGCACAAGGCAGCCGTATACATGACCACCGAGCAGGAAGCCGCGCCGCTGATGACCAGCGAGTGGACCCAGCGCGAGCCGGAAGCATTCATGGCCGCCCAGACCTGGGCCAGGCGCAATACCTATATCGTGTCGAACCCCCGCACCGGCACGTTCTACGGCAGTCCCGCCGGCCGCTAGCCCGGCGCCTCGCGCCGGCACGCTTGCCGGCGGCGCCCGCCTGACGTACCCTGCCCTGCCCCGGGGCATGCCGCCCCGCCACCAGGAACGTCGTCATGCCAGGGCCCAAACCCGCCAGCTCGCTGGTCTATTCCACGGAACACGGCCGCATGTGCCCCGGCTGCGGCAACCCCGCCGCGGCCTGCGCCTGCGGCAAGGCGCAGCCGGCCGCGCAAGGCGACGGCATCGTGCGGGTATCGCGGGAAACCAAGGGCCGCAAGGGCAAAGGCGTGACGCTGGTGCGCGGCGTGGCACTGGCGCCGCTGGCGCTGGCCCAGCTCGGCAAGGAACTCAAGGCGGCCTGCGGCTCGGGCGGCACCGTCAAGGACGGCGTGATCGAGATCCAGGGCGATCACTGCGACGCCGTGATCGAGAAGCTGCGCCAGCGCGGCATGACGGTCAAGCGTGCGGGCGGCTGAGCCCGCCGCGGGATTACCTGGTGCGCTGCTGGTAGCGGATGGTGCCGTCCGGGCGGCGCTGCGGCACCACCGGGTTGCGCGAGTTGCATACGGGGCAACGGAACAGCAGGCCCTGGCCTTCATCCTTGATCGTCACATCCGCCTCTTCCCAGCGCATGCGGCACGATTGGTTCTGGCAAGTAAAAGACATCTTCATTCTCCGAGATAGGCGCGGATCGTAGCATGGCCGCGCGGTGCGCCGCAGCGGCATGCCGTGGCCTGCGCCGGCATGACGGCCCGGCGCGCGCGCCAATGCCGTGACGGCACGCGCGCGGCCAGCCCTTGCATTTGTTGACATTACCCGCGCGCGGCGCGCCTAGAATCCAGCGCTATTCACCACAGGCACGCCGATGCGATCCGAACGAACCAAGCTGCTTGGCTATATCGCGCTATGCATGGTGGCGTTCGCGCTGCTCACCGTGCTCTGCGTCACCTTGCAGGAAGACAACGAACAGCGCGCCGCGCGCAAGATCCGGCAGATGGACAGCCGCGCGGCCGCGCA
Organism: Cupriavidus sp. FW216-B1; assembly: GCF_058789195.1. Lineage (NCBI taxonomy): Bacteria > Pseudomonadati > Pseudomonadota > Betaproteobacteria > Burkholderiales > Burkholderiaceae > Cupriavidus > Cupriavidus sp. FW216-B1. Next base: position 114,018 of record NZ_JBYTEL010000020.1, on the reverse strand, counting down.
GGCAGCGCCCGGGCAGGAGCCGAGCAGCACGCACGCGGCGCGCTGAGCGTGGCCGCGCCGTGCCACTCAGCACGGCAGCACGATGGTAAACGTCGCGCCCTTCCCCGCTTCGCTGGCCAGGCGGATCTCGCCGCCGTGCCGCTCCACCACCGTCTTGACGAACACCAGCCCCAGGCCGCTGCCGGCGGGCGCGTTGCGCTCGTTGTCGCGCAGGCGCGCGAACGGCTGGAACAGGCGGCCCTGATCTTCCACCGCGATGCCCCGGCCCTGGTCGGCCACGTCGATGGCCACGCCCTGCGGCACGCGGTACAGGCGTACCGTGACGGTGCTCTGCGGCGGGCTGAACTTGATCGCGTTGCTCACCAGGTTGGCGATCGCGCGCACCAGCAGCACGGGTTCGGCCGTGACCATCGGCTGTTCTTCCCCCATCTCCAGGCGCAGGTCGATGCGCGCGGCGCTGGCCAGCGCCCATAGCTCGTCGGTGGCGTCGAGCACCACGCCGGCGAGATCGACTTCGATAAAGTTCAGGTGCGGCGCCTCGGCGCGGGCCAGGCGGATGAAGTCGTCGGCCAGCTCCAGCGTGCGGCTGGCGTAGTCGCCGATGCGGGCCAGCAGCGCGGCCTGCGGCAGCGCGCGGCTTTCTTCGCGCTGCAGTTCGATCAGCGCGAGGATGGAGGCTTGCGGCGAGCGCATGTCGTGCGAGATGAAGCGCAGCGATTCCTCGCGCCGGCGCTCGGCCATGCGCACCTGGGTGATGTCGATCACGCTGATGATGAGGCCGGCCACGCCGCCGGTGTCGCTGCGCAGCGGCGCGCCGCGCAGCAGCATGGGGCGCTGGTCGCGCCCCTCCAGCTCCACGCCGGGCGGCGCCTGCGCGCTGTCGCCGCCGGCGTGGGCGCGCCGCAGCTGCTCCCAGTATTCGTGGCCGGCCTTGGGCTGGACGAACACCTCGTCGACCAGCTCGCCGATGCGCGGGCGCGGCGCCGCCACGTCGGCCAGCGGCGCCAGCGTGCGCGGCGCCAGCAGCAGGCTGCGGCGGTTGGCCAGCAGCACGCGCCCGGCCGGGTCGCAGATCACGGTGGCCTCGGGCAGGCCTTCCAGCCCGTCGGCGAGGAACTGGCGCAGGTCGCGCAGGCGCGTGGTCATGCGGTAGACCGCCCGCATGCGGGTGTCGAGGTTGCGCCCGCGGCGGGGCTCGCCTTCGTCGGCGGGCATCGCCAGCAGGCCCGGCTCGGCCTCGAGCTGCGCCAGCTCGTCGGTGAGGAACTGCAGCGCGGCTTCCTGCCGGCGCCAGCTCCACAGCGGGTACAGCAGGCCGCAGCCCAGCACCGCGCTGACCGGCGCGAACCACAGGTGGGCCAGCACCACCAGCAGCAGGCTCGCGCCCAGCGTGCCGGCCAGCAGCGCCACCGTCACCACCAGCGCGTTGCGCGGCGTGAGCGCCAGCGCGGCCAGCGCCGCCAGCAGCACCGGCAGCAGCGTGCCGAGCCAGAACCACGGCGCCGGCAGCGCCACGATGGCGCTGTCGCGCTCGAGCGCGTGCATGGCGTTGGCGATGATCTCCACGCCGCTCATGCCGTGGCCGTCGCGCGAGACCGGCGTGGGATAGACGTCGCCCAGCCCGCTGGCGGTGGCGCCGATCAGCACCGCCTTGCCGCGGAAGGTGTCCGGCGGCAGCTTGCCGCCGAGCACGTCGAGCACGGGGATCTGGCGAAACGTGCCGGGCGGCCCGGCGAACGGAATGCGCAGGCGGTAGCGGTGCAGCCAGCCGTCGGCGTCGGGCGCGCTGTCCTGGTGGTCGTGCCGGTAGCCCGACACCGGCCGCGGCGGACGGCCGAAGGCGACCATCGCCGCCGAGAAATGATCGAGCAGCTGGCCCGGCAGGCCTTCCTGCAGGAATACCTGGCGCGCGATGCCGTCGAGGTCCACGGCGATGTTGATGTGGCCCACCGCGCTGCCCAGGCCGGTCAGCGGATAGCGCACCTGCAGGCCGTCGCCGCCGGGCTCGGCCAGCGCGGGCAGCACCACGTTGCCGGCGCGCGCCATCGCCAGCGCCAGCGCGCGGTCGTCCGCGGGATGCTGCAGGTCCGGCTCGGAGAGGATCACGTCCACGCCGATCACGCGCGGCGCGCCGGCGGCGACATGGTCGATCAGGTCGGCCAGCACGTGGCGGCGCCACGGCCAGCGGCCGATCGCGGTGATGCCCGGATCGTCGATGGCAACGATGACGATGTCGTCGGCGGGCGCGTGGCGCTGGGCCACCACGGCGAGGTCGTAGACCGCCTTGTCGGCGCGCTCGCTCCAGCCCAGCAGCGCGCAGGCCGCCACCAGCAGCAGCACCGCCGCGCTCAGCAGCGCCCACTCCACCAGCGTGCGGCGCTGGTAGCCGGCCAGCAGGCGCATCGGCAGGCGCGCCAGCGCGCGGGCGCGCGCCGCGGCGCGGGCGATCCGCGCGATACGGGCCTGCTCAGTCGGCACGGTCGAGCATGCGCCCGCCGGCGCCTACCGGCCGGCCTTGCGCGTCGCGCACGTACTGCTTCACCTCGATGCGCTGGGGTGCGGAGTAGTGCGGCCCGGCGGCGGCGCCCTCGCGCCCGACCCGCACGAAATAGGTGCCGCTGGCCGGGCGCGGCAGGCGCGCGTCGTTGGTGTCGCTGCGCACGTCGGCCACGATCTGCGTGAAGGCCGCATCGGCGGCCATCTGCAGGCGGTAGGCCTGCGCCGCGCCGGCCGCGGCGCCGGGCCAGGCGATGTGCAGCGTGTCGCCGCCGTCGTCGTCGAAGCTCGGCTGCGGCGGCGACGGCTCCTGCGTGAAGGCCACCGCCTCGCTCCACGGGCCCGGCTGGCCGGCGGCATCGAGCGAGCGCACGCGCCACCACCAGCGGCCCGGCGCCAGCGGCAGGCTGGCCGACGGCGTGTCCGCGCGCGCGCGCACGACGCCCTGGCGGAAGTCGGCGTCGGCGGCCACCTCGTATTCGTATTGGGCGACGCCGGTGACTTCGGCCCAGCGCAGCGCGGCTTCCTCGCCGTAGGCGGTGCCGCCGCGCTCGGGCGCGAGCGTAAACGGCGCGGCCGGGTTGAGCCGCACCACCAGCGGCGCCACCGTGCCGGCGCCGCCGAGCCGCCGCGCGTCGAGCGCGCTCACGCCCAGGTACAGCGTGCCCTCGGGCAGGTCCTGCAGCGCGGCCTCGGCCGCGCCCACGGTCTGCGACGACAGCAACTCGGTCTGGGCGGCATCGCGCGACACCACCACGCGGTAGGCGGCGGCGCTGGCGACCGGCGCCCAGGTGACGGTGGCGCTGCTGGCCAGCAGCGGCGACGGCAGCGGCGCCAGCGCCGGCGCGGGCAGCAGCGCGACCGGCCGCGCCAGCACGCCGGCGGCCGACACGCTGACGCCGTAGCCGGCCGCCACCGCGGCCCGCTGGCCGCGCCGGGCGCTGGCCTGCACGCGGCCTTCGAGCACCGCGCCCTGGCTGGCGCCGTCGTCGGTGCCGACGCGGAAATGCGTGCCGCGCACGCCCGTCACCAGCGACGGCGTGCGGATCTCGTAGCGCCCCACGCCGGTGCCGCGCGGCGCCACGCGGGAATCCACCTCGCCGCGGTCGATGCCGATCACGGTGTCGGTCAGCCCGGTGCGCGCGAACGCGCGCAGGCGGCGGACTTCCACCGCGCTCGCGGGCGGCACCGTGACGCGCGAGCCGTCGCCCAGCTCGATGGTGACGGTAGCGCCGGCTTCCGTCGCCAGGCGCGCGCCCTCGGCCAGCGTCATGCCGGCCTGCAGCGCGCGGCCGTCGGCGCGGGCCGTGCCGGTGACGAACACCACGCGCGCGCTGCCCGGCACGACCGGGATGCGCGCGAGCGGGATGCGCAGGCGCATGCCGGGCGGCAGGTGGTAGGGGTCCGCCACCTTGTTGAGGGCCTGCAGCTCGCGCCAGCCGCCGGGCGTGTCCATGAACTGCCCGGCCAGGCCGATGAGCGTGTCGCCCGGGCGCACCAGGTAGATGAAGTCCTGCCCGTCCGCGCCCGCGGCCTGCGCGGCCGCATCGCCGGGCCAGCCGGCGCCGAGCATGCCGATCAGGCCGGCCGCGCCCATCGTGCCCATTGCGCCGAGCACCGCGCGCAGGCGCGGATGCCGCGCGGCGCGGCCTGCCATGCCGCGCGCGCTGCCCGCGCCACGCGCTCCACCCATCCTGCCCATCCCGCCCATTCCGACCATCCCGCCCGTTCTGCTTGTCGCCATGTCGAACCGCTTCATAAACTCAGTCTTCCTGCTTGTCGCCATCTGCCGTGGCTTCGAAGCGATAGCCGTGCGAATACACGGAGGTCAGGCGCACGCCGTTCTCGGGCCGCAGCGCGAGCTTGATGCGCAGGCGCGAGATATGCGTGTCCAGCGTGCGCGAGCCCGCGCCGATGGCCCTGCCCCACACCGCCTGCTCGACCACCTCGCGCGAGAGCAGCCGGCCGAGGTTGCGGAACAGGAACAGCGCCAGGTCGAATTCGCGCGGCGAGACCTCGGCGCGCACGCCGGCCACTTCCACCGTGCGCGCGGCCGGGTCGACCAGGTAGCTGCCCACGCGGATCAGGTCGCCGTCCTGCTGCGCCTGCGGATACGTGCGGCGCAGCAGCGCGCCCACGCGCGCCACCAGCTCGGCGCGGCGCACCGGCTTGATCATGTAGTCGTCGGCGCCCGCGCCGAGCCCGGCGACGATGTCCTCTTCCAGCGAGCGGCTGGTCAGGAACAGGATGGGCGGGTTGCGCCCGGAATTCTGGCGCACCCAGGTGACCACCTCGAAACCGCTGGTGTCGGGCAGTTGCCAGTCCACCACCAGCAGGTCGAACGCCTTGTCGCGCAGGGCGCGCAGGAAGCTGCCGCCGCTGGCGAAGCATTCGCACTCGTGGCCGGCCGAGACCAGGATCTGCTGGATCAGCTCGGCCTGGCTCTTGTCGTCTTCCACCGAAGCTATTCTCATACTTACCTCTTCATCGCGCCGCCCGCGCCCGCCGCCGCGCCACGCACCGGCACGGGCATGGGCACGACAGGCGGGCGTGGCAAGCAAGCGCAGGCGGGCGCTGGCGCGGCGCCCGCAAGCACGACAGCCCGGCGGGGGCCGGGCACGTGGGGAGAATGGTACCGAAAATCGGGCGGCGGCGCGCCGGTGCCGGCGCGCGGGGCGGCCCTGACCTGTCCTATTGCAGCATGTAGGTCTCGTATTCGAGCCGATCCAGCTTGCGGTCGAGCAGGTAGATCGCCAGCGCCACCACGACCAGCAGCGACACGGCGAAGCCGTAGCCGTACCAGGCCGGGCCAAGCTGCAGCGTAAGCGAGGTCAGCGCCACGTTGAGGATCACGAACAGCGCGGTCAGCAACAGCACCTCGCGGCGGCGGTCCAGGTAGAAGTAGATGTTCAGCACGCCCAGCAGCACCACCTGGAGACTGGCGCCGATCACATCCACGTACAGCAGCGGCAGGTACAGCTCGGAGATGCCCAGCAGCGCCAGGATGTAGCGCCCCACCACGAACAGCAGCAGCGCGGCGATGGCCTGCACCTTGACGATCTCGTACAGCCCCAGGCGGATGGTCTGCACCATCGTGTTGCGCATGTCCTCGACGTGCTCGAGCGAGCTGCCGCCGCGCACGGCGTTGTAGAACGCATCGTAGTACTCGACGAAATCGGTCTCGATGCGCACCAGGAACACCGCCATGCCGGGAATGATCGCCAGGTAGGCCAGGAACACCGGGATGTCGTAGATGATCGATGCGTGCAGCGGCCCGATCACCTGCTGGCCGGTGGACGGCGCGTACCAGAACATGAACTTGTCGAGCCAGATGCCGAGGTTGTACAGCAGGCCGATGAGCATCAGGCTCGGATAGGCGTAGCGGCGCTGGAACACCTCGAACGACATGAAGCGCTGGCTGGTGTAGTTGCGGTAGATCAGCACCACCATCGCCGTGAGCAGGCTCAGCTGGCCCGCCACGAAGCCGGACAGCAGCCCTTCCAGGCCGAAGCCGCGCAGCGCCAGCGCGGCCACCACCGTGAACGTGTAGCCGATCAGGAAGGTCCACACGATGGCCTTGTACTGCTTCATCCCCGACAGGAAGATCACCGCGATCCAGATGTTGCTCATGACCACGAAGCCCGCGATCATCAGCAGCCGGTACAGCACCGACTGCGCCTGGAACGAGAACAGCGCGAAACCGATGCCGATCGCGCCGGACAGCACCGTCACCAGCAGCGCCACGGCATGGAAATTCGACAGCACGAGGTGGTCGCGCTTCTCGAACAGGCGGTCCGAGGTGAAGCGCGTGAAGGCAAGCTGCATCGGCCCGGTCAATATCAGGCTGACCGCGATCAGGTAGGTCACCGACACCTGGAACTGCGTCACCAGGCTGCCCGGCACCACGAACGGCAGGCTCAGCACGCCGATCAGCAGGATGCCGACGATCGACAGCACCCACGGGCCGGAACTGATGATGCCGGCATAGGCATAGGCGCCGAGCATGCCCGACAGGCTGTCCCGCCGCAGCATCTTGCGCAGCTCGAAACCGATCCCCGCCATCTCAGCGACCTCCCTTCATGGGGCAGCCCGCGGCCTGGGCGGCCTTGGCCGGCGAGGCGCCCGCCGGCGCCTGCGCGCCGGACTGCGCCATCAGGCGCGTGTACAGCTCGCGGTAGCTGCCCACCATCATTTCCTGCGTGTAGTAGCGCTCGACGCGGCGGATGCCGGCCTGCTGCGCGGCGTGCCAGGCCTCGGGCGAGCCCAGCAGGTCGAGGGCCTTCTGCGCCAGCGCGGCCGGGTCGGCGATGCGCACCACGTCGCCCGCCGCGCCCAGCGCGGCGTCCTCGCCGGGCAGGCCGAAGATCAGCTGGCGGCACGAGCCCACGTCGGTGGTCACGCACGGCACGCCGGCGGCGAAGCCTTCGAGCACCACCAGCGGCAGCGCCTCGGAGATCGAGCTCAGCACCAGCACGCCCACCTTGGGCAGCAGGTCGTCGATGCGCTGGAAGCCGAGGAACTTGACGCGCTCGCCCAACCCCAGGCTCTCGGCCAGGCTGCGGCATTCGCGCGCGTATTCCGGGTCCTCGTCCTCGGGGCCGGCGATCCAGCCTTCGGCGTCCGGATACTGGCGCACCACCGTGAGCATGGCGCGGATGAAGGTCTTGATGTCCTTGATCGGCACCACCCGCCCGATCAGGCACAGCACCGGCGGCACGCCCGGCGCGCGTTTCGCGCGCAGCGCGGACAGGCGCGGCAGGTTGATGCCGTTGGGGATGTTGCGCGTGCGCTCGGCGGCAGCGCCGTCGGTCACCTGGCGCAGGCGGTTGCCTTCGTACAGCGCCACGATGGTGTCGCCCGCGTCATAGCATACGCGACCGAGCGTCTCGAAGAAGCGCACCCACAGTTCGCGGAAATAGCTGATCTGCGAGATGTCGCGCTCGAACACGTTGCGGTTGTCGCGGATCCACTGGCTCTGGAACAGGTCGATCTTGCGTTCCTTGGTGTAGATGCCGTGCTCGGACACCAGCAGCGGGCGCCCGGTCTGGTAATGCAGCATGGCGCCGAGAAAGCCGGCATAGCCGGTCGACACCGTGTGGTAGACCTTGGCCGGCAGCAGCTTGCCGGCGATGCGCGCAAGCTGCCACAGCGGCTTGTGCATGATGCGCACGGTCCAGAAGTAGTCCGTAAACGACGGGTCCGTGCAGTACTGGCGGTACTGGTCGGTGATGGTCTGCCAGGCGTGGCGGCTGTACAGGAAGGCGTCCTCGGAGAGGCTGCCGTCGTCGTCGAGCTCGGGCATCAGCTCGCGGATCAGCTCGCCGGCCTCGGCCTCGCGCCCGGGTTCGCGCAGCACCTCGTGCAGGCGCGCCGAGGCGGCGAAGGTGATCGGGTCGCCCTCGCTGCCGTGCACCAGCGGCGGCGGCGCGAAGTCGTAGAGGAAATGGGTCTCCAGATGCACGACGTTGTCGGGCAGCGCATAGACCATGCCGCCGTAGTCTTCGCGGCGGCTGCCGATGAAGACGATGCCGAAGCGGATCTCCGGGAAGGCGCGGATCATCTGGTTGACCCAGCTCGACACCCCGCCGCTCACGTAGGGAAAGGTCCCTTCGAGCAGCAGGCAGACGTCGGCCGAGTCGGCGCGGGGCAGGGAGGTATCGCTCATGATCGCCAGTAACGCAGCATGGGCCGCACCAGGGGCAGCGGCGATGGACTGTCGAACGACAGCAGGATGGCGCGCACCGCGGCGTAGTCGCGCTCCAGGTAGGCGGCCTCGGCCAGCAGCGGCAGCGTGCGCTCGCGCGCGAAGCCGAGGCGCTCGGCGCGCTCCAGCCATTCGCGCGCCTGCGCGGGCTCGTTGCGGTTCAGCGCCAGGCGGCCGCGCATGTACCACAGGCCGGGCTGGCCGGCGTCCGCCTCCAGCGCGGCGCGGGCGTGATGCTCGACCTGGTCGGCGGTGTAGCGGTAGACGTCGCCCTGCACCAGATTCTGGTAGATCAGTTCCCAGTACAGGTCGGCCAGGCGCTTGTGGATCTCGGCGCGCTCGGCGTCGTCGCGCGCTTCGTCCAGGCGCGGCAGCTCGGCCAGGATGCGCTGCGTGAGCTGCTTCTCGGCGCCGTCGAGCATGCCGTAGGCCAGCAGCCGCACGTCGTCGGCGCTGTCGGCCAGCAGGTCGCGCAGCACCGGGCTGGAAGTGCGCGCCGGCATCGACTGCATGGCCACCAGCGCGGTCATGCGCTCGGGCAGCGGCGCGCGCGTGTTGCCGAGCTGCGCGCGCAGGCGGGCGCCGCCGCCGTGCGTGACGCGCGAGATCAGGTGGGTCACGAACACCGGCAGGCCGACCATGCCGATGCCGCCCGCGGCGCGGCGCGCCGGCAGCAGGCGCGCGATCAGCAGGCTGCCCGCGCAGACGATGCTGCCGGCCAGCGGCACCAGGAAGCAGAACGCGAACAGGTAGCCGTAGGTCCACGCGAACGGCACGCGGAAGCGCCGCGGCAGCAGCCGCCACAGCACCATCGCGATCATGGCGGCGGACAGCGCCTGCGCGCCCAGGAAGGCGAGCAGCAGCGCGCTGCTGTTGCCCGCGCGCGCAAGCAGCGCCAGGGCGGCGATTTGCGCGGCGATGCCGCCGATGCCGAGCTTACCCACGGCCGGCCTCGCTCAGCGCGATCGGCACCGGCACCGGCGCCGGCTGCACGTCCACGTGGCAGCGGTGCAGCAGCCGCACCAGCGGCTCCACCGGCGCGCTGGCGGGCACCGCCAGCGTATGCACGCCGATGCGCGCGGCCTCGAAGTCGGTGCCGAACTGGGCGCGCAGCATGTCCTCGATGCGCACCAGGTAGGCCGAGGCCGCCTCGCTGCCGGACAGCGGCATCAGCGTGAGCAGCGCGCGCTGGTGCGCGCTGGTCAGCGGCCACGCCACGTCGAGCGCGCGGCGGCTGCGGATGACCTGCTCGAACAGCGCGTCGCGCGATTCGTCCAGGTCGAACACCAGCGCCACCACCGTGCTTTCGATGCCGCTGTCGCGACGCAGGCGCGACAGGCGCGCGTAGTCCAGCGCGAAATCGTACGGCACGCCCGGGATCGCGGCCTCGATGGCGCGCGTGGAGGCGGCATGCTCGATGCCGTCGGCGTAATAGCCCATCAGCACCATGAGCAGCTGCAGGTTCTCATAGTTGAGCGACAGGAACGGCATGCGCTCGACCACCAGCAGGCCGACCAGCTTGTCGGCGCCGGACAGCACGGGCGCGACCGCCAGGTAGCGCGTGGGCGGATGGTCGGGCACGTGGCCCGCCGGGCCGCTGGTCTGCAGGTGCGCGAGCTGGCGCGTCTCCAGGCAGTGGCGCACCAGCGCGTCGTCGGCATCGAACTCGAAGTTCGGGCCGATCCGCGCCGACGCCTCGCCGGCCACGGTGTCGCCATGCACCGCGTAGAGCGCGGCCGCCTCGAGCTGGCAGGCCTGCGCCACCACCGGCAGCATCGCGCGCGCGCCGACCAGTTCGCCGCCGGCGGCGCTGCCGTTCTCGAGCGACACCGCGCGCATCTGCGAGAGCGTGTCGCGCAGCGTGGTGGGCTTGGCCAGCAGGTCGTTTTCCAGCCGCGCGTGCGACACGCGCAGCAGGTAGTGGTTCTTGGTGAGCGCGGCCAGGCGTTCTTCCAGGTAGCGGTTGACCGCGCGCGCGCGCGCCAGCCGCGTGCCCCACACGTCGCCGAACTGGCCGGCCACCAGCACCATCAGCAGGCCGCCGAGGAAGAACAGGCGCGGAAACTCGCCCGGCTGCGCGCCGGTCTGGTGGAAGAAGAACCAGCCGCCGAGCATCATCAGCACGCTGCCCACGCCGATCAGCGTGCCGTAGCGCAGCGCCAGGATCATCGGCAGCAGCCAGGCCCAGGGAAAGCCCAGGCCGAGCAGCAGCGGATTACCGGGCAGCACCAGATAGGCCAGCCCCATCGCCAGGATCATGGTCACCACCAGCTCGACCAGCGATACCGGTCCGCTCGTGGCCGGCGCGATCAGCCGCAGATAGCGGCCGCCCGCGCCAATGCCCTGTCCTTCCCGTATCTTGTCGGCTGTCTTGGCCACGATCACACCCTCCTCCGGCTCAACCCTGGCGCAGCGGCGCCAGCAGGCGGCGCAGCAGCTTCTGCGCCGTGCCGGACAGCGATTCGCGGCTCCAGCCGCTGTCGCTGCCGGTGGCGGACCACACCACTTCGCCGGTGCTCACGTCCAGCAGCTGCAGCGAGATGCCCACCGCCGGCTCGCCGTCCACGCCGACCTTGTAGCGCCATTCCTGCACCGCGCCGGTCAGCGCGTAGCGCAGCTTCTGCGTGCGCGCCCATTCCAGCGCCTTGCCCACCGATTCGCGCTCGGCCGGCTCGAACAGCGTTTCCGGATTCAGGCTGGCCGGATAGCGGCGCACGTTGGTGACGCCGCCGGTCTTGAGCAGGCTCTCGGCGATGGCCTCGGCGCGCAGGCCGGCCTGCGGCGTCTCGGTGTAGTTGACGATCGGCAGCACCGCCAGCGCTTCGCCGGCGCTCAGCGCGGGCGCGCGGCCCACGTCCGTGACCGCGCAGCCGGCCAGCCACAGGGCCGCGCCCAGCGCACCGCACCAGCCCAGCAGGCGTGCCGCGCGACGCGGCGTCTTGCTCGTTGTTTCCATGACGCTTCTCCCCTTCTCGATTGAATCCGATTTCATGCGATGGACCGGCACGCCGTGCCGGGCCGGATCAAAAAAGCCATTTGTAACGCACCCCCACTTCGGTCAGCGGCGTGCCGCCGTTGCGCGCGGCGGTTTCGTGCTGCAAGTACATGGACAGGTGATCGTTGCCGAGGACCGTGCCCGCGATGCCCAGTTGCGCGCGGAAGTTCTGCCCCGCGCGGGTGTCGTGCAGCAGGCCGAGCTCGGCGAACGGCCGCCACTTGTGCGTGTAGTCGTCGAGCAGCTCGGTGCCGAAGCCGAAGGTCACGCCGGCCTGCGTGAAGCCTTGCGGCATGTAGAACGCCGGCGTGGCTTCGTCGTCGGTGGGCACCAGCGTGGCCAGCTTGCCACTAAGCGTGCCGCTGCGCGTGTTGTAGCGGGCATGGGTGCCCACCAGCCGCACGGTGTAGTCGGGGTAGGCGGTGCGGATGCGGTAGCCGAGCTCGAAGTCGTACACCATGCCGTTGCCCAGCGACGAGCCGTCCTGGCCGCGGAAGCGGTTGTACTCGACGCGCGCGCCGGCGAACTCGCGCAGGCTGAAGTTCCAGGTCGCGCCCAGGCCGAGCACGTCCTTGGCGCCGCCCACGCGCAGCGCGGCCGATTCGTCGGCGCTCTGGTTCAGGCCCGCCTCGGTGGTGAAGCTCAGGCGGCTGTCCTCGCGCCACTCGCCGGTGAAGCGCGCGGTGGTCATGCTGTCGAGGCCGTCGCGGCGCCCCACCGCGAGGCGCCAGCGCTTGTGCTGGTCGCGGTAGCCCAGCGACAGCTCGCCGCGCTGGTCCGAGCCCGGCACGCCGGTGAGCTGGGTCTGGTCGGTGCTGTGCTGGCTGCGCCAGACGCCGCGCAGGTTGAGGTCGTAGCCGTCCCACAGGCGCACGCCGCCGGCCAGGCTGTAGTTGAAATAGGCCAGCGGGCTCTGGCGCTGGTAGGTCACGCGCGGCTCGATGGCCTGCGCGTTGAACAGCAGCGACTCCTGCACCGTTTCCTGCAGGCTGTCGTCGGTACGGGCGACGTCCTGCGTCTCGAAGGCCTGCGTCTGCGCCGCGCCGAGGCGGTCGAGCTGCATGTTGGCCTCGATCTGGTTGTCCACCGGCACGCGGCCGGCCTGGCGCTCCAGCACGCGGTCGAGCGCGTTCAGGTCGCCGCCGGCCAGCGCCAGCGTGACCTCGGCGTAGGCCGGGCGCAGCAACTGGCGCGCGTACTGGCGCGCCAGCCAGGCACGCGCGAGCGCGTTGGATTCGTTCGACAGCGCCCACGCCAGCGCCACTTCCCTGGCGGCGGCGGAGACCACCGCCTGCTGGCGCGCCTCGCGCTGCGCCATGTCCTGCGGCAGCTTGAGCGCCAGCGGCGGCAGGCCCGGGATCTCGCCCAGGCGCGACTTCGGCGCGACCGGGCCGGTCCAGTCGGCGGCGCGGCTGCCGGCCATCACGGTGCGGTCGGCGCGCAGCATCTCCATCACCAGCCGCCGCGAGACGTCGCCCGAGGCGAAGATCTGGCCCAGCGCCACGGTCTGGCGCTGCAGCTCGGCCGGGGCCGGGCCGCCTTGCTCGTCTTCTTCCTCGGCGGCCGGGCCGAACGCGCGCGGGTCGGAGGCGCGGCGGCCTTCCGGGGTCTTGTCGCTGTGCAGGTCGATCCAGGCCTGGCGGCGCAGGCGCCAGCCGGTGTCGGTCTGGCCGATGGCGTCGTAGGCGTCGGCGGCCAGACCCAGCCAGAGCGGGTCGGCGCTCTTGCCGCTGGCCATCTTGCGCAGGTAGTGCAGCGAGCCGCGGCCGTCCTGGAAGCGCATGCTGCCGGCGGCGAAGGCGCCCCACAGGTCGGGGTTGCCTTCGGCCTCGCCCTGCAGGCGCTGCATCATGGCGCGCACCTCGGTGTCGGAGCCCAGGTCCACCAGCGACCACATCAGCGCGGCCAGCGTCTCGCTGCCGGCGTCGGGCAGCGCGGCGGCGCGGCGCAGGTCGGCCAGCGCCCGCTCGCGCTCGCCGCGCGCGCGCAGGTACTCGGCGCGCATGGCGAGGAAGCGGCTGGCCTGCTCGGCCTGCCGCAGCTGCGCCGGCGTCATCGCCTGCAGCAGGCTGGCGACGCGGCCGTAGGCGCGCGCGCGGGTGTAGTAGTTGATGGCGAGCTCGAGCGACTCGAGCTTGCCGCCCTTGCGCCAGCCGGCTTCGGCGATGCGCCCGGCATCGATGGGCGAGCTGTCGTAGAAGTCGATCAGGTTGGAGAAGTCCGATTCCTCGGTGTCGCGCACCTCGGCCAGGCAGTCGTTGCGCCCGGCGCCGGGCGGCATCTTCAGGCAGTGGTCGTCGTGCGTCTCGGCCATCGCCAGCATCAGTTGCCGGTAGCCTTGCTCGAGCAGGTCGTCGCGCTGGTTCAGGCGCGCCAGCTCGGTCAGCGTGCGCCAGAACTCGATGTCGGCCGGGCCGGCTTTCTTCATCGACGGCACCATCGCCTGCAGCGCCTCGCGCAGCGCGCCGCGCACGTAGAGCAGGTTGGCCTGCTTGAGCGCGTATTGCGGGCGCGGGCCGAAGCGCGTCTGCAGCGCCGTGTACAGCTCGAAGGCGCGCGCGTCCTTGCCGGCGCGCTCGGCCAGCTCGGCCTGGCGCTCCATCGCCGGGCGCGCGTTGGGGCCCTGGCTGAGGCCCTGCAGGAACGCCATCGCGTCCTCGGGCTCGCCGAGCCGCTCGTAGGTGGCGACCACCTCGTCGATGGTGGCGAGGTCGCCGTTGCCGGCGCGGTGGCGCAGCGCGGCCAGGTAGGCGCGGTCGTCGTTGAGGGCCGGCGCCAGGCGCAGCACCGCCTTCCACGCGGCCTCGTCGTTGCTGGCCTGGGCGTATTCGAGCCAACTCTGCAGCGCGACCGCGGGCTGGCGGTTCCATTCGGCCACCTGGGCCAGGCGCTCGCGCCAGCGCGCGGAGCCCGGCAGGCGCTTGACCGCGGTCTCGGCCACGCGCTGGGCGTCGTTCAGCTTGCCGGCGGACAGGAACACCTGGAACGCGAGTTCGTAGTCGTCCGCGTTGAAGGCGCGGTCGGCCGCGGCGGGATCGGTGGCGGCGGCAGCGGCGGGCGCGGCGGCGGGCGCCGATGCCGCGGCGGCGCCCGGCGTATCGGCCACGCGGCGCAGATGCGGCATGCCGTCCTCGCCCATCGCGCGGCGCAGCGCCAGCCCGCGCGGGCCGTCGAGGAACACCACGCCCTGCGCGGCCCACGGCTGCGTGGCGGCGATGCGCCGCACTTCGGCGCGCCGGAGCTCGGCGCGCGGCGCGGCCGGCAGGCCCTGCACGCTGGGCGGCTGGCGCAGCAGGCGCTCGACATAGCGCGCGGCCTGCTCGGGCCGGTTGGCGGCCAGCGCCAGCCGGGTCAGGTAGCGCAGGACCTCGGCGTTGTCGAGCAGCTTGCCGCCGCGCTGCTCGGCCTGGGCCAGCGCCTGGTCCAGCAGGTTGCCGGACTGCAGCGTCTTGAGGCCGGCCAGGAACAGCCGGCGCTGCTCGGCCGGGTCGGTGGCGCGCGCCTGCGCGCTGAACAGCGCTTCGGCGGCCTGCTGGTAGTCGCCGCCAGCCAGCGCGGCCGAGGCGGCCTGCGCGTTCCACAGCTCGGCGCGGGCCGGGTCGCTCTTGGCCAGCGCGCGGTAGAACGCCTGCGCCGGCTTGAGCGCGTTGACCGCGCGCGCGGTGGTGGCAAGGTCTTCGAGGTCGCCGCGCGACCACGGCATCGGCACGGCCTGGTCGAGCAGGCCGGCGAGGCGGTCCACGTACAGCTTGCGCTCGGGCGTGTCCGGCTGCGCGGCGAACGCGCGCTGCTGCATGATCTCGATGCGGGTGCGCAGCACCTGGCCGGGCAGGTCGGCGTCGGCGGGGTTGCGCACCGGGCCCTGGCGCGCCGCGTTGTAGCGCGCCTCGAGGCGGCCGAGCATGCTTTCGGCCTCGTCCAGGCGGCCGGTGCGCGCGTACTGCTCGGCCAGCACGGCCATGAAGCCGCTGTCGTCGGGCGAGGCGCGCCACCAGGCTTCCAGGTAGGCCATGCTCAGCCCGTCGACCGCGCGGCCTTCGCCGAGCAGGCGCTCGCGCAGGGTCTCGCGCGGGAACATCAGCGCCAGGCCGATCCCCACCATCGCGGTGAAGGTCAGCACGAACGCAGGCGGCAGCAGCCGCTCGCGCTCAGGCCGCGCAGGTGATTTCGACACTTTGCTTGGCATTGTTCGGATCGGGAACGGGAGTGGTATCGATACGCAGCGTGCCGCGCTCGCGCACGCCCTGTACCGCCTTGCCATCGATGGCGACCCGGCAGCGCTCGGCGCCGGCGAGACGGAAGAAGGGCTTGGTGTAGCCGCTGAACTCGAAGCGGATGTGCTGCGCGCCGTCCTGGACGCCGCGCTGCCAGCCGCGCACGAAGCCGCTGGCCTCGACGATCTGCGGCACCGCCGGCGCCTGGGCCGCGCCGTCGCGCATCACGATGCGCGAGTCGCCATCGGCCAGGTGCACGTAGACGCCGCCGCCGGGCGCCGGCGAGGTGCCGGTCACGTTCAGCGAGGCGGCCACGTCGGGCACGCCGGCGCCGGTCCAGCGCACGTTGCGCAGGTTGCCGTCGCCGCGCACGATCCAGGCGCCGGGCTGGCCGCCGCTGTCGCCGCCGACCTCGCGCGCCACCGCCATGCCTTGCCAGTCGATCACCTTGCGCACGTAGTCGCTGGCGTGCACCGGCATCAGCGGCTGGCTCAGCACGTAGTCGTAGACCTTGTGCAGCGCCTTGAGCGAGGCGGCCTTGGTGCCGGAATAGTTGTGGTAGTAGATGTTGACCGACTTGAAGCGGTACGGCCGGTCGGTCAGCTCGTAGGTCTCGATCACGCGCTCGAAGCCGTAGAACGGGCCGTGCCACAGATTGGTGTAGATGTTCTCGTTCTGGTTGGGCGCGAACACCTGGAAGGTGCCGTCGCCCTTGTTCACGCCGAGCGGCGAGATCGCGGTCCAGGTCGGGTTGCTGCGCGTGATGAGCGTGTCGCCGCCGTTCATGTTGAGCACGCCGGCCTGGTCGGCCAGCTTGATGGCTTCGGCCGGCGCCTGGCAGTCGCCCGACCACAGCAGCATGCTGACCGGCTTGTTGGCGGGCGCCAGCGTGCGGTTGATGTAGTCGATCGAGCCGCCGATCTCGCGCCGCAGGTCCATCTGGTAGCCGGGAATGGCGAGGTGGTAGTCGTCGTCGCCTTCGGTCGGGTTCTGCGCGTGCGTGCCGTTGGGCACGGTGCGGCCCCAGTCGAACGGGTGCGAGAAGGTGTGGCTGGCCACCTCCACGTAGGGCTGCGCGAAGACCTTGCGCGCGATCGGCTCGAGCTGCGCGGTCAGCTTGGGGTACATGCCGTCGCTGGAGACCTCGCCCTGGATGATGGACATCGTCATCGGCAGGCGGTAGTGGTCCCAGATCTCGCGGAACAGCACCTCGCCGGAGAAGCCGCCGCCGGGGATCTCGGCGCGCGAGGCGAAGCCGTCGCCGTCGACGTGGATGGTCAGCAGGCGGCGCCCGTTCTCGGTGGTCACGTCCGGCACCGGCATGGACGGCAGGCGCAGCGCGGCGCGCAGGAAGTCCAGCGGCTGCACCACCCAGCGGTCCTGGTCGTTGACGCTCTGGCGCACCGCGTACGGGCCCATCACGTAGCCGCCCCAGGGCGTGATCGCGGCCGCGTCGTAGGTCAGCGTGCCCGAGCGCAGGCGCAGCAGCGAGCGGAAGCCCGGGCCGGTGCCCACCTGCACGGGGGCGGCCCGGGTGCGGTCCGGCGCCACCGGCATCTCGAAGCCCATCATCGGGTCCTTCGACACGATCTCGGCGGTCTTGCCGATCTTGCCCTTGACCGCCTCGAGCTGCAGCGACGACGCCAGCGAGCCGCCGATGCGCGCGCCGAAATCGTTCAGGAACGCCACCGGGATGCCCTGGCCGATGTTGCGCTGGACCCAGCTGAACAGGCGGCCCGGCTCGGCGCGCACGTTGCCGTCCATCCACACCACCACGCCGGCGTAGCGGTCCGGGCCGATCTCCGGCAGCGGCTCGCTGGCCTCGGCGAAGTCGACGCGGTAGCCGAGGTAGTTCAGCGGCATGGAAACGAAGCGCACGCCGGCGGAATCGTCGATCGACACGCCGGGCTCGCGGTCCTGCACCACCAGCACGCGGCGCGGCATGACCTCGATGCTGCCGATGCCGACCGTCTGCAGGCCGGGATCGGCCACGTAGGGAACGATGTCCTGCGCGCGGATGCGCGCCGCGGTGTCGCGCGCGCACTGGCGCTCGGCCGGCGGGCAGTAGTCGATCGAGATCACCGGCAGGCGGTACTGCTCGCGGATGGTGCGGGCCTGGCCGAGCAGCCACGCGCGGT
Organism: Cupriavidus sp. FW216-B1; assembly: GCF_058789195.1. Lineage (NCBI taxonomy): Bacteria > Pseudomonadati > Pseudomonadota > Betaproteobacteria > Burkholderiales > Burkholderiaceae > Cupriavidus > Cupriavidus sp. FW216-B1. The sequence continues at coordinate 96,471 of NZ_JBYTEL010000020.1, read as the reverse complement.
CGGCGTCGCTGACTTCGGTGTAGCGCTTGTTGCCCTGGTCCCAGCCGCGGTACAGCGATTCGAACGCGACCGCGTAGGCGAGCTGGTTGACCTGCGGCAGGATCTCGAAGCCGCGGTTGAAGATCAGCCGGGCGTCCGGGTAGCGCGCCTTGATGGCGCGGATCACGGCGACCATGCCGGCTTCCTGCCGCGCGCGCTCGGCGTCGGTCTTGGCCACCAGCTGGTAGGAATCGAGCGTGTCGAGGAAGAAGCCGCGATAGCCGCGCTCCCACAGCGGCGCGATCACCTTGTCGACGTAGAAGGCGGGCCAGCCCGGCGCGGCCTGGTCGACCACGCGGGCGCCCCAGGCATCGTTGTTGCCGGTCAGCCAGGCCTTGGGCATGTCCTTGAGGTAGGGGCGCGACGGCTCGACCTCGCCCACGCTGACGTAGGCGAACCAGGCGGTCTTCGGCGTGGCGGCGCGGCGCGGATCGAAGCCGCTGTCGGGCTCGACCACGGCGATGTCGAATGCCTGCAAGGCATCCACGGGAGGCTTGCTGCCGTAGTGGAAGGCGATGTTGGGCGGACGCACGCCGGCCGGTGCGGGCGCCTGCGCCTGCGCCGGGCAGCACCAAGCGGCAAGCAGCGCCAGCAATGAGGCCAGCAGCGGCGCCAGCAACGCACCCAGCCTGACCCTGGTCATGATCGTATCCCGGCGGCCTCTTCGCACGGCCGGCACACGACGCAGGACGCCGTCCAATCGCAACAATTTCACTTGTTGGCCCCTTTTTTTTTGGCTTTTTTATTCCCGTCCTGGAGCCGCTCGCCTCGTCTGCTCTGAGCGCCGCGCTGCGGCGCCGGAAAGGCGATGCGTTCCAGGCATGGCTTGCTTACGTCTACTGCGCCCGCGCTGTCCGGCGTCGGCCGGTCAGTCCCTTTCGCGGTCATACCGAAGTGCAGATTTAAGCACTACGGTCGCAAATTCTGAGGCATGCCGATGGTCATGCCTATAAGCATTTCGGACTAGGGATTTCGCACGATGGGCGAATGCAGTCCCTTGTCACATCCGGCGACGATTCCGTGCGCGCGGCTGCAATCCGTTGATGGAACAGGGCATGCCGGCATCCGGCGCCTGTCTCCCGAGGTCGGCGATAGCGACTTTCGCATCACCGTGCCGTGTCGATACTTTCTGCATTTTTGTTGTTTTTGGGCAGCGACAACCATAGCACAGAGCCGTTCCGCCGAACGTCGGAATGGACGATAAACGACAGATGAAATACGACCCGCGAAATGGGCGGCACCCGGGAAAACCTCCACCCAGGCCGCGCCGGCAGCATCGGGAAAGGAATGGTAAGTCACCCGTTTCAAACCCAATGTCAACAATTGTCATACCTTGTTACGACATAGCTCTTACAGGTCGGCACTGTGTAGAATTTTCTCAAACAAGAAAACGACTTCATGGCGGCCCATCGCGGCCATATCGCACCGGACCCGCTCCGGCCACGCGCCGCCACTCTCGGGAATATCCCTGGCCAGGTCACGGCGCGGACGAGCCGCGCGCGGACACGCATGGCCATCTTCGAAGGCAAACTCCGGCGCATCGCCGATGCGCCGCATTCCGTGGGAATCTCATGCCGTCTGATGAGAGCGCTGCCGTCATGGCGCTGCTGGTCCTGTTTACCGCCGTGCAATGCATCCTGGCAGCGCTGATGCTGGCCCTGCGCCGCAGCGCCGCGGGCCGTGCCTGGGGCGTGGGCCTGGCGCTGGCCTGCGCCGCCGGCCTGCTGGTGGCCGACGGGCCCGGCGAGCCGGCCTGGCCCCTGCTGCTGGCGCCGGCATTGGGGCTGGCCGCCCAGTTGCTGATCCACCGCGGCATCGTGATGGCCGACGGCCGCCGCGCGGCCACGCCGGGCGCCGCGGGCGCCGCCGCGGCCGCCATGCTGGCGGTGCTGGGCGCCGCCGCGCTGGGCGAAGGCAGCCGCCCGGCCGCGGCCGCGGGCTACGCGGCGGCGGCCGTCTGCGCCGCCTTCACGCTGGCCTGGCTGCTGCCGCGGCCGCAGGCGCCGGGCCGCCGCGCGCGCCCGCTGGTGCTGGCCGCCTGCGCGCTGCAGTGCCTGGCGCAGTGCTGCGGGCTCTACGCGGTGTGGGGCGTGAGCGCCGCCGTGGCCGCCAGCCATGCCGAAGCGCTGCTGCTACTGCGCCTGCTGCCGTCGTTCGTGGCGATCCTCGCGGGCCTGGCCGCCTTCACCGTGATGACGATGGAAGCCATACTCGCCGCGCAGGAACGGCAGGCCCGGCTCGACGCGCTCACCGGCCTGCTCAACCGCGACGCCGTCGACGGCGCGGCCCGGGTGCTGGCGGCCGAGTACGCGCGCCACGGCCACCCGCTGAGCTGCCTGGTGATCGACGTCGACCGCTTCAAGCGCATCAACGACAGCAGCGGGCACCGCGCCGGCGATCTCATCCTGCGACAGATCGCCGCAGTGGTGGAGGGCGAGCACCGCGCCACCGACGTGGCCGGGCGCTACGGCGGCGAGGAATTCTGCGTACTGTGCCCGCATACCGCCGAGGCCGACGCGCTCCTGCTGGCCAACCGCATCCTGCGCGGCATCCGCGCCATCGCGCTGCCGCCGGAGATGGGCGGCTTCGCCAGCGCCAGCATCGGCGTCGCCGAGATGCGCGGCGGCGCGGGTGGCGGCCCGGGCGGCGGCGCGGCGGCCTGGGACCGCCTGTTCGGCAGCGCCGACCGCGCCCTGTACGAGGCCAAGCGGCGCGGCCGCGGCCGCGTGGTAAGCGCGTCCTCGCTGGAGGCCCGGGCGCCGGGCGCGGGGCGCGAGCTGCGCCTGCCGGCGTGCGCCGAAGCCTGTCATTGAGCGGGGTCAGGCGAAGCCGCCGGCGCCGCGCGGAAATCGTGATGCCGGCGCGGTGGCCGGCTAGAATCCTCCCGTGCATGCATGGGCGGGCCCGCGCGCAGGTCCGCATCGAAACCATCCCTGGAGATCTCTGAATGAAGGCCGACAACATCCTGCAGACCATTGGCAACACGCCGCACATCCGCATCCAGCGCCTGTTCGGCACGACGCACCAGGTCTGGATCAAGTCCGAGCGCGCCAACCCCGGCGGGTCGATCAAGGACCGCATCGCGCTCTCGATGGTGGAGGCGGCCGAGCGGTCCGGCGTGCTCAAGCCCGGCGGCACCATCATCGAGCCGACCTCCGGCAATACCGGCATCGGGCTGGCGATGGTGGCCGCGGTCAAGGGCTACAAGCTGGTGCTGGTGATGCCCGACAGCATGTCGGTGGAGCGCCGCCGCCTGATGCTGGCCTACGGCGCCACCTTCGACCTGACGCCGCGCGAAAAGGGCATGAAGGGCGCGATCGCCCGCGCCGAGGAACTGGTGGCGGCCACGCCGGGCGCCTGGATGCCGCAGCAGTTCGAGAATCCGGCCAACGTCGAGATCCACGAGACCACCACCGCGCAGGAAATCCTCGCCGATTTCCCGCAGGGCATCGACGCGCTGATCACCGGCGTGGGCACCGGCGGCCACATCACCGGCTGCGCGCGCGTGCTCAAGCAGAAATGGCCGCAACTGAAGGTCTTCGCGGTGGAACCGGTGGCTTCGCCGGTGATCTCCGGCGGCGCGCCCGCGCCGCACCCGATCCAGGGCATCGGCGCCGGCTTCATCCCGCGCAACCTCGACACCACGCTGCTCGACGGCGTGATCCAGGTCGACGCCGAGCCGGCGCGCGAGATGGCGCGCCGCGCCGCGCGCGAAGAAGGCATGCTGGTGGGGATTTCCTCGGGCGCCACGCTGGCCGCCATCGCGCAGAAGCTGCCCGACCTGCCGGCCGGCGCCACCGTGCTCGGCTTCAACTACGACACCGGCGAGCGCTACCTGACGGTGGAAGGTTTCCTGCCGGCCTGAGCGGAATCATGCGCGCGCGGCGCGCGGTGAACCATACTAAAAGGGACCCGGCCTTGCGCCGACCACCATGACAAGCGGCCTGTCCGCGGCCCGCCGGCCGCGGACAGGCCGGAACAAGGAGCAGAGATGACCATTCCCAGTTATGAAGTCGCCCGGCTCGCATCGCTCGCGGTGCGCCTGGCCCTGTCCTCGGGGCTGACGCACGAAGAGATGCAGGCCGCGCTCAGCCTCGCGGCCACGATGATCGAGCAGGACGAAGACGCCACCCCCGGCGGCGGCACGGCGGCCAAGGCCGCCCACACCAAAGTGACGCGCACGATTCACTGACGCCGCGTGGCGCGCCCTGTCCCTTACGCCAGCGCGCCCGCCCAGTAGAGTTCCGCCGCCGCCAGCACCGCACGCATCTGCGTGGTGTGAGCCAGGCGGAAGGCATCGTCGTAGACGGTCTGGTCCGGAAACTCCGTGACCAGCATGAACGGCACCGTGGAGCGGTGATCCTCCACGATCATGCACGGAATGCCGTTGATCACCGGGAACGGCACCGCGCCCGCATGCGCGCCCCAGGTGGCAAGCTGCCGCGCGTTGAACGCGGCCAGTTCCGGCGAGGCGGCCAGCGCCGCCGTCAGCGCCTGCATGAACGCCAGCGCCTTGTCCTCGACCCCGCCGTGATGGCGCAGGATCAGGAAAAATCCCTTGGGAATGGTCCAGGTCTCGAAGCCCGGCGGCACGTAGCCGGTGAGCGGGCGCGTCCACTCGTGGGCGGGATAGCCGTGCAGGCTCATGTGCAGCCCGGCGCCGGTGCGCTCGGCCGCCTCCAGCCGCGCCGCCTTTTCGCCGAACGGCGCCGCGGTGCGCGCCTCGAGGTCGTCGCCCAGCGCGGTGTAGCGCGCGGCATGCGACATGTGGCGCGGATTGTCCTCGCGCAGCCGCGCGTGCAGCGCCGCGCCGTCCGGGTTCTCCAGCGCGATCACGGCGAAGTTGGCCTGCGGGCGCTGCCGCAGCGCGTGCGCCGCGCGCAGCGCGCCGACCACGCCGGAACTCTCGTTGGCATGCTGGCCGCCGGAGATCACCAGCCCGGGCAGCGCGCCTTCGATATGCGTGCCGTGGACCACGCGCCCTTGCGTGGACATCGCGCTGAAGCGCGTGCCGCCGAGCGCCGCCATTTCGGTGGCGGCCTCCTCGGGCGTGAGCGGGCGCGCCAGCGCGGCCAGCGCCGCCGCGGACAGCGGCGCGGCGCCGGCGGCGGCCGGCCGCGGGTGCGGCAGCACCTCCACGCGCACGTGCGTGGCGCCCTCGCTGGCGCCCGCATGCACGTCCGGCACGATCTGGCCCGGCTGCAGGGTGCGGTCCCCGCGCGGCAGGCCGGCGCGGTCCTGGAAATATTCCAGCACGGAAAAATACAGGTCCTCGTGCAGCGCCTCGCGCGTGCTGATGCATTCGTCCTGGTAGGCCAGCCGGCGCTCGATGCCGCCGGTGCCGATGGCGATGCGCAGCACGTCGAAATACGGCGCGCGCTCGCCCCAGCCGTGCGCGCGGATCGCGTCCATCGCCGCGGCGAAGGCCAGTTCGTATTCGGTGGCCAGCGGCCCGTCCTCGACCAGCGCCTCGCCCTGCCACAGGCGCAGCCATCCGCACGGCGCGCCCGAGGCCGCGAGCGGCACGAACACGCGGCGGGCCTCGCCGCCGGCTTCGACCACGTAGTGCGCGTCGGCGTCGCCATCGGCCAGGCGCAGGGCGCCCTCGGGCAGCAGGCCGGCCAGCGGATAAGCCTCCAGGCGGAAGCGCTGCGCCTCCTTGTCCGTGGCGGCCGCGGGCAGGCGCACCGTCACGCCGTGGGCGGCGCGCTGCGCCACATCCACCTCACCGGGAAAATCGTCGAGGAAGAAATGCACCAGCGGCTTGTACGCGCTGCGGATCTCCGCCCGCACGCCGGCGGCGGCCAGCCGCCGCTCGGCCGCGCGGCGCGCGTCGGCATCCTCGAACACCCACGCCTGGGCGCGCGCGCCGGGCATGGCCGCGAGGCGTTCGACCAGGGTATCGAGGGTGCGGGCAAAGGTGGCGTCGAGCAGGGTCGTCATGGCGTGGCCGGAGCGTAAGCGGATGGATGCGGAATGCGGCGTGCCGGCGGCGCCAGGCCGGCGGCACGAGCGGCCATTATAGGGAAGGCGACCGGAACACGCCGGGCGGCGCCAGGCAGCGCCGGCGCGCCCGGCGGCGCCCGCGGCCGTGCACATTTCCTTACAACCCGGACACACAGCGGCGCTGCGCGGTGGCTAAGCTGCACCGTTGTGCAAGCGCCGTCTTGCCTGTCTGAAGGAAGTCGCATGAATGACACCCGAGCACAGCCGCCGTCATGGCGCCCGGCAGCGCTGCCCGCGCGCCGCCGCGCCGCCCCTGCCGCACCGCGCGCAGCCCTTGCGGCGGCGGGATGGCTGCTGATGGCCTGCTCCAGCCTGCTCGCGCGATGACGGCCCGCGCCGGCGGCCATGCGGCCCGCGCCCCGCGCGCGCGCCCGGCCGGGGCGGATCCGGCCCGCGCGGCCGTCCATTTCGTAACCGGGTATTTCAGCCGTCCCGCCGGGATCCGCGCCGCGCGCGCCACGCGCCCGCGCCCGCACACCTGACCAACGCCGGCCCGTTCGCGCCAGGCAAGGAGAAACCATGTACGACCACGCCACCGCACTCGAGCGCCCGGGCGCCGCCTCCCATGCGGGCCACGCCGCCCATGCCGCCACCGAGGTGATGATGTCCGATATCGGCCCGCTCAAGCTGTGCCGCAACTGCGGCGAATACTGGCCCGCCGACGGCGAGTTCTTCTCGCGCGACGGGCGCCGCCGCGGCGGCCTCGAGCATGTCTGCAAGGCCTGCCGCAAGGAGCAGCGCGTGGCGCGCTGACGCGGCGCGGCCACCGGCCGCGCGGGCGCGCCGCGTCCATCCGCCATCGGGATGGCACCCGCGCGCGCTTGGTTCGCTGCCCCACATACCCGCCGGCCCCCCGCGCCGGAAACGGCACCGCCGCCTTTGCCTGGCGCGCGCACGCGACTTACCATGCAGGAACACGCCCGGCGACAGGGCGAAGACAGAGAGAAATCTGCGGTAAGGCGGGGACACTTTGGCGAACTATCTGGAAGAGTACTGCTCGCGCATCCGGCGCGGGTCGGCGGCGTCCGTGATCGACAAGCCGGTACTGGTTGATCGCGATCGCTTTTATGTCATGCGCTACGTGCCGTTCGAGCACACGCACGCGGACGCGCGGCTGGCGCTGGTGAGCACCACGCCCGGCCACACCCACGTGCAGCTCGCCGCGGAACTGACCGAGCGCCTGCTGCAGCGGCACGCGCCCGGGCGCGCCATCCAGCGCGAGAACAAGCGCCAGGTGGAGCTGGGCGGGCGGCTGGTGCGGCCCAACCTGATCCGCATGCTGGACCATTTCGGCATCCCGCAGCTGGTGGGCCTGCCGAACGCGGCTTCGCTGTGGAGCGACGGCTTCGCGCGGCTGCAGCCGCTGGCCCTGCTGCCCTACGCCACCACGCGGCGCGGCCTGGCCTACGACGGCGACCTCGAAGAACTGATGGCGGTGCCGATGCTGCGCAACGTGTTCGAGGCGCTGTTCCTCGAGCGGCTCGCCCAGGCCGGCGGCGAAGTCCTGTACGTGGCGCTGGGCCGCACCGCGTGGGCCGCGCTGGGCCATGCCGTCGACACCGGCCTGCTGCAGCGGCGCCAGTTGCTCGGCATGCTGCCGGTGCCCGCGCGCGCCGGCAGCATGGTCAAGTATTTCCTGCGGCAGGTCGGCGCCGAAGCGCTCTCGCCGCGCGACCCGGTGCGCCACCGCACCGCCTGGCTCGACGCCGCGCACGCCGAGATGACCCTCGGCGTGCGGCGCCAGCGGCAACGCCAGAGCGCCAACGAACCCGGCCCGGAAAGCGCGCCGCTGAGCTGCCTGGAAGCCTGAGGCGCGCATCGGCGCGACGCATATGCACGGAAAGTCACCCCACATCGGAGGGGTGAATGTGGCACTTTTGCCGGCCGTTAGTCATCCCTGAGGGAATTGCCTCCCTCGTATTCCCGATCGGCGGCCCCTCGTGGCCGCCTCTTTTTTTGCCGTGCTCACGCGCGCAGATGCCACGCGCGCAGGTAATGCAGCAGGTCCAGGCCGTGCGCGCCGTGGAACCACACATGGCGCGACAACGTGAGCGCGCCCGCCCACGACGCCGCCACCACCAGCGCGTCGCAGCGCCCGCTCTTCCACCAGTTCAGCGAATGCCGCCCGCAGATCCACGGCACGCCGAGCGGATTGGGCCAGTCCGCCAGCAGATGCATGAGCCCGCCGCAGGCAAAGCCGAACGCCGGCGCGGCCAGCGCGTGGCTGCCCAGCGCGCGGTGCGACAGCACCAGCAGCGCGAGCCAGGCCACGCCCCAGTGCGTCCAGGTCCGATGGGCGATCCACAGGCGGCGCGAGCGCGACCACCACGCCACCTCCAGCCAGTCCGGCGCGCCGCCGCCGGCCACGCCCGCGGCAAAGGCCAGCGCGGCGCCGAATGAATAGGGGCCGCCCGCGCCGGCGCTGGCGACGATCGCCGCGGCGATCAGTCCGGCCGCCCATCCGGTGGCGTGGTGTGCTTTGCTGGAAGCCATTGCGAGGGCGCCTTGCCGGGCCATGAAAACGAGGGGCCGCAATGGTGGCAGATCGGCGCGCGGTTGAACAGCGCCGGCGGGAACGGCAGGTACGGGCGCTGCGGCGGCGCGCGGAAGCACGCCGCCGAAGCGCCTGGTGCCGCGCGTGTCGCGCGCGCGTTTTTTGCATTTCGATGAATAAACGCTTCACAGCCGCAATGAAGGGCGCTACAATTGCGCCCCTCGCGACATGAAACCGCAAGGTGTTGCAAGCAGGTTCATGTCCCCTTCGTCTAGAGGCCTAGGACATCACCCTTTCACGGTGAGTACAGGGGTTCGAATCCCCTAGGGGACGCCAGTTTCGAAGGCATGCCAGTCACTCATGGCAGCTTCGGCAAGCGCGTCGGAGGCCGGTATCGTCCGGTTTCCGCAGCCAATGTGGAGCGGTAGTTCAGTTGGTTAGAATACCGGCCTGTCACGCCGGGGGTCGCGGGTTCGAGCCCCGTCCGCTCCGCCACAAGAAAATGCCCGCCGCCAGGCGGGCTTTTTTTTCGCCCTCCGTTTTTCCCTTCCTCGCGTTGCCGCCGCCGGCGGCTTCAGCCGCCGGCGCCGTCCAGCCCGCGCGGCAGCCGCACGTCGAAGCACGAGCCCTGCCCTTCCTTGCTGCTCACGCGGATCTCGCCGCGGTGCAGGTCCACCGCCAGCTTGACCAGATACAGGCCCACGCCCGCGCCGGCCGTGCCGGCCACGTTGGCGCCGCGCACGAAGCGCTCGAAGATATGGCCGCGGTCCTTGTCCGGGATGCCCATGCCGCGGTCGGCCACCGACACGCTGACGGTGTCCGCGTCGCCGCGCACGCGCACGGTGACTGGCGTGCCGGCGGCCGAATACTTGATGGCGTTGCCGATCAGGTTGCTGAAGGCCTGGAACAGCAGCTTGGCGTCGCCGTGGAAGATCTCCGCCACGCCGGGATCGACGATCTCCTCGATCACGGCCGCCGGCGAGCTCTCGCGGTGCATCTCGCAGACTTCGTGCACCAGCAGGCTGAGCGAGAAATCCACGCCGCGCAGCGTGGCCAGGCGGCCACCGTCGAGCAACTGCGAAGAATCGAGCAGATGGTCGATCAGGCTGGTCATGCGCCGCACCGCGCCGCGGATGCGCCCGCAGCGCTCGGCCAGCACCTCGGCCGACGGGCTTTCCTTCATGCGCATCAGGCGCTGCGCGTGGCCGTCGATCACGTTGAGCGGCGTGCGGAACTCGTGCGAGGCCATCGAGACGAAATTGCGCTGGAGCATGGCCATGCGCCGCTCGTTTTCCAGCGTGTCCTGCAGCATGGTGGTCTGCGCGGCCAGCGCGGCCTTGCTGCGCTCGAGCTCCAGCGTGTTGTCGCGAAAGCGCACCACCGCGCGCGCGATCTCGCCGATCTCGTCGCGGCGCCCGGCGCCCGGTATGTCGACGTGCGGGTCGTTGTCGGTGATGCGGTGCATGCGCTCGACTAGCGCCGCGATCGGGTTGGACACTGCCCGCACCAGGTAGGCCACCGCGGCGATCACCAGGCAGCACGACACCAGGATGGCGCCGGCGATCAGGCGCTGCGCCTCGCGGTAGGCGTCGGCCTCGCGCTCGGTCGCCGCGGCCGCGCCGGCCACGTTGCGCTCGGTCAGCGTGCCGAGCGTGCCGTTGGCGCGCTCGAACGCATGGCGCGACTCGCCGCGGTACAGCGCCACCGCCGGCGCGGTGTCCTTGCGGTAGGCCAGCGCCACCACGTCGTCCACGCACTGGCGGTAGGCGGCCCATTGCGCCATGAACTGCTCGTAGAGCGCCTGCTCGGCCGGGTCGTGCGCGATCTTGCCGTAGCGCCCCTCCACCTCGCGGATCACGTCGTCCAGCCGGGCGATCTGCGCCTGCGCCGCGCGCAGGTCGGCGCCGGTGGTGGCGATCAGGGCATCGCCCTCGAAGGCACGGTAGTCGGAAATATAATTGTTGAGGTCGCCGAGGATGCGGTTGCTCTGCAGCCAGCGCCCGCTGATCTGCGCCGACACGCTGTGGAAGTTGCTCAGGCGGTTGATGCCGAACAGGCCCACGCCGGCCACCAGCAGCAGGAACAGCACGAACACGAGCGACAGCCGCACGCGGATCGGCCGCAGCATCGGCACCGAATCGGGCAGCCCGGCCAGGCGCCGCCCGAGCCCGCGGCGCACGCGCCGGCCGCCCGGCGCCGGCTGAATCGGGTGATTCATGAGACTGTCATCCTGGAAATCGCTTACGCTCTGCCCGCCCGCACCACCGAGGAACGCCATGCACGACGCCAGCCGCAAGATACTCTGCATCGAGGACGATGCCGAAACGGCCGCCCTGATCGCCGAGGAACTGGTCGAGCGCGGCTTCGACGTGAGCATCGCGCATGATGGCGAGCAGGGCCTGGCCAGCATCCTGCGCGACGCGCCGGACCTGGTGCTCTGCGACGTGAGTATGCCAGTGATGACCGGCTTCGAACTGCTGGAGAAGATCGCCGCGCTGGCGCCGCGCTTCGCCGACATGCCGTTCGTGTTCCTCACCGCGCTGGCCCAGCGCGAGGCCGAGCTGCGCGGCCGCCGGCTCGGCGCCGACGACTACGTGACCAAGCCGGTGGACTTCGACATCCTCACCAGCATCGTCGAGACGCGGCTGGCGCGCGTGGCGCGCACGCGGCACGGCCTGCCCGACGTGCAGTTGAGCGAGCGCGAGGTGGAGGCGCTGGTCTGGTCCGCGCGCGGCAAGACCTCCGGCGAGATCGCCACCATCCTCGGGCTGTCCAAGCGCACGGTGGACTTCCATATCGACAACGCGCGCCAGAAGCTCGGTGTGGCCACGCGCATCGAGGCGGTGGTCAAGGCGGCCTCGGCCGGCATCATCAAGCCCTAGCGCGGCACAGCGGCCCGGCAAGGCGGCCCGGCGGCACCGCCCACTGTGATCAATCACAGTTTCGGGCCGACCCCATCCCCCATAGAATCTGCCCACTTTCATCGCTCCCGGAGCCTGGGCCGGTTTGCCCGCGCCGACGTTATGAGCAGATTCGCCCCTCCCCGGCCGTCACTGGCCGACCTCGGCAGCGCGCCGCCGCCCGCGCGCGAACCGCGCCGCGCGACCACGCTGATCCATATCGGCGCGCGCGCCGCCAATGCCGCCGGCGACGAAGCCCTGGCCGACTACCTGATGGCCGCCTGGCGCCGCCTGCACGTGGCCAGCCGCCGCGCGCCGCGCTGCCCGCGCTGCGGCGCGGGCGCGGCCTTCCACAGCACCGACGAGGGCGGCCTGCCGCAGTTCCAGTGCTCCGGCTGCCGCCAGCCGTTCACGCGCCTGACCGGCACGCCGATGGGACGCCTGCGCCTGGGCGACAAGGCCGAAGCGTTCTTCCATCTGGTGTCGCACCAGATCACCACGGCGGAAGCCGCGCGGCGGCTGCTCATCAAGAGCGAGACCGTCAAGCACTGGTCGCTGCAGACGCGCCTGTGGCTGCTCGCGCTCGATCCCACCGGCGCGTGGGAACGCCGCGTCCTGCTCGGCGTGCGCTACGCGGTGCTGCCGGAGGGCGACCCCGTGAAGCCGCTGGCCGCGTCGCCCGCGTGCCGCTGCGCGGTGGCCTCCGACGACAGCGACGCGCTCGCGGAAATGGAAAGCCCGCCGCTGCTGGTGCGCGTGTGCCCGGCGTGCGAGCTGAAGGCGCACTGACTTTTCCCCCTTTTTCCGTCGACATCCGCCGCGCGCCGAACCGGCGGCGCCGCGCGCGGCGCTAGTCGCCCGTCCGCGCGCCGGCGGTCTCGAACACCTCGCGCAGCCACTGCGCGAACACGCGCACGCGCGACGAAAGCTGGCGGTTATGCGAATACAGCACCGACACCGACATCGGCGGCGGCGGCAACTGCGGCAGCACCACGCGCAGGCGCCCGTCGGCCAGTTCGCCGGCCACGCGGTAGCGCGGCACCTGCACCAGCCCGAGCCCCGCGACCGACGCGCCCGTGTAGAGATCGGCCCCGGTGACGGACACCGTGCCCGGCAGTTGCACGGCGCTCACGCGGCCGTCCACGGTGAATTCCAGCGGCACCACCCTGCCGGTGGCGCTCGAGATGTAGTTGACCGCGCGATGCGTGGCCAGCGCCTCCAGGTCCGCCGGCTCGCCATGCCGGGCCAGGTAGGCGGGGCTGGCCACGGTGACTTGCTCGAGCAGCGCCACGCGCCGCCCCACCATCGACGAGTCCTGCAGGTTGCCCGCGCGCAGCACGCAGTCCACGCCTTCGCGCACGAGGTCCACGAGGCGGTCGTCCTCGCCGATATGCACTTCCAGCTCCGGGTACTGCGCGAGGAAATCCGGCAGCGACGGCACCACGAAATGCCGCGCCAGCGTGCCTTGCAGGTTCACGCGCAGCAGCCCCTTCGGCGCGGTGTTGCGGAACGACCCCTCGGCTTCCTCGAGGTCGGCGATCAGGCGCACGCAGCGCCGGTAGTAGGCCTCGCCGTCGTGCGTGAGGCGCACCGTGCGCGTGGTGCGCTCCAGCAGCCGCGTGCCGATGCGGCGCTCCATGCGCTTGATCAGGTTGGTGATGGTGGCGCGCGGGATGCGCAGGTCCTCGGCGGCCTGGGTAAAGCTCTGGCGCTCGGCGATGCGCACGAACGCCTGCATTTCCTGGAAGCGGTCCATCGCGGTGGCGGTCAATTATTGAGGAAGATGGAGCAATGATACCAATTCCCGGCCGATTATCCATTCACCGGAATGGTCCATGACCCGACACCGGCCGGGTCAACGGCCAGATCCCGCGCGCCGGCGGCGGCATCGCCTGAGCGCCGTCGCGCGCGCGGCAAGCCATCGCAGACCCCGGGGCGGGCCGCGCGCGTCCCGCCGGCCCGCGGCCGGGAGCCGCGCCGGGCCGGACAAACCCCGGGCCGCCTGCCTACAATGAAACTCCCATCACACCGCCGGCCAGCCCCCGCACATGACCATGCACCGCGCATCGAGGCGGCTTCTGGCCGGCCTGCTGGCCTGCGGCCTGCCGCTGTGGGCCGCCGCGCAGGCCGCGCCGCCCGGCGTGGCGTTCTCCACGGACACGCCGGGCGGCGCGCTGCCGGCCGGCTGGAAGAACCTGCCGGTGGCGCGCGGCAAGATGACCACGCGCTACAGCCTGGTGGCCGACGGCAACGTCACGGTGCTGGAAGCCAGCGCCGACGCCTCCGCCTCGGCGCTGATGCACGACGGCGACATCGATCTCGCCGCCACGCCCCGGGTGAGCTGGCGCTGGAAGATCGAGCAGCCCGTCGACAACGCCGACAACCGCGTGGCCGCGCAGGAAGACGCGCCCGCGCGGCTGCTTTTCCTGTTCGACGGCGACAAGGAAAAACTCTCGCTTGGCGACCGCGCCGCCATGCAGCTCGCGCACACGCTGGCCGGCGAAGACCTGCCCTATGCCACGCTGATGTACATCTGGTCCGACAGCGTGCCGGTGGGCACCATCCTCGACAACCCGCACACCTCGCGCGTCAAGATGATCGTGGTATCGGGCGGCCCCGGCGACGTCGGCAAGTGGCTGTCCCTGAGCCGCAACGTGGCGCAGGACTACGAGCGCGCCTTCAAGGAAGCACCGGGCAAGCTCACCGCCTACGGCCTGCTCACCGATACCGACAACACCGGCGCGGTCGCGCGGGCGTGGTATGGGGATGTCCGGTTTTCGGCGGGGAAATAGCGCAGCAGGCGAAAGCGGGGGGATTTACGCGAAGGGGTTCAGCAAGCGAGCGCCGCAGCCCGCGAAGTCATCGACATTGCGGGTCACGACCGTGAGGTCATGCACCAGCGCCGTCGCCGCAATCAGCTTGTCCAGCGCATGCTCCGCGCGCGGTACGCGCAGGCGGCCCCAGACCTGACTGACGACATCGTCGATGGGCAAGATCCGCTCTGCGAATTCGCTCAACACGGACTCGAGCCAGGCCCCCAGAGCGGCAAACTGCGCGGTATCTCCGCGATGCCGGATCAACTCGACGCCACGCTGCAGTTCGCCGACCGTGACCACGGAGAGAAACAAAGCGGACTCTCGTTGCGCGGCCTCGCGGAAAAAGTCTCGCACCCCCGGGTTGGCGCGCTCGCGCTTGCGCGCTTCGCTGATGACGTTGGTATCAATCAAATACATGGACGGCCCCGGACGACGGATCGAGCCGCTCGAAATCGCTGTCCTCGCCGACATCCGGCATGCTGGCCAGGATGTCGGCAAAGCTCCTGCGCCGGGTTGCCGACAGGGCCTGCGCGAGGATCTCGCGGTGTTCCGCCTCTGCGCTGCGCCCGTGCGCGGCGGCGCGCTCGCGCAGCCGCTGCACCAGTGCCTCGTCAATCCCGCGAACCAGGAGAGTGGCCATGATTTCCCCTTCCGATACTGTCACGCAAGAACGATAGCACTGCTATCAACAAGGGGCAATCGGCGCACCGCCAGGAAACACGGTACCCGCCGAGAAGAGGCGGAAGCGCCACTCAAATGATCAATCCGCGTGAATCCCCCGCTCCCGGATCAGCTTGCCCCACTTCTGCGTTTCCTCGGCGAGGTGCTTGCCCAGTTGCGCCGGCGTGCTGCCGATCGGCTCGGCGCCGATGCCGGCCAGGCGCGTGCGCACCGACGGCCTGGCCAGCGCGGCGACCATCGCCTGGTTCAGGCGCGCGATCACCTCGGGCGGCGTGCGGGCCGGCACGAAGGCGGCGAACCACGGCGACAGGTCGTAGCCCTTGACGCCGGCCTCGGCCATCGTGGGCACGTTGGGCAGCGTGGTGGAGCGCCTGGCGGTCGTCACCGCGATGGCCGTGAGCTTGCCGGAGTCGATGTGCGGCTTGGCCGAGGTGATGCTGTCGAACATGTAGTCGACCTGCCCGCCGAGCAGGTCGGTCATGGCCGGGCCGCTGCCCTTGTAGGGCACGTGCAGCATCCTGACGTCGGCAAGCGAGGTGAACAGTTCGCCGGCGAGGTGGATCGAGGTGCCGTTGCCGGCGGAGGCGTAGGTGTACTTGTCCGGGTTGGCGCGCGCGGCGGCGATCAGGTCCGGCACCGTGGCGGGCAGCTTCCTGGCCTTGTTGGTGACCAGCACGTTGGGCACCACCGCCAGCAGCGAGACCGGCGCGAAGTCCTTGACCGGGTCGTAGTTCAGGCGCCCGTACAGCGCCGGGTTCACCGCCATGCCGTTGGCCACGATGATGAGCGTGTAGCCGTCCGCGGGCGAGCGCGCCACCATCTCGGCGCCGATGTTGCCGCCCGCGCCGGGGCGGTTTTCCACCACGATGGCCTGCCCGAGCGAGGCCGACATTTCCTCGCCCAGCGTGCGGGCGATATTGTCCATCGCGCCGCCGGCCGGGAACGGCACGACCCAGCGGATCGGCTTGTCGGGCCAGGCGGCATGGGCCGCGGGGACGGCGGCCAGGGTAGCCAGTGCGCAGGCGGCGCCGACGGCGAGGTTGCGCAGGAATGGCAGGCGCATCGAAGTCTCCTCTTGGGATTTATTGAATTTATCGGGTCCGGCGCGCGGCGGCGCTACCGGATCGACGACGGATGCTGCGCCAGCGGCGTGACGTGGATGGCCATGTACGGGAACAGCGGCAGGCCGGACAGCATCGCGTGCAGCGCATCGTTGCTTTCGGCGTCGAACACGCTGTAGTTGGCGTACTCGCCCACCACGCGCCAGATGTGC
Organism: Cupriavidus sp. FW216-B1; assembly: GCF_058789195.1. Taxonomy (NCBI): domain Bacteria; kingdom Pseudomonadati; phylum Pseudomonadota; class Betaproteobacteria; order Burkholderiales; family Burkholderiaceae; genus Cupriavidus; species Cupriavidus sp. FW216-B1. The sequence goes on along the minus strand of NZ_JBYTEL010000020.1, from coordinate 80,262 downwards.
GGCCATTTGCCCTGGCGCTGGAGGTCCTGCGAATAGGCCTTCTCGCGCGCCTTGATCTCGTCGGCCAGCGCGGCCGGCATGTCGGCCGGCAGCTTCACGTCCATTCTCACCAGGAAAAGCATGTCGTCGTCCTTGTCTTGTCATGTCGACGCGCATCGATGCGCATCGACGGGTTTCGGCGCGCTCAGGCGCGGCGGTAGTGGGCCAGCTTGTCCTCGTCCAACGCCAGGCCCAGGCCCGGGCCGGGCGGCAGGTGCAGCGCGAAGTCGCGGTATTCGGGGCGCGCGGTCACGATGTCGTCCTTGAGCAGCAGCGGGCCGAACAGCTCGGTGCCCCAGGCCAGCCGCGGCAGCGTGACGAAGCCGTGCGCGGCGGCGATGGTGCCCACGCTGCCTTCGAGCATGGTGCCGCCGTACAGCGCGATGCCGGCGGCGTCGCCCACCGCGGCGGTGCGCAGCATCTCGTAGATGCCGCCGGACTTGGAGATCTTCAGCGCGAACACGTCGGCCGCGGCCTGGCGCGCCAGCTCCATCGCGTCCTCCGGGCCGCACACCGCCTCGTCGGCCATCACCGGCACCACGAAGCGCGCCGCCAGGCGCGCCAGCGCGCCGCGCTGCTCGCGCGGCACCGGCTGCTCCACCAGGTCGATGCCGGCGGCTTCCAGCATGGCGATGCCGGTGGCGGCCTCGGCCTCGTTCCAGGCCTGGTTGACGTCCACCGTCACGCGCGCGCGCTCGCCCAGCGCGCGCTTGATGGCCGAGACGTGCGCCACGTCCTCGCGCACCGGGCGGCGGCCGATCTTGAGCTTGAAGGTATTGTGGCGGCGCGCCGCCAGCAGCGATTCGGCCTCTTCGATGTCGCGGCCGGTGTCGCCGCTGGCCAGCGTCCACAGGCAGGCCAGGCTGGGACGCACCGCGCCGCCCAGCAGCGCCGACACTGGCAGGCCCAGGCGCTTGCCCTGCGCGTCGAGCAGCGCCGACTCCAGCGCCGACTTGGCGAAGCGGTTGCCGCGCGCCACCGAGCCCAGGCGCTGCATGGCGGCGTGGACGTTGCTCGCGTCGAGCCCGGCCAGCGCGGGCGCCAGGTAGGTGTCGATGGTCAGCTTGATGCCTTCGGGACTTTCGTCGCCGTAGCTCAGGCCGCCGATGGTGGTGGCCTCGCCGATGCCCTCGATGCCGTCGCTGCAGCGCAGCCGCACGATCACCAGGGTCTGGCGCTGCATGGTGGTCATGGCCAGCTGGTGGGCACGGATGGTGGGCAGGTCGACCAGGATGGCTTCGACGGAGGTGACGGTGGCTTTCATGCTTGCGTGACTACCTTGATGTCCGCCGGGCCTGCGGAGGGGGAGTGGCCCGGATTCGCTGCACGCAGTATCCGGCTTGACATCGGGGGTGTCCAAGACCGAGTATGTCCCGATCCATACCTTTAGAGTATAGAAAGGAGGCGCCGTGGAGCTTCGCCACCTGCGCTATTTCCAGGCCGTCGCGGAAGAACTCAACTTCACCCGCGCGGCCGAGCGCCTGCATATCGCCCAGCCGCCGCTGTCGCGCCAGATCCGCCAGCTGGAAGACGAGATCGGCACGGTGCTGCTGGACCGCTCCTCGCGCGCGGTGCGGCTCACCGAGGCGGGCCGCTTCCTGCTGGAACAGTCGCTGCAGCTCGGCCAGCGCATCGACGAGATCGTGGAAGGCACGCGGCGCATCGGCCGCAACGAGAAGCGCTGGTTCGGCATCGGCTTCGTGCCGTCGGTGCTGTACGGCTTCCTGCCCGAGCTGATCCGGCTGGTGCGCGGCTCCGACGCGGCGCTGGAGGTAGGGCTGTCCGAGCTCACCACGGTGCAGCAGCTAGAAGCGCTCAAGGCCGGCCGCATCGATATCGGCTTCGGCCGCATCGTGCTGGACGACCCCGCCATCACCCGCACCGTGGTGATGGCCGAACCGCTGATGGTGGCCGTGCCCGGCGGCCACCCCGCGCTGGAGCGCCCGCCCATGACGCCCGACCAGCTCGCCGCCCACCCGTTCGTGCTCTACCCCGCGCGCCCGCGGCCCAGCTACGCCGACCACGTGCTGGCGCTGTTCCGCACGCGCGGCCTGCAACTGCGCGTGGCGCAGGAAGCCAACGAACTGCAGACCGCCATCGGGCTGGTAGCCGCCGGGCTGGGCATCTGCCTGGTGCCGGCGTCGGTGCAGCGGCTGCACCGCGACGACGTGGCCTACATGCCCATCAACGCGCCCGGCTTCACCTCGCCGGTGATGATGAGCTACCGCACCGACGACCGCTCCGCGCTGCTGGCCGAAGTGATCGCTCGCGTGGGCAAGCTGGCCGGACGCGGCGCCGAAACTGCTGCGGTGCGCAAAAAAGCGCCATTTATCCCATGAACGGGTGATGCGCGCCCGCCGGCCGGTTTGGAAAGAGGAAGAGAGAAGAAACCAGAACAACAAGGACCCCGGGACAAGCACGATGTCCCCACCCCTCGCACGCCCGCGCCCCGGTCCACCACGCCCACCACGAAAACACGAGAATGCTATGTCGTGGCCGCCCAAACCGGTAACGGCAGATGGCCGAGCAAGCAGTGCACTCGCCATCATAGGTCTGACTACGAAACCAACACCACCAGCAAAGTCGTGGCCGCCAGAACCGGTAACGGCAGGATGCCAGCAGAACCACCAACCCCACCACGAAACCACCAACAACCAGAAACCCCAACGTTTCTGCCCCTGCCGGCCAGGCAGTCCGCTTTCTTGGCCTACTTTCTTTTCGGACAAAAGAAAGTAGGTCGCGCCGGGGGCGCGAAAGCCTTTGACTTTGACGTTCAGCAGTTGAAGTTAATCCTTTGACCTTGACCTTGAAGCCAAAGCCTTCAACCTCACCCCTTCAAATACATATTCAACCTCTTAGCCGCATTCCGCAAATGCGTCTCCGCCGCTTCCGCCGCGCGCTCCGCATCCCCCGCCACGATCGCCTCGTAGATCGCCTTGTGCTCGTCCTGCACCGCCTCGACAAGATTGGCGTGATGACTCTTGGTATTGCTCCTGGCCTGCCGGATCACGCGCCGCGCGCCGTGTTCGAGATGCTCGCTCAGCGCCTGGAAATGCGGGTTGTGGGTGGCCTCGACGATGGCCTGGTGAAAAGCGAAATCCTCCTCGTCGCCGAGCCGGTCGTTGGCGATCTCGTATTCCATGCCGATCAGCGCGCGCCGGATCCGCTTGAGGTCCTCGGGCGTGCGGCGCATGGCCGCGAAGCGGGTGGCGGCCACCTCGATCGTCACCAGCAGTTCCATCACCATCGCCAGCGAGTCTTTCTCGTCGATGGCCACGTCCTGCATGCGGAACGCCTGGCGCTGGCTGCGCTCGGTCACGAACACACCGCTGCCGGCCTTGGGCGCGACCAGGCCTTCCGACTTGAGCTGCGACAGCGCCTCGCGCACCACCGCGCGGCTCACGGAAAACTGCTCGCACAGCACGCGCTCGCTCGGCAGGCGGTCGCCCACGGCGAACTCGCCCGTCTGGATCGCGTGGATCAGGCGCCTGGCGATTTCGTCGGGCAGGTGCCTGGGCTCGGGATGGAACATGGTTCCCTCCGGGCGCTGGGTCAACGGTGGCGAGGCACCGGTCACGGTCTTGTTCACTGCTTGCTCCCTGGCGTCAGCCGCCCCGCGGCTGCGCATGATTCTTGAATTGGCCTTACAGGTCAATGTAGCACGTCTTGATCGGGGTGAAACGTGCGGAATGCCCCGACACGGCGCCTGCGGCCATTTCCCCCGGCTTCCCGCCAAGCCAACCCATACAACGGAAAGCGGCAATGACGACGGTTCCTTGAGGCAAGCGCCGGCTACGCCTTGGTAGAAACCCTCACAGCGCGCACTTCGCCGTTGACGGCTTCCGCGCATCTCCCTATAGTAAACCTGTCAGACCACTTTAACCACAGGTCAGACCGCCACGGCGGACCCATCCCAGCGGCCCCGGACGATCCCAACAAGATAAGGAGACACTCATGAGCGGTAGCCGCATCCCCCGTCCTTTGTTCGCAGCCGCGGCGCTTTGCCTGCTGGCCGGCGCGGCATCGGCGGCGCCGGTGAAGGTCGCGCTGGTCGAGACGCTGTCCGGGCCGCAGGCCTCCACCGGCCTGATGTTCCGCGCGGCGGCGCGCTATGCGATCGACAAGATCAACGCCGCCGGCGGCTGGAACGGCGAGCCGCTGCAACTGGTCGAGTACGACAACCAGGGCGGCCCGGCCGGCGCCGCCGACAAGCTCAAGGCCGCGGTGGCGGACGGCGCGCAGATCGTCATGCAGGGCTCGTCGTCGGCGGTGTCGGGCCAGATCACCGAGGACGTGCGCAAGTACAACCTGCGCAATCCGGGCAAGGAAATCCTGTTCATGAACGTCGGCGGCGAAGCGATGGAGCTGACCGGCGAGAAGTGCCACTTCTACCATTTCAAGTTCGCCACCAACGCGCAGATCCGCGTCAAGGCGCTGGTCGGCGCCATGAAGCCGCTGCACGCGCTGGGCACGCGCGTGTACGCGATCAACCAGAACTACTCGTGGGGCGCCGACATGGAGAAGGCGACCATCGACTACGCCGGCCCCGGCGGCTACACGGTGGTGGAGAAAACCCTGCACGACGTCAACAAGGTGCAGGACTTCTCGCCCTACGTGGCCAAGATCGCCGCGGCCAAGGCCGACAGCGTCATCACCGGCAACTGGTCCAACGACCTGCTGCTGCTGATGAAGGCCAGCAAGGCCGCCGGGCTGAAGACGCGCTTCGCCACGGTGTTCCTCGACCAGCCCGGCAACATCGGCAACGCCGCCGACGTGGCGCTCGGCCACTTCGTCGCCCATCCGTTCAACGCCGAGGCCAGCGGCGCCGACAGCGAGCGCTTCGCCAACGACTTCAAGGCCAGGCAGGGCCACATGCCCGCCTACATCGAGCCGCAGACCGTGTTCGCGGTGGAGATGCTGGGCGAGGCCCTCAAGACGGTCAAGCCCGAAGGCGGCAAGCTCAACACCAGCGCGCTGGCCAAGGCGCTCGAAGCGGCCCGCATCAAGACCTCGATGGGCGAGATGAGCATGCGCGCGGCCGACCACCAGGTGCTGCTGCCGATGGTGGTGTCGGAAGTCTCCAGGGACGCCAGGTTCAAGGTGGACGGCACCGACATGGGCTTCAAGCCGGTCAAGACCTTCTCCGCGGCCGAGGCCGCCACGCCGCCGCAGGCCAGCTGCAAGATGCAGCGCCCCGGCTGATCCGCCGCCTTCGCCCGGCACTCCGCCAGCACTCCGCCAGCACTCCGCCAGCACCACACCAGCAAGACCGGCCCGGCTCCCGCCCTCCCGGCGCGGACCGGGCCGGACGCGGCCGGCCGCATCGCGCACCGCCGCGCGCCGCACCGGCTCGTTCCAAGGAAGCCTTCATGGAATATCTCATCGTCTCACTGCTCAACGGCGCCATCTACGGCCTGCTGCTGTTCATGGTGTCGGCAGGGCTGACGCTCATCTTCGGCATGATGGGCGTGCTCAACTTCGCCCACGCCTCGTTCTACATGCTGGGCGCCTACTTCGCCTACGCGCTGCAGGGCACGCTCGGCTTCTGGCCCGCCATCGTGGTCTCGCCGGTCCTGGTCGGCCTGGTCGGGGTGGCGGTGGAGCGCTTCTTCCTGCGCCGCGTGCACCACCACGGCCACGCGCACGAGCTGCTGCTGACCTTCGGCCTGTCGTTCATCATCGCCGAGCTGATCAAGCTGTTCTTCGGCAACTTCCCGGTGGACTACCGCATCCCGGCGGCGCTGGACTTTGCCGCGTTCCGGCTGGGCGCCTCGGCCTATCCGTTCTACCGCGTGTTCATGGGCGCCATCGCGCTGGCCATGTTCGCCGTCATCTACCTGCTGCTCACGCGCACGCGGGTCGGCATCGTGGTGCGCTCGGCCATCTACAAGCCGCGCATGGCCGAAGCGCTCGGCCACAACGTGCCGCTGGTCTTCATGGGCGTGTTCGGCATCGGCGCGGCGCTGGCGGGCCTGGCCGGCGCGGTGGCCGGCGCGTTCTACACCACCAACCCCAACATGGCGCTGGAGCTCGGCGTGATGGTCTTCGTGGTGGTGGTGGTCGGCGGCCTCGGCTCGCTCGGCGGCGCCATGCTGGCGTCGCTGCTGATCGGGCTGATCACGTCGTTCTCGGTCGGCATCGACCGCAGCCTCGCCGACCTGCTCGCGCTGGTTGGCGCGGGCGCCTGGGCCGAGGACGTCGGCGGCCTCTTGACCCTCAAGCTCTCCAGCCTGGCCGGGACCATCCCGTTCGCGCTGATGCTGCTGATTCTGCTGGTGCGTCCGTCCGGGCTGATGGGCGAGAAGGAGTAAGCATGACCCAAGTCCCCCATTCCCCGCGCCTGCCGCGCGCCACGCCCGCCACGCACGCCGCGCCCGTTCCCCGGCTGTCGCCGGCGCAGAAGATCCTGCTGCTGCTCGGCACCGCCGCGCTGGTGGCGCTGCCGCTGGTGCTGTCGCCGTCGCTGGTCAACGCCTCGATCCAGATGCTGATCGCCGTGCTGTTCGCCGCCGCCTTCAACCTGCTCAGCGGCCAGGGCGGCATGCTCTCGTTCGGCCACGCGGCCTACTTCGGCATCGGCAGCTTCGCCACCGTGCACGCCATGAACGCCTTCGGCGGCAACGGCCTGCTGCCCACCCCGCTGCTGCCGCTGGCCGGCGGCGCGATGGGCCTGCTGGCCGGGCTGGCCGCCGGCTGGTTCGCCACCAAGCGCACCGGCGTGTACTTTGCCATGATCACGCTGGCGCTGGCCGAGCTGCTGCATTCGCTGGCGCCGCACCTGAAGGGCTGGTTCGGCGGCGAGGCCGGCCTGTCCACCATGCGCATGCCGACCTGGGGCCTGAGCTTCGGCGACAGCAACCAGGTCTATTACCTGACGCTGGCCTGGGTGCTGCTGTCGCTGGCGCTGCTGTACCTGTTCACGCTCACGCCGGTGGGGCGCCTGACGCTCGGCCTGCGCGAGAACGCCAACCGCCTGCGCTTTCTCGGCTACGACACGCACCGCCTGGGCGTGCTGGTGTTCGCGGTCTCGGCCATGTTCGCCGGTATTGCCGGCGCGCTGCAGGCCATCAACATGGAGGCGGCCAACTACGTGGTGTTCGAGTCCTCGGCCTCGGCCGCCGTGGTGCTCAACAGCTACATCGGCGGCGTGAAGCTCTTCCTCGGGCCGGCGCTCGGCGCGGCGGTGATGACGTTCTTCGGCTACGCGGTGTCGGACCTGACGCGCTCGTGGCTGCTGTACCAGGGCATCGTGTTCGTGCTGGTGATGCTGTTCATGCCCACCGGCCTGGCCGGGCTGATCCAATCCTTCGTCACCCACGGCAAGACCTACGGCCTGCGCGCGCTGCTGCCGGTCACGCTGGCCTATCTCGTCGGCACGCTGCTGCTGGCCTGCGGCACGGTGTTCACGGTGGAGATGCTGCAGCGCTTCTTCTCGCAGGACTACCGCTCGATGGCTTCCCTCAACGGCGGCGCCGGCTGGCCCGCGATCCCGCTGTTCGGCCGCGAGTGGGACCCGGTCTCGCCGCTGACCTGGCTGGTGCCGGCGGCGCTGCTGCTGGCCGGCATCGCCACGGCGCGGCTGGCCAATGGCCGCTGGCTGCGGCTGAAGGAGGCCGCGCCCGCCGCCGGGACGGAAGCCGCCGGCGCCGCCACCACCGCCCGGAGGACCCCCGCATGAGCACGCGCATGAACACCGAACCGATCCTTTCCCTGCGCGGACTGCGCAAGTCCTTCGGCGACATCGACATCATCCGCGGCGTGGACCTCGACCTCATCGGCGGCGAGCGGCATGCATTGATCGGCCCCAACGGCGCCGGCAAGTCCACGCTGTTCCACCTGATCTCCGGGCGCCTGCCGCTCACGCGCGGCGAGATCGTGCTGGGCGGCGAGCCGATCCAGGGCTTGTCGCCGCAGCAGATCAACCACCGCGGCCTGGCGCGCTCGTTCCAGATCACCAACATCTTCGCCGGCCTGAGCGTGTACGAGAACCTGCGCCTGGCCGTGATGCGGCGCCACGGCCTGCAATACACGCTGTGGAAATTCGCCCACAAGCTGCGCGCGGTGCGCGACGAAACCATGCACCTGCTCGGGCAGGTGCGGCTGGCCGCGCGCGCGCAGGACACCGCCGGCGAGCTGTCGTACTCGGAGCAGCGCTCGCTGGAGATCGCCATGACGCTGGCCTCGGACCCCAAGGTCATCATGCTCGACGAGCCGATGGCCGGCATGTCGCAGGAAGAGACCGACTACACCGCCGGCCTGATCCGCGAGATCGCGCAGGGCCGCACGCTGCTGATCGTGGAGCACGACATGGACGTGGTGTTCGCGCTCAGCGACCGCATCAGCGTGCTGGTCTACGGCGAGATCGTGGCCACCGGCACGCCCGACGAGATCCGCAACAACGCCCGCGTCAAGGAAGCCTACCTGGGCGAGGAGGTCAGCGTATGAGCACGCCATCCATGCAGAACGAGAGCGGCGCCCCGCTGCTCGCCGTGCAGGGCCTGCACGCGCACTACGGCAAGAGCCACATCCTGCACGGCGTGGATTTCCACGTCGGCCACGGCGAGGTGGTCAGCCTGCTGGGCCGCAACGGCTCGGGCCGCTCCACCACGCTCAAGGCCATCATGGGCCTGGTGCCGCCGAGCGCGGGCGAGGTCAGGCTGCGCGGGCGCGACCTGGCCGGCGCGCAGTCCTACGCGATCTGCCGGCGCGGCATCGCCTACGTGCCGGAGGAGCGCGAGGTGTTCGCCAACCTGAGCGTGGACGAGAACCTGCGCATGGGCGAGCAGCGCGCCACCGAAGGCGCGCCGCAATGGACGCTCGAGCAGATGTTCGACTACTTCCCGCGCCTCAAGGAGCGCCGCAACACCAAGGCCGGCAGCCTCTCCGGCGGCGAGCAGCAGATGCTGACCATGTGCCGCTCGCTGCTGGGCAACCCGCTGGTGATCCTGATCGACGAGCCCACCGAGGGCCTCGCGCCCAAGATCGTGGCGGTGGTCGGCGAGGCCATCCAGGACATCCACCGGCGCGGCGTGTCGGTGGTGCTGGTCGAGCAAAAGCTCGCCATCGCGCTGAAGGTCTCCAGCCGCGTCTGCGTGATGGGCCACGGCCGCATCGTCTACGAAGGCACGCCCGCGCAACTCACTTCCAATACCCAACTTCTGAAGGACTGGCTAGCCGTATGAGCACCTCTTTGCCGACTGGATACCCCAACGCGCAACCGTTCGCGCGCGCCACCTACCCCGGCCTGGCCGGCAAGGCCGTGCTCAACACCGGCGGCGCCAGCGGCATCGGCCGCGCGATGGCGCACGGCTTCGCCCGCCACGGCGCGCGGCTGATGCTGCTGGACCTGGACGCGGACGGGCTGGCCACCACCCGCGCCGAGCTGGAAGCGGCGTATCCGGAAGCCCAGGTCGATACCGTGGTCGCCTCGATCACCGACCCCGACGCCGTCGAGCGAGCCTGCACCGCCACCGAGGCGCGCTTCGGCCGCATCGACATCCTGCTCAACAACGCCGGCATCTCGATGAACAAGCCCGCGCTGGAACTCACGCCCGAGGACTGGCGCCGCGCCATCGACATCGACCTGTCCGGCGTCTTCTACTGCGCGCAGGCGGCGGCGCGCCGCATGGCGCGCCAGGGCGGCGGCAACATCCTGAGCACCGCCTCGATGTGGGGCCTGGCCTCGTCGGCGCGGCGCCTGGCCTACTGCGCGGCCAAGGCGGGCGTGGTCTCGCTCACCAGGTCGCTGGCCGCCGAATGGGCCGAATACAACATCCGCGTCAACGCGGTGTGCCCCGGCTACACCAGCACCGCGCTGATGGAAACGCTGCTGGCGCGCGGCGCCATCGACGGCGAGGCGCTGCTCGCGCGCACGCCGCTGCGGCGCTTCGGCTCGCCCGACGAGATGGCCGAGGTGGCGCTGTTCCTGGCCTCGGACTCGGCCGCCTTCATCACCGGCCACGCGCTGGTCTCCGACGGCGGCTGGACCGCGGACGGCTTCTGAACGGCGCGCGGCGCCACCTCCCGCACACGACACCGAACACAACACGGCCGGCCACGACCGGCAACCGAGGATTCTCAAATGTCTGAACGTAGCGCCCTGCGCCCCGCCGCCGAATGGGTGGAACTGCGAGCCACCGACGAAGACTGGGCCCGCGCGGACCCGGCCCTGCTCGGCACGCTGCTGAGCCACCTGCACCTGATCCGCGGCTTCGAGGAAGCCGTGCTCGAACTCGCCGCCGAAGGGCTGGTCCACGGCCCGGCGCATTCCAGCATCGGCCAGGAAGGCGGCGCCGCGGGCTCCATCGTGCCGCTGACCGGCGCCGACCAGATCAACGGCTCGCACCGCGGCCACCACCAGTTCCTGTCCAAGGCGCTGGGCTACCTCGCGCCCGGCGGCATCGACCCGCGCGCGCCGCTGGCGGACGGCGTGCAGACGCTGCTGCAACGCACGCTGGCGGAGATCCTCGGCCTCGCGCAAGGCTACTGCAAGGGCCGCGGCGGCTCCATGCACCTGCAGTGGGCCGAGGCCGGCGCGCTCGGCACCAACGCCATCGTCGGCGGCGGCGTGCCGATGGCGGCCGGCGCGGCGTGGTCGCACCGCCACGCCGGCACCGACGCGGTGGCCATCACCTACTTCGGCGACGGCGCGGTCAACATCGGCTCGGTGCTGGAGACCATGAACCTGGCCGCGGCGTGGAAGCTGCCGCTGTGCTTCTTCATCGAGAACAACCGCTACGCGGTCTCCACCACGGTGGAAGAGTCCACCGCCGAGCCGCGCCTGTCGGCGCGCGGCATGGGCTTCAACATCCCGAGCTGGAAGGTCGACGGCATGGACCCGCTGGCGGTCTGGCTGGCCACGCAGGAAGCGCTCGCGCACATGCGCGCCGGCCGCGGCCCGACCGTGATCGAGGCGGACCTGTACCGCTTCTTCCACCAGAACGGCCCGTTCCCGGGCAGCGCCTTCGGCTACCGCAGCAAGGAAGAAGAGCAGCAATGGCGCGCGCGCGATCCGCTCGACCTGATGGCGCGCCGCATGCAGGAACGCAAGCTGATCAGCGCCGACGAGATCGCCGCGCTGCGCGAGCGCGTGCGCCAGGCCATGCGCGAAGCCGCCGCCGCGCTGACCGAGGCCGACCCGTCCGGCAAGGCCGGCAAGCGCCGCATCCGCCCCGAGCTGTGGCCGAGCCCGGATTTCCGCGACGTGGGCATCCGCGGCGACCTGTCCGAGCTGGAAGGCCTGCGCTGCGAGGAAGAAGCAGGCTTCGCCGGCAAGCTCGCGCCGCGCAAGTTCATCGACGTGGTGGCCGACGTCATGCACCGCCGCATGGAGACCGATGCGTCCGTGGTGGTGATGGGCGAGGACGTGCACCGCCTCAAGGGCGGCACCAACGGCGCCACGCGCGGCCTGCGCGACAGCTTCCCCGAGCGCGTGCTGGGCACGCCGATCAGCGAGAACGCCTTCGTCGGCCTCGGTGGCGGGCTGGCGCTGGACGGCCGCTACAAGCCGGTGGTGGAGTTCATGTACCCGGACTTCATGTGGGTGGCGGCCGACCAGGTCTTCAACCAGATCGGCAAGGCGCGCCACATGTTCGGCGGCCAGAGCGACGTGCCGCTGGTGCTGCGCACCAAGGTGGCGATGGGCACCGGCTACGGCTCGCAGCACTCGATGGACCCGGCCGGCATCTTCGCCACCAGCCCGGGCTGGCGCATCGTGGCGCCGTCCACGCCGTTCGACTACGTGGGCCTGATGAACACCGCGCTGGCCTGCAAGGACCCGGTGCTGGTGATCGAGCACGTCGACCTGTACAACGCCACCGGCGTGGGTCCGGTCGAGGACTTCGACTACCACCTGCCGGTGGGCAAGGCCGCCGTGCGCCGCAGCGGCGCGGAGCTGACCGTGCTCACCTACCTGTCGATGGTCGGCCACACGCTGGAAGCGGTGGAGCAGACCGGCATCGACGCCGAGGTCATCGACCTGCGCTGGCTGGACCGCGCCAGCCTGGACTGGGACACCATCGGGCAGAGCATCCGCAAGACCAACAACGTGCTGATCGCCGAGCAGGGCGCGCGCGGCACCTCCTATGGCGGCTGGCTGGCCGACGAGATCCAGCGCCGCTTCTTCGACTGGCTGGACCAGCCGGTGCAGCGCGTGAGCGGCGCGGAAGCCGCGCCCAGCATCTCCCGCGTGCTGGAGCGCGCCGCCGCCGCCCGCACCGAGGAAGTGGCCGAAGGCCTGCGCCAGGCCATGCGCGACAAGGGCGCGGCCTGAGCGCCGCCGCCCGGTACCCCGAGCACACCGAACACGCCAGACACAGCAAAGGAATTCCGATGAGCCTGAACATGATCGTCCCCCTGGAGGTCGGCATCGCCGTGCGCGACCTGCCGCGCATGCGCCGCTTCTACGAGCAGGTGCTGGGCCTGACCTTCGTCAGCGAAGTCGCCGTGCCCGCCGACAAGGCCGCGCAGGCCGCCATGCACGCCGCCGGCTACACCGCGGTGCGCCTGCAGACGCCCTACGGCGAACGCATCAAGCTGCTCGCGCCGGCCCGGGCGCCCGCGCCCGAGGCCGCGCCCGCCTACATCCTCGACAAGGCCAACGCCACCTACCTGACCTTCATCGTGGCGGACATCCAGGCCGTGGTCGACAAACTGCTGGCCGCCGGCGTGGAATTCCTCACCGGCCCGCAGCGCGTGGAAGTGCGCCCCGGCACCTACCTGGCCTTCTGCCGCGACCCCGAGGGCAACGTGCTCGAGATCGTGCAATACGCGGACATCGCGGCCTACCGCCCCGACCTGCACCAAGCGAGGACCGCCTGACATGGCCACCCTGTTGCGCATGCCCGAGGTGGCGGCCAATGCCACCCACGCCACGCTGCAAGCGTGGACCAGGAACGAAGGCGATGCCGTGGCCGTGGGCGACTGCATCGCCGAGATCGAGACCGACAAGGCCGTGGTCGAGCTCAACGCCGACACCGCCGGCGTGCTGGGCCGCCGCCTGGTCGCGGCCGGGCAGGACGTGGAAGTCGGCGCGCCGATCGGCGTGCTGCTCGCCGGCGGCGAGACCGGCGTGGACGTGGATGCGCTGATCGCCGCGGCTGGCGGTGCGCCGGCATCGCGGACGGAAGCGCCAGCGGAAACCGCCCCGCCCGCCGCTGTCGATGTTGCTGGCGGCAACGCAACGCAGGCCGCCCGCGTCTTCGCCAGCCCGCTGGCGCGCCGGCTGGCCGCGCAGCGCGGCCTCGACCTCGCCGCGCTACGCGGCAGCGGGCCGAACGGCCGCATCGTCAAGCGCGATGTCGAGCAGGCCGCGGCGGTTCCCGCGCCCGCGAGCGCGCCCCCGGTCGCGCCGCAGGTGCAGGCCAACACGCCGGCCACCGCCGCGTTCACCGAGATCCCGCACAGCAATATGCGCCGCACCATCGCGCGCCGGCTGGGCGAGAGCAAGTCCACCATCCCGCATTTCTACCTCACGGCGGACTGCCGCATGGAGCGCCTGCTGGCGCTGCGCGCGGAGATCAACGCCGCCGCGCCGCGCAAGATCTCGGTCAACGATTTCGTCGTGCGCGCCGTGGCCGTGGCGCTGCGCGAAGTGCCCGCCGCCAACGTCGGCTGGACCGACGCGGCCATGCGCCAGTACCACCAGGCCGACGTCGCCGTGGCGGTCTCCACCGACGCCGGGCTGATCACGCCCATCGTGCGCGCGGCCGACCAGAAGCCGCTGTCGCGCATCAGCGAGGAAATCGCCGACCTCGCCGCGCGCGCGCGCGCCTCGCAACTGCGGCCCGAGGAATACCAGGGCGGCAGCTTCAGCGTGAGCAACCTCGGCATGTTCGGCGTGTCCGAGTTCTCCGCCATCATCAACCCGCCGCAAGCCGCCATCCTCGCCGTGGGCGCCACGCAGGCGGTGCCGGTGGTCGAGGGCGGCGCGCTGCGCGCGGGGCAGGTGATGCGCTGCACGCTGTCGGTGGACCACCGCGCCATCGACGGCGCGCTGGCCGCGCAGTGGCTGGCCGCGTTCAAGCGCCTGCTGGAAAACCCGCTGGCAATGCTGATCTGAGGACCGCGACGTGGACAATGCCTCGTTTGACATGATCGTGGTCGGCGGCGGCCCGGGCGGCTACGTGGCCGCCATCCGCGCCGCGCAGCTCGGCATGAAGACCGCGCTGGTGGAGAAGGCGCAACTGGGCGGCATCTGCCTGAACTGGGGCTGCATCCCGACCAAGGCGCTGCTGCGCTCGGCCGACGTGCTGCGACTGGTGCGGGACGCGGCCGCCTACGGCATCAAGGTGGCGGCGCCGGCCGCCGACCTGCCCGCGATGGTGGCGCGCTCGCGCGCGGTGGCCGCCCAGCTCAACAAGGGCGTGACGGGCCTGATGAAGAAGAACGGCGTGACCGTGCTCGCCGGCCACGGCCGCCTCGCCGGCAAAGGCCGGCTGGACATCACCGCGCCGGATGGCAGGACGCGCACGGTATCGTCCGCGCACATCGTGCTCGCCACCGGCGCGCGCGCGCGCCAGTTGCCCGCGCTGCCCGCCGACGGCAAGACCGTGTGGAGCTACCGCGAGGCGCTGGCGCCGCCGGCGCTGCCGCGGCGCATGCTGATCGTGGGCGCCGGCGCCATCGGCATCGAGTTCGCCAGCTTCTACCACGCGGTCGGCGCGCACATGACGGTGATCGAAATGGCGGACCGCATCCTGCCGGTGGAAGACGCCGACATCTCCGCGCAGGTGGCAGGCAGCCTGGCGCGCGACGGCATCGTGCTGCATACGTCCACCGGCATCGCGCGGGCCGAACGCACCGGGGCCGGCTGGACGGTCACGCTGCAAGGCGGCAAGCCGGATGGCGCGAAAATCGAGGCCGACGTGGTGCTGGTGGCCGCCGGCATCGTCGGCAACGTGGAGGGCATCGGGCTGGAGAACACCGCGGTCAAGGTCGAGAAGACGCACATCGTCACCGACGGTTTCGGCCGCACGGCGGAGCCCGGCGTCTACGCCATCGGCGACGTGGCCGGCCCGCCGTGGCTCGCGCACAAGGCCAGCCACGAAGGCGTGATCTGCGTGGAGCACATCGCCGGGCGGCAGCCGCACGCGCTCGACCCCGCTCGCATTCCGGCCTGCACCTATAGCCATCCGCAGGTGGCCAGCGTGGGCCTGACCGAGGCGCAGGCGCGCGCGCGCGGCCACCAGATCCGGGTCGGCAGGTTCCCGTTCGCCGCCAACGGCAAGGCCATCGCGCTGGGCAGCACCGGCGGGCTGGTCAAGGTGGTGTTCGACGAAGGCAGCGGCGAGCTGCTCGGCGCCCACATGGTCGGCGACGAAGTGACCGAGATGATCCAGGGCTACGCCATCGCGCAGACGCTGGAAACCACCGAGGCCGACCTGATGGCCGCCGTGCTGCCCCACCCCACCATGTCCGAGGCCATGCACGAAGCGGTGCTGGCGGCCTACGGGCGCGCGCTGCATATCTGAAGCCGCGCCGCATTCCTGGAGAGACAAAGTATGTACAACTTCGACCAACGCACCCTGCTGCTGACCGGCGCCAATGGCGGCATCGGCCGCGAGACGGCCCGGCTGTTCCTCGCGCACGGCGCCAACCTCGTGCTGACCGACCTGGACGAAGCCGGCCTGGCCGGCTTCGCGCGCGAACTCGACCCCGCCGGCGAACGTATCGCCACGCTGCGCATGGACGCCGCCAGCCCCGACGACTGCGCGCGCGCCGTGGCGCTGGCGCAGGACCGCTTCGGCGGCATCGATTTCCTGGTGCCCTCGGCCGGCCTGTACCAGGCGCAGCCGGTCGCGGAGATGAGCGACGCGCAATGGCGCCAGACGCTGTCCATCAACCTCGACGGCGTGTTCTATCTTGTGCGCCGCGCCATTCCCGCGCTGCGCGAGAACAGCGCCATCGTCAACCTGACCTCGGTGGCGGCGCACCGCGGTGCTTACTACAATGCGCACTATGCAGCCTCCAAGGGCGGCCTGCTCAGCCTCACGCGCAGCCTGGCGCGGGAACTCGGGCCGCGCACGCGCGTCAACGCTGTATCGCCCGGCGTGATCGAGACCCCGATGACCACCGAGCTGATCCAGAAACGCGGCGCCGACTCCATCGAGCAGACCCCGCTCAAGCGCCTCGGCCACCCGCGCGAGATCGCCACCGCGATCGGCTTCCTGTGCAGCGACGCGGCCAGCTTCGTCACGGGCGAAGTGCTGCACGTCAACGGCGGCCTGTACATCGCCGGCTAAGGCAAGACGCGGCACGCGCCAGCGCGTGCGCGCGCATCCTGCTAATCTGCCGCCTGTGGCTCGCCGCCCATCCTCCCAACACCGCTACGGAACCAGACCATGCTGAACCTCCAAGACCCCTCCCTGCTGCGCCAGCAGTGCTATGTCGACGGCCGCTGGATCGACGGCGAGCGTCATATCGACGTCACCAACCCCGCCACCGGCGCGCGCGTGGCCCAGGTGCCGCAGCTCGGCGCCGATGAAACCCGCCAGGCCATCGAGGCCGCCAACCGCGCGCTGCCGGCATGGCGCGCGCGCACCGCCAAGGACCGCTCGGCGCTGCTGCGCAAGTGGTTCGAACTGCTGCTGGCCAACCAGGACGACCTGGCCCGCATCATGACCGCCGAGCAGGGCAAGCCGTTCGCCGAGGCGCGCGGCGAGATCGCCTACGCGGCCTCGTTCATCGAGTGGTTCGCCGAGGAAGGCAAGCGCGTCTACGGCGAGACCATTCCCGCGCCGGTCAGCAACCAGCGCATCGTCGTCACCAAGGAGCCGGTCGGCGTGTGCGCGGCCATCACGCCGTGGAACTTCCCGGCGGCCATGATCACGCGCAAGGCCGGCCCCGCGCTGGCGGCCGGCTGCACGATGGTGGTCAAGCCCGCCTCGCAGACGCCGCTGACCGCGCTGGCGATGGCGGTGCTGGCCGAGCGCGCCGGCATCCCCGCCGGCGTGCTGTCGGTGATCACCGGCTCGGCCGGCGCCATCGGCGGCGAGCTCAGCACCAACCCGCTGGTGCGCAAGCTCACCTTCACCGGCTCCACCGAAGTGGGCCGCACGCTGATGGCGCAGACCGCCTCCACCATCAAGAAGGTATCGATGGAACTGGGCGGCAACGCGCCCTTCATCGTCTTCGACGACGCCGACCTCGACGCCGCCGTGGAAGGCGCCATCGTCTCCAAGTACCGCAACGCCGGCCAGACCTGCGTCTGCGCCAACCGCCTGTACGTGCACAGCAAGGTCTATGACGCCTTCGCCGAAAAGCTGGTGGCCGCCGTGCGCGCGCTCAAGGTGGGCGACGGCATGGACGACGGCGTGCGCATCGGCCCGCTGATCGACGGCAAGGCCGTGGCCAAGGTCGAGGAACACATCGCCGACGCCCTCTCCAAGGGCGCGCGCGTGCTGGAAGGCGGCAAGCGCCATGCGCTGGGGCAGTCGTTCTTCGAGCCCACCGTGCTGGCCGACGTCAAGCCCAACATGCTGGTCGCGCGCGAGGAAACCTTCGGCCCGCTCGCGCCGCTGTTCCGCTTCGAGACCGAAGACGAAGTGGTGGCCCTCGCCAACGACACCGAGTTCGGCCTCGCCAGCTACTTCTACGCGCGCGACCTCGGCCGCGTATGGCGCGTGTCCGAGCGGCTGGAGTACGGCATGGTCGGCGTCAACACTGGCCTGATCTCCAACGAGGTCGCGCCGTTCGGCGGCGTCAAGCAATCGGGCGTGGGCCGCGAGGGCTCGCACTACGGCATCGAGGACTACCTCGTCATCAAGTACACCTGCATGGCGGGCATCTAAGCCGGCTGCGCACGGCGGGAGGACGCGCGTCCCTCCCGCTTTCTCCCCCTTTTCCCGTCTCTCCGTCTCCCCGTTTCCCCTCCCACATCCGCCATGCAGATCGACGGCAATACCCGCCTTGTCGGCATCATCGCCGCGCCCGTCGCGCACGTGCGCACGCCGCAGCTATTCAACGCCTCCGCCGCCCGCCAGGGCCTGAACGCGACCTGCGTGCCCTTCCACGTCGAGCCCGCGCAATTGCCGGCCTTCCTCGCCGGCGTGGCCGGCGCGCAGAACCTCGACGGCCTCGTGGTCACGATCCCCCACAAGGAAACCGTGGTCGCCGCCTGCGGCGCGCTGACCGAAACCGCCCGGCTGGTCGGCTCCGTCAACGCCATGCGCTTCGACCGCGCGCAAGGCCACTGGATCGGCGGCAACTTCGACGGCGACGGCTTCCTGGCCGGCCTGCGCGAACGCGGCCACCGCCTCGCCGGCAAGCGCGTGCTGCAACTCGGCGCCGGCGGCGCCGGCAAATCGATGGCCTACGCCATCGCCCGCGAGCAGCCGGCCGAACTGGTCATCCACAACCGCTCCGCCGCCAAGGCCGCCGAACTCGCGGCCAGCCTGAAAGCCATCCTGCCCGCGGTGAACATCCGCGCCGGCGACGACGACCCCGCCGGCTTCGACGTGGTGGTCAACGCCACCGCGCTCGGCCTGCGCGATACCGACCCGCTGCCGATCCCCGCAACCCGGCTCGCCGCCGGCACGCTGGTCTGCGAAGCCGTGGTGCGCGACGGCGACACGCCCCTACTCAAGGCCGCGCGCGAGCAAGGCTGCGCGGTGCATCACGGGCAGTGGATGCTGTATGGACAGATCGTGGAGATTGCGCGCTTCCTGGGGGTTGGGCTGGAGGCGGCGTTTGTTGAGCGGATATTGGGGCCGGCGGGGTGAGTTGACACGGGCATGCAATGCCGCGGCCGGAACCGTTCAGCAGGTATCCGGCGCGGCCTTGCGGATTCCCACTCAGGCCGCGACGGTAATCCCGGCGGCATGCTTGCGACGCGCGGGCTGCACCACGATCTCCACATGCTGGTCGAGCGACACCAGCGCCTGCATCAGCCGCTCCAGCGAAATGTTCTGGAGCTTGTAGCGGCGGACCTGGGACACCTTGGGCTGGGTCATGCCGGTAATGGCGGCCGCCTCCGTCTGGCTCAGGCCCCGCTTGTCGAGCAGCGCATTGAACTTGAACGCGAGCGCGGCCTTTGCGGACAGGTCTTCGGCGTCGTCGAAACCGAGGTCTGCCAGTACGTTGTCGGTGCCCTGAATATCGTGCTTGTGACTCATCATGTTCTCCCGCTCACCCCGTAACGGGTGAGCACAGCCTTCAACCGCCTCTCTATCAATTCCACGTCCGGCTGCGGCGTGGCGATGCCGGACTTGGACTTTTTCTGAAACGCATGCAGCACATGCACTGCATCGCCGATCAGTACGGAGTAGACCGCCCGGAAGGTGTCACCCCGATGGTCTTCCACCAGCTCGTACACCCCGGGACCCAAGCCTTTCCAAGGCTTGGCCGAATCAGGCGTGCCGCCCAACTGGACCACGAACAGCGCGACTCCCATATCCTTCTGGACGGGGACGGGAAATGCCTTGAAGTCCTTTTTCGAGGACCCTTCCCAATACAAGAGCTTGCGTTTCTCGATCATGAATTATATCCGTTCGGATATGAAAAACAAGATGCAGAAATCATGGCAATCCTCTCGGATTACTCCTGCATCGGTTCTTCGGGGCTGGACTTGTCTGCGGCGGTACAGCGCGAGATCGGGCTCGTCTCCGGGCTTGATTGGCGATACGCTAAGCGCTACTAGCTGGCTCGTAGGCAACTGCGATCCCACTCCCGCCCCTCCCGGAGGGCCCTAAGCCGGTGACGCCGCAGTCTGCGATAGAGTCGAAGCCACCCTAGCGGTGGCTTTTGGCTTTCTGATGCCGTGAAGTGGTGGCGGCCGCGGTCGTCCTGCTGCGTTGCCGGCTATCGCGCATTGGCTTGGTCGCGGCGAAACTTGAAGTCGGCAGGCAACTTGCCGCGGAAACGGCGCAGCCGCGACAGCAGTTCGTCGGCGCCCGGTTTCTTGCGTATTGCAGCGGTACGCAATGCGTTGATCACGATTTCGATGTCGTCGCCCTCGCGCAGCGCCAGCGCTTCCACCACGCTCGGCGGCAAGCGCACGGCGAGGCTGTTGCCCCATTTCTCGATCAGCATGTCATGCTCCTGGAAGATATGCATCTTGATTGGCTATCTCGAGCGACTGGCATACAGATGCGTCGACGAAGCCGGCAAGCGCAAGCGCTTGCCGGGCTGCGCAACACGTATCAGCAATGCGCGAAAACGTGCCGGGTCACTGGCCTCATTCCGCCAAAGCGGTCTCCTGCTTCCGCAGCGCTGCCAGTTCGCTCAGCACAAGCGTCTCATGGGCGAGCCCCGCTGCCAGTGAGAAAATTCCGCTTTGTACTTCCTGATTCAACGCCCCGCACGCATTGCCTGACGCGGCATAGTCGCCGGTCATGCAGAGCAGTGCGTAAAGCTGACCTGCTTTCTCTGTCGCCAGGCTCAAGGGCGTTTCGGATGGCGCGTGAGACGTGACGAACAGGTCGGCGCCGGTGTGTTCGGCGGTGATGCCGTAGCGGGTGTGTTTAGGCATGGCGCGCCCTCCTGAACGATACGGATGCGCGCGGGAGGGTGATGATGGAAACGGCTGTCTGCCCGAGATGGGCGAGCGAAGACTGACGCATGGTGTATGCCTCTCTCTTGAACGATCTGGAATCCGCCCAATCGCTCTCAAACGGGTGGGCGGGCACAAGGCGTGGTTGAGAGACCGGAAGAGAGGCGACCGGCGGGCCCGAAGGCCCCCCGCCCAGGCCCGCCCGTAGAGGCGTACAAAGGCACAACGGACGAAAGAATACCATCTGGCAGCAGTCGTCCGTTCTCTCACATTCCGGCTCTCACCCCGGGTCGCCACGATCGCAGCGACATAGCCAGTATAGATTCCGGCGCCTCGCTCAAACCCAACAGCAACAACTTTTAACCCTTGCGCGGCCCGTCGCCTCAGACCGCGCCATCCGCACGCAACGCGGCAATCGCCTCGGCGCCGATGCCCCAATCCCGCAGGATCGCCTCGCTGTCCGCCCCCGGTTCCACCGGCGCGCTCGGCACGCCGGCCGGCGTGCGGCTGAAGCGCGGGGCCGGGGCCGGCTGCACCACGCCGTCGATTTCCAGGAAGGTCTCGCGCGCGCGGTTGTGCGGGTGGCGGGTCGCTTCGTCCCAGTCGAGCACGGGCGCGAAGCAGGCATCGCTGCCTTCGAGCAGTTCGCACCATTCGTCGCGCGTGCGGGTCAGGAACATCTGCGCCATGCGGGCCTTGAGCGCGGGCCACTGGCGCTTGTCCAGCTGCGCGTCGAAGGCGGGGTCGTCCAGCCCGCAGCGCTCGCGCAGCAGCGCGTAGAACTGCGGCTCGATGGCGCCCACGGCCACGTATTTGCCGTCGGCGCAGGTGTAGGTGTCGTAGAAGTGCGCGGCGCCGTCGAGCAGATTGTCGCCGCGCTGGTTGCTCCAGCGCCCGCCGGCCTTGAAGCCGTACATCATGGCGCCGAGCAGCGCGGTGCCGTCGGTCATGGCGGCGTCCACCACCTGTCCCTTGCCGGACTGACGCGCCTCGGTAAGCGCGCACATCACGCCGAACGCCAGCAGCATGCCGCCGCCGCCAAAGTCACCGATGTAGTTGAGCGGCACCGCCGGCGGCCGGTCCGGGCGGCCGATGGCGTGCAGCGCGCCGGCGATGGCGATGTAGTTGATGTCGTGGCCGGCGGCCTGCGCGAGCGGCCCGTGCTGGCCCCAGCCGGTCATGCGACCGTACACCAGCGCGGGGTTGCGCGCGAGGCAAGCGTCGGGGCCCAGGCCCAGGCGCTCCATCACGCCGGGGCGGAAGCCTTCGATCAGGACGTCGGCGCGGGCGATCAGGTCCAGCACGGTCTGCGCCGCGCCGGGCTTGCGCAGGTCGATGGCCAGCGAGCGGCGGCCGCGCGCGGTCACGTCGCAGCGGGCCTTGCCGGCGCTGGTGGCGGCGGGCGCGCCGGGCGCCCGCCGCCGGTCGACGCGGATCACCTCGGCGCCCTGGTCCGCCAGCATCATCGCGCAGAACGGCGCCGGGCCGAGCCCCACCATCTCCACCACCTTCAGTCCCGCCAACGGTCCCGCCATGTCTTGTCTCCGGTTGTCTGCGCTGCGCCGGGTCCATCCCCGGATGCGTCTTGCCGGATAGTTTGCCACGGCCGCCGCCGCGGGAAATCGTCAATACCGACGAATCCCGGCCCGCCTCACGCGGCGGGCACCGCGAAAGCGGGCGGGTTGGCGGCCAGCGCGCGCCGCAGCGCGTTGGCGGTAAGTTCCTCCAATGCTGCCGGCACGGCCTGCCCGCTTCGCGCGAGCGCGCCAGCCACGCTCACCACCTTGTCGGCGCGGTAGTGGCGGCCACTGCCGATGGCGGCCTCGAAATCGTTGGCGCGCCGGTTGATCTCCTCCGGCTCCGCCGTCACCAGCAGCACGGCGTGGGCCAGCACCACGTGCAGCGCGGCATCGGCGGCGCCGGCCGCCCGGCGCCAGTATTGCGCCGTGCCGGCGATCTTGCGTGCGTCCGTCTGCGGCCCCCACGCGAGATTGAAGCGGCCGTCGCAGAAAGAGCCATCCACGGCCTGCCAGTGCGTGCGCAACCCAAGCTCGGCCAGCGCGCCGGCCAGCACTTCGCACAGGTGCAGGTAGACGCCTTCGGCGTGCGTGCCCGCGCCGCCGCGCACCGGGTAGGCCAGGCTCAGGTTGAGGATGCCCGGCCCCTGCGGCACCAGCCCGCCACCGGACAGCCGCAGCCACACCGGACAGCCGCGCGCGGCGAAGTCACGGCGCGCGGCTTCCAGTTGCGCATGGCGCAGGTAGCTGCGCGGCACCACCAGCGACACCGGCGCCTGCCACAGGTGGGCCAGCCAGCGGCCGGCGGCGGCCTGCTCGAGCATGGCGTGCTCGGCGTGGAGGGGATCGGGGTCGGTTGGGTCGGGGGTGAAGGGGGTGAAGGGCATGGGTTGCGCCGTAGTGTGGTGACGTTGCACGGAAACCGCTGTTCAATACCACCTCGCCCTCGCCCGAGTGGTGACTTGCCTTCAGGCCAGCCGTTCGAGTTGCTGGCCGACGTCATCCAGCCATGCCTGCTGCCGGCCGGCAATCGCCGCGAATCCCGCGCTGGCCAGCGGATGGCCGGCAAGCCGCTGCCAGTAAGCGCGGGCCAGCGGCAGCATCTCGTGCCAGACCGCGACCGGCGGCTGCGCCGGCGGCGTGAGCGGGTCGAGGTCGTCGCGCATGGCGCCGCTGTCGTGGGGCCGCAGGCCCATCGGCAGCATGTCGTAGGTCGGCGTCAGCGGAAACGGCAGCGCGCCGTCATGCAGGAAGGCCAGATTGCCGAAATGCATGTCCGTGTTGCCGATCAGCCGGCCGAAGGCATAGAGCCGGCCGGCATCATGATGTGCTTGCTGCGTGATCACGCCCTGCGCGAACAGCGCGTCCGTCACGGCCGGCCACGCACTGCTGCCGCGTCCGACGAACTCCGCGTCCAGCGCGGCCAGCGACACCACGCCGCGCCGGCCGCCCTGCTCGGTGCGGTCAAAGCGGGCGACCTGCAAGAAGCGCTGGCCGCCGGCATCCAGCAATTCGCTCTGCGCCGCGGGCAAGCCGTGCCCGGCCAGGTGCTGCAGGGCCAGGTGTTCGGCCAGCAGCAAATCCCGCCAGCGCTGGCTGATCGCGCTGTCCTGCGCGGCGCTGAACTTGACCAGCACATCCCGCCCATCCACCTGGACCGCGAACTTCGGCTGCTCGCCGCCGGCGCTGGAGCCGATCCGCTCGCCCGCCATCGAGCGCGCCGCCAGTTCCGGAAAGCGTTGCGCGCGCTCGCCGGCGGCGATGCCTTCCGGCCGTTGCGCGAGCCAGGCGTCGCGGCTCAGGTCGCCCAGCAGCAGGTTGCCGGTCACGTCATGCTGCCCCGCCGCCAGCGCGACCAGCACGTGGTCGTCAGTCCAGTTCCGCGGGTCGTCGGGCAGGCCGAGCCCGGCGGCGCGCTGGCGCGCCCAGTGCCGGCCTAGAAAGCCCTGCGGGCGCATGTCCTGCAGCCACCACGGCAGGCCTTCGAAGTGACGATCGGGCTGGCCCGCCTCGCGCACGACAAAGCCCGGATGGACCGGCAACAGTTCGCCCCATTGCTCCAGCCTGCCGGCGGCCGTGACACGGTACAACGCCAGCTGGGCCTGCCCCGCCACGCTGCGGCGCGCCAGATACTGCGCGGCCTTGGCCTTGCCGATGCGCAGCACACGGTCGCTCGCGGCCGCGATGCGGCGCGACAACGTAGGCTGGCTGATCCCCAGCCGCTCGCACAGGTACCCCGCGTTGGCGGGACCACTGCCAAGCGCGTCGAGTAGCGCGGTGATGTGGGCAGACATGAATAGATACTGAATGGATCGATGTACGAGAAAATGATTGTATATCAATCACTTAGTAACGTCTTCTCCAATCTTTGCCGTGGAATATGAATAGATATTGAATAGATACGAAAGTGCCTTTCACGTTCCACGGCCCTCTTCACCCCCCTCTTCACCCTCCCAAATGCGCCCGCAACAACGCATTGAACTCGCCAGCCCGCTCCATCTGGCTCATATGCCCGGCGTCGTCGAACACCTTGACGGTGGCCCCGGCCGGCGCGTTCTGCGCATGGGCCGGCGGAATGACGTGGTCCTGCGCGCCCCACACCACCAGCACCGGCTTGTCGCCGAGTTTGCGGCCCGGCTGTTCGGTCTGCCGGCCGCCGCCGAACAGGCTGGCGCCGAGGCTGGCCAGGGCCTCGGTCACGCCGTCGAGGCGCTTGTACTTGAGCAGGTCGTCCAGCATCTGGCGGCTGACCAGGCCGGTGTCGGCGAACAGCAGTTCGATCACCGGCTTGAGGTCGCGCCGCGATTGCGCGTTGACGAAGCCTTCGGTGTAGCCGTTGTTGATCTCGTCGCCGAGGCCGACCGGCGAGACCAGCGCCAGCGAGCGCACGCGCTGGGGCGCGTCCACGGCCAGTTGCGCGGCCACGCCGCCGCCCATCGAGTGGCCGACCAGATGCGCCTGGCCGATGTCGAGCGCGTCCATGAACTGCGCGACGAAGCCGGCCAGCGCGGCCAGCGTGTTGCCGGGCAGTTTCGGCGTGGACTGGCCGTGCGCGGGCAGGTCCAGCGCGACCACGGTGTGCGTCTCGGCCAGCGCGTCGAGGTTGAACAGCCAGTTGTCGAGGTCGCCGCCGAAGCCGTGCAGGAACAGCACGGTCTCGGCGCCTTCGCCGCGCCTGGCGTAGCGCACGCGGATGCCGTCGATGTCGATGAACTGGTACGCGGCGGCGCCCGCTTCGGCGTCGTCTTCGTCGGCGGCCGGGGTTTCGTAGGCGGCCACGTAGGCGTCGATCTCGGCGTCGCTGACCCCGGGCGGGGCCAGTACGCCGAGCAGCGCCTTGACCGGCAGCACGTCGCCCACGGCGGCGACCTTGCGGCGCAGCGTGCCGGCGTCGGGCGCTTCCACGGCGTTGGCGATCTTGTCGGTCTCCACGTCGAGGATGGGCATGCCCACGGTGATCTGCGCGCCCTCTTCCACCAGCCAGTCGTTGATGGTGCCTTCTTTCATCGACAGGCCCCATTTGGGCATGACGATCGGGGTGATCTCGGCCATCAGTGTTTTCCTCCCTTCACGGTCTTGCGCGCGGCCTCGGCGATCTGCGCCGCGCTGGGGATGTAGAGGTCTTCCAGCGCGGGCGAGAACGGCACCGGCGTGTGCGGCGGGCACACCATCTCGATGCCGGCCTTGAGCGCGCCGAAGGCCCGCTGCGCGACCTGCGCGGCGATGTCGGTGGCGATGTTGCAGCGCGGGCTGGCTTCGTCCACCACCACCAGGCGGCCGGTGTTTTCCACGGTCTCCAGCACGGTGTCGATGTCCAGCGGCGACAGGCTGCGCAGGTCCACCACCTCGGCCTCGATGCCTTCCTTGGCCAGCGTGGCGGCGGCTTCCAGCGCGCGGTGCACCATCAGGCCATAGGTGACGATGGACACATCCTTGCCGTCGCGCACGATGTTGGCCTCGCCGAACGGAATCGCGTACGAGTTCTCCGGCACCTCGCCTTCGAAGCCGTACAGGTTCTTGTGCTCGCAGAAGATGACGGGGTCGTTGTCGCGGATGGCCTGGATCAGCAGGCCCTTGGTGTCGTAGGGCGTGGACGGGCACACCACCTTGAGCCCCGGGATGTGCGTGAACAGCGGCGTAAGCATCTGGCTGTGCTGGGCCGCCGCGCGAAAGCCCGCGCCGACCATCGCGCGGATCACCACCGGCGTCTCGGCCTTGCCGCCGAACATGTAGCGGAACTTGGCGGCCTGGTTGAAGATCTGGTCGAAGCACACACCCATGAAGTCGATGAACATCAGCTCGGCGATGGGGCGCATGCCGCAGGCCGCCGCGCCGATGGCCGCGCCGACGTAGGCGGACTCGGACAGCGGCGTGTCGAGCAGGCGGTCGCCGTGCTTGGCGTAGAGGCCCTTGGTGACGCCGAGCACGCCGCCCCAGGCGTCCTTCTCGCCGTCCGCGCCGGCGCCGCCGACGATATCCTCGCCGAGCATGATCACGCTCGGGTCACGGGTCATTTCCTGGTCGATCGCTTCGTTGATCGCCAGCTTCATGCTGAGTTTGCGGGACATGGTTGGGTCTCCTGTCTGTGCTGTTCGTGCGGTCCGGTCTGCGATGCGCTCAGTAGCTGACGTAGACGTCGGTGAGCAGGTCGGCGGCGGTGGGGAACGGCGCGGCCTTGGCCTGCTGCACGGCGTCCTCGATCAGCGCGGCGACCTGCTCGTCGATGGCCTTCAGTTCTTCGGGGGCGATCACGCCGGCCTGCGTCACGGTGGCGGCGAATTTCTTCAGGCAGTCCTTGTTGGCGCGGATGTCGTCGAGCTCGCCGCTGGCGCGGTAGGTCTGCGCGTCGCCCTCGAAATGGCCATAGAAGCGCACCATCTTGCATTCGAGCAGCGCGGGGCCGCCGCCTTCGCGGGCACGTTTGATGACTTCGCCGGCGGCCTCGTGCACGGCGAAGAAGTCGGTGCCGTCCACGGTCACGCCGGGAATGCCGAAGCCGGCGGCGCGGTCGACGTAGCTGTCCACGGCGGTGCCGTACTCGCGCGCGGTGGACTCGGCGTAGCCGTTGTTCTCGATGACGAAGATCACCGGCAGGTTCCACACGGCGGCCAGATTCAGGCTTTCGAGGAAGGTGCCCTGGTTGGAGGCGCCGTCGCCGGCGAACGTGATGCCGACCTCGCCCTTGCCGCGGAACTTGGCGGCCAGCGCGGCGCCGCAGACCAGCGGCGCGCCCGCGCCGAGAATGCCGTTGGCGCCCATCATGCCCTTGGACAGGTCGGCGATATGCATGGAGCCGCCCTTGCCGTTGCACGAGCCGCCCTTGCGGCCGTAGATCTCCTTCATCATCGCCGCCGGATCCACGCCCTTGGCGATGCAGTGGCCGTGGCCGCGGTGCGTGCTGGCGATACGGTCGCCGTCGCCGAGGTGATGCAGGATGCCGACGCCGGCGGCTTCCTCGCCGGCGTAGAGATGGACGAAGCCGGGAATGTCGCCGCGGCCGAAGTCCACGTGCAGGCGCTCCTCGAAATCGCGGATGGTGCGCATGCGGCGATACACGGCGAGCAGGTCTTCCTTGCCGAGCGGCAAGGTGTTCTGGCTGGCTGGGGTGGTCATGTCTGTCTCCTTCATGGTTTTGTGGCAGCGGTAAGGCTATCGGCAAGCGTTGGCGGGCAGGAAGCGGGCGGCGGCGCGCGCCCGCAGCGCATCAGCCCGGCGGCAGCGGCGTAGCGCATGCAGGCGGCCACGTCGAGGCTGAGGAAGGCGCGCTCGCGCAGCGTCACGGTAACTTCGTCGCGCGCGCCGAACACCAGCTCGCGCTCGCCGTCCAGCGCGACGATGCCGCTGCGCTGGCGCACGCGGTGCGGCACGCCGTCGGCCAGGCGCTCCCAGCCGGCGATGGGCACGGCGCTGAGCAGCCCCGGCGCGATCGGCGCGCGCAGGTCGAAGCGGCCTGCGCCGGCGGCGGCGAGCTCGATGGCGAGGCCGCCGGGCTCGTGGCGCCCGACCGGCTCGAGCAGCCCGCCGATGGCGGACAGGCCGATGGCCTGCGGATCGGCGAAGGCGAGGTACACGGCGCCAAGCGTCTCGGTCTTCCACAACGCGCGCGCGCCGATGAAATGCTCGTGCGAGATCACGGCGTCCACCAGGGCGATGTCGTGGCGCACTTCGTGTTCGCCGGCGATGCGGACGTCGAGCCGCTTGTTGGCGGCCAGCGCCTGCGCGGCGGGAATGCGCCCGCTGGCGAACAGGCCGGTGGCAAGGCCGGTGATGGTGGCCTCGCGCATTTCGGGATAGGCGTTGTTGGTGCCGGTGGAGATGCCGGCAATCGGCACGCGGCCGCATTCGCGCACCACCGCGCGATGGGTGCCGTCGCCGCCGAGCACGATGATGGCGGCGACGCCCGCCTCGCGCATCATGCGCGCGGCCAGGAAGGTATCGTCCACGCGCGCGGTGACGGGCATGTCGAGGTAGGCCACTTCGGGCAGCGCGGCGTCCGGCCCCTGGCGACGCGTCAGATGGCGCGCCAGCAGCACGCGCATGCCTTCGCGGTCCGGCATCATCAGCACGCGGCCCACGCCGCAGGCGGCGAGCGCGGCCAGCAGGCGCAGCACGATGTTGACGCGGTCGGCCAGCTGCAGCGTATTGGCGTTGGCGATCACGCGGCGGATGTCGCGCGCCGAGATCGGATTGGCGATGATGCCCACCAGCGGCCGCGCGGCCAGCGTCTGCTCACCCATGCCTGGTCTCCTGCCGTTTTATCTTGTGGCAGGCATATCGCAATGGGCGTGCCACCCGGCGCACACGCAGGCAAGGCAGCAAAAGCGCGGAAAAAGCGCGGGATTACCCGCAGAAAAAACGGCTACCGGCGAGACAGCCGGGGCCGCGCTGTGACAGGTGTCACAGCATCAGGTGTCAAGCCGCGCGACACCTGTCGCGCGGTCAGTGCGGCGCGTCGCGCTGGTTGGGCGAGGCGATGCCATAACGCGCCATGCGGCGGTACAGCGTCATGCGGCTCACGCCGATCTGGCGCGCCACCGCGCTGAGGTTCCAGCCCGCCGCGCGCAGGTACTGCATCAGCAGCATGCCCTCGGGCGGAAGCTGGTGCGGATCGAAGTGCGGATCAAAGTGCGGGCCGGGGCCGGCGACCGGCGCCGGCTGGACCGCTGGCGCCGCCGCGCCGGCCGGCGGCAGCGCGGGCGCCAGCAAGCCCGGTTGCCGCGGTGCGGCGCCGATGCCTTCGGGCAGGTCTTCCACTTCGACATGGCCGCCGGTGCAGACCGCGCGCGCGTATTCGAGCGCGTTGCGCAGTTCGCGCAGGTTGCCGGGCCACGCATGCGCATGCAGGCGCGCGCGCGCCGCCGGCGACAGGCTGACGGCGGCGCCGCCCGCGCCGAGCATCTTGTCGATCAGCCAGTCCAGGTCGGTGCGCTCGCGCAGCGGCGGCAGCGCGAGGCGCGCGCCGTTGAGGCGGTAGTACAGGTCTTCGCGGAAGCGCCCGCTGCTCACCAGTTGATCCAGCGGATGGTGCGTGGCGGAAATCACGCGCACATTGACCGGCACCGGCCGCGCGGCGCCGATGGCCAGCACCTCGCCTTCGGCCAGCACGCGCAGCAGGCGCGATTGCAGCTCGCGCGGCATGTCGCCGATCTCGTCGAGGAACAGCGTGCCGCCGTCCGCTTCCTGGATCAGGCCGCGCTTGGCGCGCGGGCCTGCGCCGGAGAAGCTGTTGGGCAGGTGGCCGAACAGTTCGCTCTCGATCAGCGTCTCGGGAATCGCCGCGCAGTTGACCGCCACGAACGGCCCGCCGCGGCGCGCGCTGGCCTGGTGCAGCGCCTTGGCGAGGTATTCCTTGCCGCTGCCGGTCTCGCCGTTGATCAGCAGGTTGATCGGCGAATCCACCAGCCTGGCGGCGCGCTGCAATTGCTGCTGCAGCGCGGCATCGCCGCCGCACAGGGCGGCCAGCGGCGCCTGCAGCGGCGCGCCGCGCGCCACCACGGCCGGCTGCCAGCGCGGCGCCGGCGGCATCACGCTCAGGTAGAGCCGCCTGCCGCTGCGCGACAGCGCCAGCGCGCGCTGCTCGCTCGGGCGCGAATGGACGAAGCGGCCGAGCTCGTCCAGGCGGGCGTCGAACAGCGCCTCGAAGGCCATGCCCAGCACCGGCGCGCCCGATACGGTCGATACGCCGCCGCCCGCGCCAAGCTCGGCCTCCAGCATCTGCTGCGCGCGCCGGTTGTGGCCGCTCACGCGGCCGGCGGCGTCGAGCGCGAGCAGGTATTCCGGGTTCACGTCGACGAATTCCGGCGCCGCGTCGAGCTTGAGGATCCAGTCCTCGCGGTGGCTGCGCAGGAAGCTGGCGTTCTCGATGTGGCTGGCGTAGATGCGCACCATCTGCAGCGCCAGCCCCTGGCTGTCCTTGGCTTGCGGCGAGGTCAGCGCGGAGATGTCGAGGATGGCGCAGAGGCTGCCGTGCGAGTCGAACAGCGGCGCGGCGGTGCAGGTCAGCGGGATGTGGGTGGCGTCGAAATGGTCGGCCTGGTGCACCGTCAGCGCCTGCCCGGTGGCCAGCGCGGTGCCCACCGCGCAGGTGCCGGCGCCGGCCTCGCTCCACTGCGCGCCCAGGTACAGGCCGGCGCGGCGCAGGCGTGCGTCGGCATTGGCGTCGCCGAGGTAGTCCACGGTCACGCCCTGCGCGTCGGTGAGCAGCACCACGTAGCCCATGCCGGCCACCTGGCCGTAGAGCGTCTGCAGGCCGTGGCGGGCGATGCGGGTGAAATCGTCGATGCGCTGCTGGTGCTCGCGCAGCCGCGTCTGCGGCAGGATGCGGGCCTGCTGCATGCGCGCGGGGTCGAGCCCGTACTGGTGCACGCAGCGCCGCCAGGAATTCTGGATGATGGTCTCGGGCGCGCGCGGCAGGCACGGCAACGGCGCGCCGGCGTGCGTGGTGAGCTGGACTACCGTGTCGATGTGCTCGCGTTGCCGCAGGTCCATCGTCGTCTCCTTGTCGTCTCCCGGCGTGGCGCCGTCCGGCTCTGCGTGCCTCTGAATGACGGGCGGCCGGGAATCCTAATGTATCCGACCGGGAGCGGCTTGGGCAAACCTCTTCATGCGATGTGCGCGGGCAGGCCCATGCGTGCGGCGCAGCAATTTTCGTATCCGTCCAATGTCCACGGCTCGGGTTTCGCCTTAACTTCGAGGCCTCCCACTCGCCCACGCCGGCCCATGCCGATCCTGTTCCCCCCGACCGAAGTCATCACCAGCGCACTCGACGGCACTCGCTACATCGTTTTCCAGGGGCCGGACCTGATCTCGAACGAACTGAGGAAGACCGGTGGCTTCGAAACATGGCTGCGCCCGTTCTTCGAAAAGCTGCTGCGCAACCAGTTGCCCGGCACCATTCTCGACGTCGGCTGCAACATCGGCACCTTCGTGCTGCCGCTGGCGCGGCAGTATCCGCTGCACCGCTTCGAATGCTTCGACGCGCAGCGGCTCGCGCTCTATTGCCTGGGCGGATCGATCGCGCTGAATTCCCTTTCCAACATCAACACCTACCATCTCGCGCTGTCCGACCGCCCCGGCGAAATCGAGGCGCAGATCCCGGACTACCCGAGCCACAACAACATCGGCAGCTACAGCTTCGACGCGGAATTCAACGCTTTCCATCGCCGCAGCCCGCAAGGCGTGGCGGTCGAGCGGATTCCCGTGGCGACGCTGGACCAGGGCGAGTACACCGATATCCGCCTGATCAAGATCGACGTCGAAGGCATGGAGCTCCAGGTGCTGCAAGGCGCCCGGGAACTGCTCAGGCGCAACCACTATCCGCCGCTCGTCTTCGAGACGTGGAAATTCGCGTGGTTCGCCGAGCGCAGGGAAGCGCTGATCGCGTGGGTGGAGGCGCTGGGCTACGAGGTCTTCCACTGGGGCTGCGACAGCTTTGCCCAGCATCCGGCCCGCGGGGAAGTCATCCGGTTCTAGCGTTCCCGGACCGCGAAGTGCGGGCGCCGCGCAAGCGCGCACCGGCGGCGCGGAACGGGCGGGCGCATCCGCGCATCCGCCCGCACATCCGCGCGCGCGCCGGCTTCAGCAGCCGAGCCGGTCGGCCAGTTCCGTCATGCTGCCGGCCACCACGTCCCAGTCGGACTCGGCGGCGCGGTCCTTGGACTGGTTCGGCCCGTATTCCGTGGGCCGGTTGACGTAGGCCGTGCGCATGCCGTGCGAGCGCCCGTGGCGCAGGTCGCCGTTGTGCGCCGCCACCAGCATCACCTCGTGCGGATGCAGGCCGAGAAAGCCGATCACGCCACGGTAGATGCGCGGATCGGGCTTGAAGTGGCGCACCACGTCGGCGCTGTAGATCGCGTCCCACGGCAGGCCGGCGTGCCGGGCCGTGTCGATCAGGCACGGCACGCTGCCGTTGGAGAACGTGCTCAGGATGTAGCGCTGCTTCAGG
Organism: Cupriavidus sp. FW216-B1; assembly: GCF_058789195.1. Classification (NCBI taxonomy): domain Bacteria; kingdom Pseudomonadati; phylum Pseudomonadota; class Betaproteobacteria; order Burkholderiales; family Burkholderiaceae; genus Cupriavidus; species Cupriavidus sp. FW216-B1. Next base: position 47,774 of record NZ_JBYTEL010000020.1, on the reverse strand, counting down.
CGCGTGAGCCCGGGCACGGTGTCGGGCCAGCCCGAGAGCCGGTGCCAGGCGCGGTTGAGGTAGTCCTTCTCGGCCTCGTCCAGGCCCTGGATGCCGAACTCGTCGAGCAGCACGTCGAGCCGCTCGCGGTGCAGCACGTCGATGTTGGCCCAGGGCCGCGCGCCTTCGCGCACGCGGTCCATGCCGGGCACGTAGCCAGCGCGCCAGGCGTCGGCGAACGCCACCCAGTCCGCCTCGATGCCCTTGCGCTTGCCGAAGGCGGCGAGGTCGGCGCTGACGCTGCTGCGCCAGTCGACCACGGTGCCGAACACGTCGAACACCAGCGCCTTCACTTCGCCGAGGCCGTGCTTGCCGGCGTCCGCCGCCTGGCCGTTATTGCTGTCCATGTCTGCTCCCGTTGCGGCCGCGCTCAGGCGCTGGCCTTGTCGAGCAGGGCGATGTCGTCGGCGCCGAGCTGCAGGCGCGTGGCGGCGATCAGGTCGTCCAGCTGCGCCACCGAAGTGGCGCTGGCGATGGGCGAGGTGATGCTCGGCCGCGCGATCAGCCACGCCAGCGCGACCTGCGTCGGATTGGCGCCGCGGCGTGCCGCCACTTCGTCGAGCGCGGCCAGGATGCCCAGGCCGCGCGCGTTCAGGTAGGCCTTGACGGCCTGCCCGCGCGCGCTGCTCTTGTCGAGGTCGGCCTCGGAGCGGTACTTGCCGCTCAGGAAGCCGCTGGCCAGCGCGTAGTAGTTGAGCACGCCCAGCCCTTCGCGCAGCACCAGCGGCTCCAGCTCGCTCTCGTATGCCGCGCGGGTGTAGAGATTGTAGTTCGGCTGCAGGCTCTCGTAGCGCGGCAGGCCGAGGCGGGCGCTGGTCGCCAGCGCTTCGGCCAGGCGCGCGGCGCCGTAGTTGGAGGCGCCGATGGCGCGCACCTTGCCGGCCTTGATGAGGCGGTCGTAGGCGTCCAGCGTTTCTTCCAGCGGGGTGTCCTGGTCGTCGGTGTGCGACTGGTAGAGATCGATGTAGTCGGTCTGCAGTCGCTGCAGCGAGGCATCGACGGCGCGCTCGATGTACGCGCGCGACAGGCCCTTGCTGCCTTCGCCCATCTCGATGCCGACCTTGGTCGCCAGCACCACCTCGGCGCGCTTGCCGCTGCGCTTGAACCACTTGCCGATGATGGTCTCGGATTCGCCGCCCCGGTTGCCGGGCACCCAGCGGGAATAGACGTCGGCGGTGTCGACGAAATTGAGCCCGGCGCCGACGAAGGCATCGAGCAGCTTGAAGGAGGTGGCCTCGTCGGCACTCCAACCGAACACGTTGCCGCCGAATGCCAGGGGCGAGACTTCCAGCCCGGACCTGCCCAGTTTGCGCTTGGTGATGCTTGAGGTCATCCGTTTTGCTCCGCGAGTTGCATGCGATGTGCCCCCGTCAGGCCGGCCCGTCGGCGGCAGGGTGCCGCGCCGGTGGCCGGCGCGGCGAAAAGCACATTGTAGGCAGGGAACGGAAAGCTTGCTGGCGGGGTCCGCGGCGGCCCCTTCCGTGCGTCAGCCGCGCAAACTCAGAGCGCGGTGCGCGCGGCGGGCGCGAGGTCGCGCATGGCCTGCGCGGCGATCTCGAACGAGCGCAGGCGGGCTTCGTGGTCGTAGATCTGCGCGGTCAGCATCAGCTCGTCCGGGCGCAGGTCGTCGACGAAACGCTGCAGGCCGGCGCGCACGCCGGCCGCGTCGCCCACCACCGAGCAGGCCAGCGAGCGGCGGATATGGGTGGCCTCGGTCTCGCTCCACAGCGTCTCGATGTCGTCCACGGGCGGACGGATCGGGCCGGGCGCGCCGCGCACCAGCGCCAGGAACTGCTGCTGCAGCGAGCTGAACAGGCGGCGCGCCTGCACCTCGGTATCCGCCGCGAACACGTTCAGGCCGAGCATGACGTGCGGGCGGTCCAGTTGCTCGGACGGGCGGAAGGTCTGCCGGTACAGATCGACCGCCTGGCGCATGAAACCCGGCGCGAAGTGCGAGGCGAACGCGAACGGCAGGCCCATCGCCGCGGCCAGCTGCGCGCTGAACAGGCTGGAGCCGAGCAGCCACAGCGGCACCTTCAGGCCCGCGCCGGGCACCGCGCGCAGGCGCTGGCCGGGGCGCGGCGTGTCGAAATACGCCTGCAGTTCTTCGACGTCCTGCGGGAAGGCGTCGGCGGTGTCCTGCGTGGCGCTGCGGCGCAGCGCGCGGGCGGTGGACTGGTCGGTGCCGGGCGCGCGGCCCAGGCCGAGGTCGATGCGGCCCGGGAACAGCGCCTCGAGCGTGCCGAACTGCTCGGCCACCACCAGCGGCGAGTGATTGGGCAGCATGATGCCGCCCGAGCCCACGCGGATGGTGGAAGTGCCGTTGGCGACGTGGCCGATCAGCACCGCGGTGGCGGCGCTGGCGATGCCGGGCATGTTGTGGTGCTCGGCCAGCCAGAAGCGGCGGTAGCCGAGGCGCTCGGCGTGCTGCGCGAGCGCAAGCGTGTTGCGCATGGCCTGGCCGGCATCGCCGCCTTCCACGATGGGCGACAGGTCAAGCAGGGAGTAGGGGATCATGGCGGCACTCATGGCGTAGATGCGGAACGTCGATGGGGGCGACGGACTGCGGCCGGCTCGACGATTTATTGAACGATCGCTATATTAATCACAGGCTGGTGCGACTGGCAACGGAAAAATATAATGACCACTATGAAAAAGAGTGTTTCCGGCGCGGGCCGTGGACGGCCCCGGCAATTCGATCGCGACGCGGCGCTGGGCCAGGCCCTGGCGCTGTTCTGGCGCCACGGCTACGAGTCCACCTCGGTCGCGGCGCTCACCGAGGCGATGGCGATCACCGCCCCCAGCCTGTACGCCGCCTTCGGCAGCAAGGAGCAACTGTTCTACGAAGCCGTGGACCGCTACGCCGAGACCCACGGCGCGCTGCTGTACGGCCCGCTGGAAGCCGGCGGCAGCGCGCGCGAGGCCGTGCACGGCCTGCTGGCCGGCGCGGCCGCGCTGTTCAGCGCCAAGGGCAGCCCGGCCGGCTGCTTCCTGATGAGCGGCACCAGTTGCTCGGCGGACTGCGCCTACATCGAGGACACGCTGCGCCTGCGCCGCCGGGAAAAGGAACAGGCCATGCAGGCGCGCATCGAGGCCGGCATCGCCGCGGGCGAGCTGCCCGCGGGCGCCGACGCGGCGGCGCTGGCGCGCTTCTTCAACGCGGTGATGCAGGGCATGTCGATGCAGGCGCGCGACGGCGCCACGCGCGCCGCGCTGGAAGGGCTGGCGGAGATGGCGATGCTGGCCTGGCCGGCGCCGCCCGCAAGGCCTGCCAAAGCGGCCAGAACAAAGGCGCCGCAGAGGGTTTAGGAAGCCGGCGGCTCCGGCCGGCGCCACAGCCACGCCAGCACGCAGGCCATGCAGGCGATCGCGGCATAGGCCAGCCAGGGCCGGTGCATGCCGTACAGCAGCACGCCGGCGCACACCGTCATCGCGGCCGTGGCGCTCCACTTGGCGCGGCGGCTGACCATGCGGCCGTGATGCCAGTTGTAGAGCATGGGGCCGAACACGCGGTGGCCGAGCAGCCATGCGTGCAGCCGCGGCGAGCCCTTGGCCGCGGCCCACGCGGCCAGCAGCACGAATTCCGTGCTCGGCAGACCCGGAATGAACAGGCCAAGGATGGCCACGCCCAGGCTGGCCAGCGCCAGCGCGGTCAGCAGCGCGCGCGCCGCGCGCGTGCGCGCCAGGCGCAGCGGAGCATCGTCGGCCTGCGCCGCGGCGCGGGCCCGGGGCGGCACGGCGTCGCGCGGGCCGGCTTTCGCGTCATCCACGGCGGTTCACCTCGGCGGCAAACCGCGCCGCGCCGCGGCAAGGCGGGCGGCCCCGTGCGTGAGGGCGGCAACGGCAGGTGGCATGGAATGGCTTCTCTCGGTTCGGCTGGCGGTATGCGTGCCATTGTCCGCGCCGCCGCGTCGCGCGGCAAGGCGTGGCCCGCGCGACCCCGGCGGCGATGCGGCTTGCGCGCATATGCAAAGCCGAATTCCTTCGTTGAGCACGCCGCGCGGCACGGCATATGGTAGCGCTTTGGCGGCAGGCGCCGCCCTCTTCCCTTGCCAAGGAGCCTCGCCATGACCGTCGCCGCGACCGCCGCTGTGACCGCCGCCGTGACCGATACCACCGCGGACGCCGCGCGCCGGCACGCCGCCGGACAACCGCTCACCGTGCACCCGCTTTCCGCGCACATCGGCGCGCGCATCGACGGCGTGGACCTGCGCGCGCCGCTGCCGCCGGCACAGGTGGCGGCGATCCGCGCCGCACTGCTGAAGTGGAAGGTGGTGTTCTTCCGCGACCAGCACCTGTCGCACGAGCAGCACATCGCCTTTGCCCGGCAGTTCGGCGAGCTCACCGTCGGGCATCCCGTGTTCGGCCACGTGGACGGCTTTCCCGAGCTGTACTCGATCAGCAAGCACCGCAAGGCCAACCGCTTCGAGGGCCAGGCGATCCAGCGCCCGTGGACCGGCTGGCACACCGACGTGACCGCGGCGGTCAACCCGCCGGCCGCCTCCATCCTGCGCGGCGTGGTGATCCCACCCTATGGCGGCGACACGCAGTGGACCAACCTCGTGGCCGCCTACCAGGGCCTGTCCGAGCCGCTGCGCCGCATCGTGGACGGCCTGCGCGGCGTGCACCGCTTCACCGCGCCGGCCGGCGCCAGCGCCACCGGCGAGTTCGAGCGCGCGGTCAAGAGCCGCTCGCTGGTCAGCGAGCATCCGCTGGTGCGCGTGCACCCCGAGACCGGCGAGCGCGCGCTCTACGTCAGCCCGAGCTTCCTCAAGTCGCTGTCCGGCTTCGCGCCGCGCGAGAGCCAGCAACTGCTGGAGCTGCTGTGGGAACACGTGGTGCGCCCGGAATACACGGTGCGCTTCAAGTGGGAACCGGGCAGCATCGCGTTCTGGGACAACCGCGCCACCGCGCACCTGGCGCCGGCCGACATCTTCGACCTCGATTTCGACCGCCAGCTCTACCGCATCACGCTGGTGGGCGACGTGCCGGTCGGCGTGGACGGCAGCCCCTCCAGCGCGCTCGAGGGCGACCCGGTGCTGGCCGCGCACGGCGCGGCTTCGTAGCGCGGCGGCGCCGGCATCGGGCCGACAGCCGCCACAGACAAGCGCAGGGCCTCCGCGCCGAGTGGCGCCTCAGCGCGCCATCAGCGAGCCCATAGCGCCCGCGCCACCGCGTCGCCCGCCGCGCCGCCGCCGAACACGCGCTGGCCGATGGCGAAGCCGAGCTCGCGGTAGCTTTCCCACTGCGCCTCGTCGAAGAACTGGTCGCTGGTGGGCTCCTGCGGGAAGGCCGGATGGCTGGCGCCGTATTGCCGCACGTCGGCCGGCGCGCCGGCGAGCGGGCACGGCTTGAGCAGCACGATGCGCGCGACCGGGCTGCGCGCGGCGGCGGGCTCGCCGGCGCGATAGACGTTGAGCAGCAGCGCGCACTTGTCGCCGGTCTTGTCGCCAGCTTCGTTGCTGCCCGCGCCGCGCGCCTGCGGCGGGAAATCCGCGGGCGTGCCGAACACGCCGCCGAGCAGCGGGTCCTCGGCGGCGGCGCCGTCGACCACGATCTCCAGCCCCAGGTCGATGCGCGCCAGCCGGATCAGGTTGGCGAGGTCGCCGAACTGGTAGCGCGGGTCCGCCCCGCAATCGCACAGCACGATCAGCGACACCCGGCGCTCCGGGCGCAGCAGCTCGTAGACCGCGGTGTTCTCGAAGTGGCCGCCGTCGGACAGGTATTGCCAGCCGCGGTGGGTGCCGTGGAAGCGCGCGCTCAGCTCGCACGCCAGGTAGTACTGCGTGCGGAGCAGCGAGATGCACGCGCCCAGCCACGGCCTGCCGGGCCGGTCGGCCTGCACGCGGTCGCGCTCGGCGCCGCCGGCGCGCGGCGCGCTGCCGGCATCGAGCGGATAGGACGGCCACCACGTGCCCAGGCGCAGGTTGGCCAGCCCCAGCAGCAGCGAGGTGCCGAGCGTGGTGGAGCGCCCCAGGCCGGTGGAGATGGCCGCGCCCGAGGTGGCGATCCAGTCGCCCAGCGTGCGCGACTGCGCCAGCTCGCTGCCGCCAGCCTTGTGCGTCTCCGGAAAGAAGCGCTGGCCGTCCACGGTGAAGCGCACGAAGGCATCGGGCGGCAGCCCGCGCGCGGCGGTGGGCGGCAGCGTGAACGGCCCCGGCGCGATGCACAGCGGCTTGCCCTTGCGGTCGCGCTGCACCAGTTGCTCGGCCGGGTCCACGGTCAGGTTGAGCGTGACGTTGATCAGGTGCAGCGGCGCCAGCATGGCGGGATCGTAGTAGGCGTTGAGGCTCAGCGCGTCGCCCTCGGCCGGCTCCGCCACGCTCAGGCGCGCGCGCTGCGCGGCGTGCTGCCGCGCGGCGGACCCGGCGCCGGCGGGCGGCGCGAAGCGCTGGCCGTTGGAGCCGCCCAGGTAGGCGCGCGTGAGCCGCGCCGAGTAGAACTGCTGCAGCGTGGACAGATTGAGGAAACCGGCGAAGCGCCCGGCGATCAGCGTGAGCCCGAGCGCCAGCGCGCTCAGCGTGCCCAGCACGGGCGTGGTGTAGGCATTGCCGAACACCAGCCAGTCGACCGGCTCGGCGCCGTTCCAGCGCACCCACAGCACCAGCCACGACCACAGCACGAACACCAGCAGCGCCAGCACGGCGGCGGCGCTGCCGGCCAGCAGCGACACCGGCAGGCGCGCCAGCGCGGCCACGATGCCGCCCTTGCCCGCGCCGCCCTCGCCCTTGCCGTCGAGCATGCCGGCGCCGTAGCGCACCAGCCAGACCAGGGCGCCGAGCGCGCCGGCCGGGCCGAGCGCGCCCCACGGATGGCCGCTGGACTGCGTGTACAGGTAGAACGTGCGCGCCACGGTGTCCGCCACGCCCAGCGCCGCCAGCCACAGCACGATGCCGACCGCGCCGCTCAGCGCGCGCGTGGCGCGCACGCGGTAGGCCTGCACCGTGGCGGGCGGCTCGCGGCACAGGACGAAGCAGCAGGCCACGCCGAGCCAGCACAGCACGCCCGCGCCGAGCAGCAGGCAGGACACCACGAGGCCCGGCCCGAGCCAGTGCAGCCACGCCGCCAGCCCCAGCATCGCCGCGCCCGCCAGCGCGGCCAGCCGCGTGGCGAGGCTGTCGAAGCGCAGCGCCGGCTGCGCCTCGCCGGCGCGCGGGTAGACCAGCCAGTACGCCACCGCGGGCGGCACCGCCAGCAGCAGCAGCGCCGCCAGCGGCAGCCACAGCAGCTCGCTCCACCAGATCGCCATGCCGCCTTCGTTGAACACCTGGCGCGCGTCGTGCAGCAGGTCCATCTGGTGCCGGCCCAGGCCGATCCAGCAGCCCACGGCAAGATGGCGCAGCAGGGCCAGCACCGCCAGCAGCAACAGCAACGCGCTGCCGATCACGTACTGCATGGCGAACCAGTTGCGCACCACCAGCGCGGCCGCGTAGAGCGAATCGCCGCCGCCGGACGGGGTCAGGTAGCGCCCGTTCTCGCGCAGCCACGCCACCGCCGCGCGGCCGGGCTCGGCGGCATAGGACACCGAGGAACGGATGCGCCCGGGCGGCTCCTGCTCCAGCGTGTGGTAAGCCAGCGCCGCGGCCTCGGCGGCGCTGGTGCCGGACTTCAGGCGCCCGGGCACGAACAGGCTGCAGAAGAAGGCGCCGAGGTAGCCGCCGCCGCTGACGGTGGAGAGGTAGTCGAACTGGCCGAGCAGCGCGGCGGTGGCCGGCGCGGGGGCCGGCGCGATGGCGTCGGGGCCGTCGCCTTCCTGCACGTCGGCGGGCGCGGCGCCGGGCGGCGGCGCCCGCCCGGCCAGTTGCGGCGGCGGCGCCTTGGCCAGCGCCTGCATCACGCCCAGGCAGAAGGTGGCGCTGCGGATGCCGCCGCCCGACAGCGCCAGCGCCCAGTTGCCCTCGCCGTCGCGCGCGCGCCGGGGAATGCCGAGCTGCCGGCGGCGCCGCGCGATGCGGGCGGGTTCATCTCCGGAAGGCTGGTCTTCGGCAGGCATGCGGCTCTCCCTCGCAGATGTCCGCCCAAGTATAGGCGGCGCCACGGCGGGTGGCGGCGCGAAGTGCCGGGCGGGCCGCCCGCGCCGGCGCGGGGCGGCATGAAGCGGCCCAAGACAGCATGAAGGCGTGATGCGGTACAGCGCGCCGCTTCCGTTCGGCAGCCCACCAAGCGGGCATGTTCAGCCTGTGCGCTTCGGTGTATGGTTGCGCACCTGATGCGGTCCCTGCCCCAGTGGCTATTCTTTTTGCATGACGTCCTGCCCGAATGCTCCCGCCGGCGCGCTGCTGCCGCGCTGCCTGTCCATCTTCGCCGCCTGCGCCGCGCTGGCGGCCCTGCCGGGCTGCGAGCGCGAGGCGGGCACGCCGGCCGCCCCGGCGCCGGCCTCCGCCGCGCAGGCCGCGCGCGACGACGATGCCGCGCCGCCCGATGACGCGCCCGCCTTCGCCCCCGCGCCGCTGGCGCGCCCGCTGGTGGCGCTGCGCGGGCTGACCAGCATGGCGGACGTGCAGGCGGCCTGGGGCAAGCCGCCCGAGATCACGCCCAACCAGGAGGAATGCGGCACGGCGCTGGACGAAGAGCACCTCATGGACTACCGCTACCCGGACGCGCTGATCGAGGTGGGTCGCAGCGGCGACGCCGTGATCCGCGCGCTGCACGGCATCCCGGCGGGCCTGACGCTCAAGCTCGAAGGCCGCGACATCACCGCCGCCACCACGCTGGGCCAGCTCGACGCGGCGCTGCGCCGGAACCCGCACTGGAAGATGGCCGAGGCGCCCGGCAAGGTGCGCAGCCCGTCCGACCGCGACGAGGGCGACCCGCTCGAGCACCTGGACTACACCACGCTGTACACGCTGGACGGCGACGGCGACCAGTACCGCCTGTATTTCCTCGGCGAGCGGCTGGTCGGTTACGCCTACTGGGTCGGCTGCTAGAACCGCGCTCAGGAAGCGCGCGGCGCGGGTTCCTGGGCCAGGTCTTCCACGGCGGAGGCGCTGTCCTGCAGGCGCTTCCATTCGTCGAAGCCGCCGGCCAGCGCCCAGGTGTTGAGGTAGCCCGCGGCCTGCAGCCGCTCGGCGAGGATCGCGGCGGACACCTCGTTCGGGCACGCGCAGTAGATGACGATCTCGGTGGTCACGGGATGCGCCGCCAGCATCTCCAGCGGCGCGTGCAGGTCCATCGTCATGGCGCCGGGAATGCGCTCCTCGGCGCTGCTGCGCACGTCGAGCACGAGCGGGCCGCGCTCGCCGCCGCGGCGCGACTCCAGTTCCTCGACCGTCATGCGGCGCACGCGGCGGGTGCGCCGCAGCAAGCGCACGCGCCGCACGAACTTGTACGCCACGAAGGCCGCGAACGCGCCCACCACCGCCATCACCGCCACCGGGCCGTAGGTGCTGAAGGCGAGCAGGATCACTTCCACGAAATCGGTAAACACGATGCCGATCAGCAGCGCGCCGCCGGCCCACACCAGCGCGCCCAATGCGTCGTAGAACAGGAATACCGGGAACGGCGTGGCGGTCATGCCGGCCATCGCCGTGGACAGCGCGCCCGCGCCGGGCAGCAGCTTGGCGAACACCAGCGAGCGCGGGCCCACGCGCAGGTAGAGCGACTGGGTCTGGCGGATGCAGCTGTCGGGCGAGATCGAGACGCGGCAGATGGTGCGCAGCATCGGCTGGCCCAGCCGCTTGCCGGCGAAATACCACGCGGTGTCGGCGATCAGGCAGGCCACGATGACCGCCGCCAGCACCACGCCGATCGACGGGCCGGTCTCGCGCATGCCGAGCGCGCCGGCCACGAACAGCATGGGCACGGCCGGCACCGGCAGCCCGGCCTGCTCGGCCAGCACATTGAGAAACACCAGCACCACGCCGTGATTCTCCAGCAAGGTCTTCAGTTCGCCCACACCGCCCACGCCACGCTCCGCGTCATTGCCTGCCCAAGATCTCTGGCGGCGCGCACGGGATGTCCGCGCCGGCGGGCATAGGCGCTAGTGTGCCACCACCGCGCCGCGCATGCGGGCGCCGTCTTGCATGGTTGCCTCAAAATCCCTGAAGCCACGCCGCGCTGACTTTTCCGCAGGCAGCAGGCATCATGTCGGCTCCCGTTATCATGCACGTTCCATTCACCTCCCGCCCCCGGAGCCACGCATGCCCGCCGACCCCGCCCTGCAAGACCAGCTGATCGCGCGTTTCGGCCTGCGGGCGCATCCCGAGGGCGGCTACTACCGCGAAACGCACCGCGACAGCGCGCGCGTGGCGCGCGAAGGCGCCGGCGGCGCGGCCACGCACGCCGCCTCCACGGCGATCTACTACCTGCTGTGCGAGCGGGCGTACTCGGCGTGGCACCGCATCCGCGCCGACGAGGTCTGGCACTTCTACGCCGGCTGCCCGCTCCACGTGCACGTGCTGGAGGCGGACGGCAGCCTGACCACGCACCGGCTCGGCAACGCGCTCGAACATGGCGACGCGGTGTTCCAGGCGGTGGTGAAGGCGGGCTGCTGGTTCGCCGCCGAGCGCAGCGACCCGGACGGCTTCTCGCTGGTCGGCTGCACGGTGGCGCCCGGCTTCGAGTTCAGCGAGTTCGAGCTGGCCGACGCCGCCAGCCTGCGGGCCGCGTACCCGCGGCACGCGGCGCTGATCGCGCGGCTGGCGCCGGCCGCGCCGGGCTGAACCGGCTACCCTCGACGATTGCCCGCGACGTTCCCGCAACGATTCCAACGATTCCCAACCCGCCGTACTTTCCCGAGAGCCTTGTCCATGAAATGGTTGTCCCTTGCAGCGGTCGCGCTGGTGGCGCTGGAGCACGTCTACATCATGGTGCTGGAGATGTTCCTGTGGGACAGGCCGCGCGGCCTGCGCGCGTTCGGGCTGACGCAGGAATTCGCCACCGCCACGCGGGCGCTGGCGGCCAACCAGGGCCTCTACAACGGCTTTCTCGCCGCCGGCCTGCTGTGGGGGCTGGCCGGCGCGGCGGTGCCGGTGCAGCTGTTCTTCCTGGGCTGCGTGCTGGTGGCCGGAGTGTTCGGCGCCTTTACGGCCAACCGGCGCATCCTGTGGCTGCAGGCCGTGCCGGCGGCGGTGGCCATCGCGCTGGTGCTGCTGGCCCGCTGAAGGTCCGCCGAAGACCCGCTGAAGACCCGCGCGGCTTCAGCCCGGGCGGCGGTATTCGTTCTCGATCCAGTCCGCGGCGCTGGCCTTGCTCAGCTTGAACGCGGGCGACACGCGCACCTGGGCCAGTTCCTCGCCGAACTCGTCGCGGGCGCGCAGCACGGCGTAGGGATTGTCCTCGTCGGGCACGATGTCGAGCGTCACGGCAATGCGCGCGGTGTCGGTGTCCACCAGCACGCTCTTGTGCAGCATGGCGTGCAATTGCTGCTCGTGGCGGCGCAGCACCTCGGAGGCGGTCTTGACCAGCGTGGAGAACGCGCCGGCGTCGAGCGGCTTGGGGTTCTTCTTGTCGCGGCCCATCGTCCACGGGCCGACCAGGGCGGGCTCGGGCTCGCCGTCCTTGATCATGGCCACGGCCCAGCCGTCGTCGTCCTCGTTCTTGAGTACGCGGGCGGTCCAGCCGTCGGCGCGCCACAGGCGCGCTTCCTGGATCTTGTCGGCGTCATCCGCGGCTTGGTCGCCGGACGGTTCGGGCTGGTCGGTCATGGCAGGATCGGCATGGGAAACAAGGGCGCGATTCTACCCGCCCCGGCGCGGACCCGGCATTGAGCCTTGTCCGATACTTCGATCCCCTCCGAAGTTGTATTCAATGTCTTGATGTGCCGTCCTATGCTGGAGGCGTCGCCAAGACCCCCGTCTTGATGGCACCCTTCGATGTCGCCGCCACCTTGGGACGGCGACGTTTTTTTGCCCGCCGCGCGGGCCGCGGGCACCATTGCGAGGCGGCGCGCACAAGAAAAGCGCTGGCCCGGTGGGCCGAGGGGGTTTAAGATGCGCGATTATCGAACGACATGCGCGCAATCGCCCAATGGACGCCTCCCTTCCGAGCAGCCCTGGCCAGGCACCGGCCGCCACTGTCCGCGTCGCCCGTCCCCAGGCCGACCTTCTCAACAGCTTCTCCGGCGACCCCAACTTCATGCTGTCGCTGGCGCGCGGCCTGAGCGTGCTCGAGGCTTTCTCCGAACGTAAGCGCCCGCTGACCATCTCCCAGGTGGCGCAGCGCACGCAGTTGTCGCGGGCCTCGGTGCGGCGTTGCCTGTACACGCTGGAGCAGCTCGGCTACGTCAGCCAGCAGGGCGGCCAGTTCGCGCTGCGCCCGCGCGTGCTGCACCTGGGGCATGCGTATTTCTCGTCCACCGCGCTGGTGTCGCTGGCCCAGCCCATCCTCGACGGCCTCAGCGCGCGCATCCAGCAGACCTCGGCGCTGGCCATCCTCGACGACACCGACATCCTGTACCTGGTGCGCTCGGAAGTGCAGCGCGTGCTCACTTATTCACTCGGCATGGGCAGCCGGCTGCCGGCCTACTGCACCTCGATCGGGCGCCTGCTGCTGGCGCACCTGGCCGAGCCGGCGCTGGAAGATTTCTTCGACCGCGTGGACCTGCGCCCGCGCACCTTGCAGACCAAGATCTCGCGGCCCGAGCTGGAAACCAGCTTCGCCAACGCGCGCGAACTGGACTATGTGGTGGTGGACGAGGAACTGGAGCCCGGCCTGCGCGCGATCGCGGTGCCGGTGCGCGGGATTTCCGGCAGCGTGATGGCCGGCATCAGCGTCAGCATGAAGGCCACGCAGGTGTCCGAGGCGGAAATGGTCACGCGGCTGCTGCCGCCGATGCGCGAGGCCGCGGTGGCCATCGGCAAGCTGATCGCCGCGTAGGCGGCTGAAAGTGGCTGAAACGTCTGGAACGGCGGGCAACGCGCCCGCCGCTTGCCGCCGCGCTCAGCCGCGGCTGGCGAGCTCCAGCGAGAACACCAGGCGCTGCAGGAAATTCTCCATGCGGCCGTCGAGATTGGCGAAGGCGCAGCCGAAGTGATGCAGGGCGCTGTCGTCGCGCCCGGCCAGCCAGTGGCCCACCACCTGCAGGTTCAGGTCGACCTTGCCCAGCGGGCCGAAGTCCAGCCGGGCGCCGGACACCGTGGTGCCGACCGGCAGGCGCGTGGCATCCACCGTCTTGGAGCGCAGGCCCACGCCGGACAGCGAAAGGTCGGCGATGTCGAGCTTGAGCTGGGCGCCGTCGGGCATCTTGATGCTGCAGCTATGCCCCTTGGTGAGCAGGGTGCGCGCGCGGAAATGGCGGCGGCGCTGCAGGTGATACATCTTCTCCGGGAACGGCGCGATGAAGGCGGGCGCCCCCTGGAACTCGGTGGCCTCGGGCGCGCCGATCACGAAATTCACGGGCACGCCGCGCAGCGAAGCGGAAAACGCATTCTCGCTGGAGGCCATCAAGGCCTGGCGCTCCGGCTCGGTGCGGCACCAGTCGAAGATGAAGGTGCGGCTGGCCGGATCCACGTGCAGGACGGTGGTGACCATCTCATGCGCGGTGCGCGCGCGCACGTTGACGATGCATTTCTGCCACGCCAGATCGCGCAGCACGGTGCCGATCTGCGAGGAGTGGGTGAGGCGGTAGCGATCGTCCGACGACGCGCCCGCGTCCTGATCGGATTGCTCCGAGGAATCTTGGAGACTCATGAAATCACGCAAACGTCTTGAGGGGCCTGCGTCGCGCCAGAGTGGCTTGCGACGGAAAACGGGCTGACCCGCGCGCGAGGTGCGGGCGTCAGCGCCGCAGCATGTTAAGCGCGGCGCCTGTCGCTGCGCAAGCTCTTGTTGGTTCAACGGCGAAGTGTGGCAAAACTTAAGCCAGACTTCCGTGGGGTGGCCGTCCGGCGGCGTTCGGGCACTGCCGGTGCGTGCGGCCCGGCCGCGTGCGCGTGGCGCGGGTGCCGGCGCGGTCACTCCCGCGAGCCCCGCAACCCGGCCCGGACGCCGCGGCGTTTACGCTTGCTGCGCCAGCGCGTAGGCGCGGCGGCACACGTGCTGCGCGCCGTCGGCCAGCAGGTGACTCTGGTAGAGCACGAAGCGCCCGACCGCGAACGGCGCGCCGGCCAGTTCCGCCTGCGCGGCGCGCCACGCCTGCAGCACGGCGTCCGGCACGGGCTGCATGCTGCGCGCGAGCGTGATGTGCGGCAGGAAGCCGGCATGGCGGCGATGCCCCGCCGCCGCCGGCGAGGCGGTGCCGTCGTCGCCGCAGCGATCCAGGGCCTGCCCGACGGCGGCGTGCAGCGCGTCGAGCGCGGCGCTGCGCGCGACGCCGGCCCACAGCACGCTGGCGCGGCGCCCGCGAAAGCAGCCGGCCTGCTGCACGGTCAGCGTGAACGCCGCGCACGCGACCCGCGCCAGCGCCTGTTCGATGCGCTGCGCGGCGGCCTCGTCGCGCTCGCCGAGAAAACGCAGCGTGAGGTGGACCTGATGCGGCGCCGCCAGGCGCATGCCCGCCGCGCGCGGCACGCGCGCGAGCAGCGCGCCGGCCAGCGCCGCGGGGACTTCGATTGCCACGAACAGGCGTGCCATCGGCTCGATCTTTTTCAAGGTGCCCGGCGCCGGGCACCAGCCGGGCATCAGCCCGCCAACTAGCCGGCCATCATGCGCGGCTCGCCGCCGGCCGGCACGAAGCGCCGCTGCCGCATCCACTTGGTGACGACCCATTTCTCGCCGGCCCGCACCGGCGCGCCCGTGTGCAGGGTCCTGCCGTCGAGCTGGCCGGCCGCATCGCAATACTCAAAATACACCGCATTGCCCTTGCGCGGCGAAACCGCGTAGCCGATCTCGGGAAACGCGGTCTCGCCGCCGGCCTCGACGTCGTTGAGATACACCACCAGCGTGCTCACGCGCTGGCCGCTGCGCGCCAGCGAAGCCTGGTTAGCCGCGTTGGTCGGCATCAGGAAGTCGTAGTGCGGCGAGCTTTGCGCGCCCACGCCGTAGCGCAGCACCTGCAGGCCCTCGCCGTTCTCCACCGGCAGCCGCATCAGCGCGGAGATACGCTGGTCGAGGCGCGCCACCAGCGCGTTTTCCTGCAGGCGGAAGAACATGCCGTGGCTGGTGCGCCCCTCGCTCACCACGGTGAAGCCGGTCGAGGGATCGACCGTGGTGGACGGCGCCAGGCGCGGCTGCGCCATCGCCACCAGCGCGTCGCACTCGTCGTGGCTCAGCACGCCCTCGAGCACGGCGACGATCGGCTGGTCCATGCGCGACAGCACGCGCACGTCGCGGTCGGCGGCGCGCAGCAGCGTGCCTTGCGCCAGGCGTGGGCCGCCCGCCGCGGCCGGCACGGCGCGGCTCACGGTGATGCTGTCGCGCGGCGCGGGCGTGCCCTCGCGCCGCGCGCGCGCGAAGGCCGCCACCAGCTCGCGCGCCACCAGCGGATCGTAGCCCTGCGAGGCCAGCGCCTGCGCCATGTGGTCGGGCGCGCCGCCGCGCTGCAGTCCCTGCGTGATCCAGTCGCGCAGGGCGGGAGGGAAGTGGATGGTGGCGAGCGTGGTTTCTGGCATGGCGGAAAAATGAGGAAACGGGCGCCGCGCGGCGGCGGATGCCGGCAGCGGCCCGGTCCGGGTCAGATCAGGTCGTCGTTCGGGAGCCAGCCGTGCGGCGTCAGGTGGAAGCCTTCACGCAGCTGCATGGTCCCGCTGCCTTCGATCACGCGCGCGGCCATCGGAAAGGCGCGCAGCGCTTCCGGCGTGCGCATCCACGGCGCGGCATCGAGCTTGTAGGTGAACATCACCGCCGTCTGGGTCTTGCCGTCGAACGTGCGCGGCGGCTCCCAGCCGATCACCTTGTCGAGCGTCAGCTTGGCCACGCACAGGTCGCCCGCATGCGTGACCTTCCCGCCGTCCGGGGCCGGAATCTGGACCGGCTGGCGCAGGTAGAATTTCTGGCCCTCCGCGGACAGCGCGTATTGCCGCACCTTCTTCTGCACGGTGCCGTCCTCGTTCTTGTAGTCGACCATCGCGTCCTTGGCGGTGACGATGCCGAGTTTCTCGAGCACCGGCATCTGCACCGCGTCGCGCTCGGTGATGGGGCCATCCTTGTATTCGACGTTTACCGGCCAGTCGTACTTCGCCAGGCACAGGTTGCCCTTGTGCGCGAGATAGTCGTTCAGCGCGGCGGCGAAGGTTGCCTGGTCGGTCTTGGCCGCCTCCTCGGCGGTCTTCGCCTGGTTGCACGCGGCCAGTGCGGTGGCAAGGCCCAGCACGCATATGGCGCGCGCCATGTTTCGGTTCCAGGTCGGGCAGTACGTCATGAAAATGGTCCATTCAGTTGATCGGGGTTGCGGGAGCGGCGTCATGCCGCCCCCGCCGCAAACGCCGCGCCGCGCGTTGCCGCGCGGCGCCGGGGATCGCGTCAATTCACGCAGGCGCCGCTGGTCGGCGGGTTGGCCGGCGGCTTGTAGCCGTCGGTCAGCGTGCCGAGAAAGCACACGAGATCCTGCACGTCCTGCTCGGACATCGGCGTCGGCGAGCCGGGGGCCCGGCCGTCGAGCGGCATCTGCGTGTCGATGTTGCCGACGTAGGCCGCCGGCAGGTCGTCGAACTTCTGCACGGTGCCGCCGACGTACTGCGTCGTGATCAGGCCGTAGGTCGGGAAGCTGGCGTCCGGCGTGGCCTTCGGCGTGCCACCGATCGTCGGATACCAGAGCTCGGGATTGGTGTCCCGCGTGTTGTAGAAGCGCACCAACTGCGTCAGCGAATGGATCACGCCATTGTGGAAGAACGCCTGGCGCGTCGCCGAATTGCGCACCGTCGGCGCCTTGAACATGCCGCAGAACGCATTGGCCGCGCCCGGGGAAGCGGGCAGGTGGTCGGTCCGGGCCGGGCCGCAGACACCCATGTCGAAATAGCCCGCAGTGGCGTTCGCCGGGATCTCCGGGTTGCGCGGCACGCTGATCGCCTCGTACGAGAAGTCGGTAAACAACGCGCTGCTGCCGTTGAAGCCCGCGCCCTGGTAGTGGCACGAGGCGCAGTTGCCGCGGTTCGCGTCGGTGAACACGGCAAGGCCGCGCTGCTCCGCCGCCGTCAGCTGCCCGCCGATCTTGTTGCCCGCCCACAGGTCGAACTTGCTGCTGTACGGGTGGAAGCTCGGGTCTTCGCGCTGGTACGCCTGGAGCGCGGCGGTGATGTTGTCGAACGCCGCGTTGGTGTCGCTGAAACCGTTGTCGCCGTATGCCTGCAGGTAGAGCGGCGCGTACGATGCCGCCTTCACCTTCGTCACCACGTCGGCGGGCGAGGCATTGTCCATCTCGACGGGATCGAGCAGGGGCAGCTTGGCCTGGTCGGCGAGCGTGGCCGCGCGCCCGTCCCACGTGAAGCCGCCGCCCGGCCCGGGCACGCTGATGCCGTCCGGGTTGTCGAGCAGGTCGGAGTACGGGGGCGTGTTGTCCTTGTAGCGCAGCGACGGCACCGCGCGCACGCCGGCCGACGCCAGGGCGGGGCCGCCGAGCTGGACCGCGAGATTGTTCGGCGGGCCGTATGCGTAGTTCGGATCGTGGCAGGTCGCGCACGACATCTTGCCGGAGCCCGACAACGTGCGGTCGAAGAAAAGCTGCTTGCCGAGCTGTGCCGCGAGGCTCAGCGCCGGCGTGCTCGGGGTGCCGGCCGCGGGTCCGCTCGGGCCGGTCGAAGGGTCGTTGCTGCCGGTCGTCGCGCCACTGCCGTCGCCGCCGCCACAGGCGGCCAGCATCAGCGAAAGCATGCACATGGCACCAGCCAAGAGCTTGCGCATGGTGAGTTCCTTTTGCGAGGTACGTCGGCCCCTGGGTTTGCCAGGTGTGCCGGGAAAGTCGATGTGAAGCGCTGGAACACGAATGGCCGGCGGCGGCTGGTCCTGCCCGCCGCCGCCGGCCCCGGGGCCGCGATGATGCGGCACGGCCGCTGCTGCCGCCGTGCCGCGCCCGCGCGGGCCGCGCCTTACTTGATTGCCCAGACGTTGGTCTGGTTGCCGTCCGGACCCACCTGCGCCGCCGTGTTCACGTCGGAAGACTGCTTCGCGGTGTAGGTCGCCGGGATCTTGTACGCATGGTTCATCGGGCGGACCGAGTCGAAGTGCGTATCGGCGCTACCCGCGTACTCCGGCAGGTTCAGGATGTTCTGCGCAATGAACTTCTCGGTGTACTTCGAGCGGTTCATGTACGAGGTATCGACCTGCGGATCGGCGATCTGGAACATGTCCTGCAGCGTGCGGACGAACGAGAAGTGGCTGTAGGCGTCGCTGTCGACCACGTGCTTGGGCGCGCCCGGCTGGTTGGTCAGCACCGCGTAGACCGATTCGCCGTGGCCGCGATTGCCGAGCGTGTAGTTGGCGATCGTCGAATCCACCGAGAACGTGCCGTCGGCATTCTGCTTCAGCGGATTGGCCAGCGTGCCGTTGGACGGGTTCCAGCCGCAGCACGAATTGAAGCCGGAGGTGGCCGTGCCTTCGTCGAACATCAGCACGATGGCAACCTTCTTCTGCCGGTTTGCCCAGAGCGGCGAGGACTGGATCTTGGTCACGAGCTTCTGCACGAAGTTGTCGCCGCGCGTGATGATCGCGTTGCCGCCGCAATCGCTCGCGGTGACGGTGCCGTCCGCCGTCTTCACCGTGATGCTGTGCATGTCGTCGCACTGGTCGGGCATCAGGAAGTTCAGGTTGCCGACGTCGCCGCTTTGCAGGTCGGCGCCGAGCTGGTCGACCACGTAGTTGGACGGGACCGTGTAGTCGGAGCTGTTCTTCAGCGCCGCATCCCACTGGCCGCCGCCGAGCGTGCGGTTGCTGAACTTCCATTCCGGCGCGCTGCGCACGTTCTGGTAGGCCATGCCCGGATGGTGCTTGGTCTTGTACAGGCCGGCCGGCATCGGCAGGATGGCCGTCGAACTGCCGACCTGCGTGGCGTTGCCGTTGAGCGTGCCCGGCGGGTAGACGTTGTCGGGCGCGGTAACGGCCGCGTCGGCGACGCTGTCGGTACGGAAGTCCTGGCCCGGGTTCATCGACTCGCTATAGGTGCGCCACGTCATGCCGGAAGCCGTGATCGCGTTGAACAGGTTCGGGTGGCCGACGATGTTGTGGTTGACGTTCGGCGTCGAGGTGCAGGTGGCCGAAAACGGCGACTTGGCCAGGCCGGGCTGCGTGTTGTCCGGCATCGGCGTGTCCTGCGGTGCGTTCGCGCCGGTCGCGTTGCAGTTCCACTGATTGTCGTCGGTGATGCCCCAGTCGTCGGCGCCGCCGAGCGCCGTGTAGTTCGGCTCGCTCGGGTTGCCGGTGGCGAAATAGCTGGTGAACTGGTTGCCGGCGGTCAGGTACTCGTTGATGTGGGGCGCATACGGCGAATTCAGGATGGTCTGCGTGCCCTTGTTTTCCAGCATCACGATGAAGATGTTGTCGTAACGCGGAATGCCTTCGAGGTTGAAGGCGGCCTGTTGCGCCTGCAGGAACGTGATCGGCTCGCGGGTGTCGGTGGTCGTCGCGGTGGCGGCCGTCACGTTGCCCATGCCGGTCAGTTCCGGGTCGCCGCCGGAGACGGACAGCGCGTCCGGATAGAGATCGCCCCGGTCGAACTTCTTGGTCGCGTAGGTGAAGCGGTTGGCGAGCTGGTTGGCCTCGGTCAGCAGGGCCGACTGCGTCGCGCCGGATGCCGCGTTGAGGTCCGACAGCACCGCGTCGGCGCCGACGCCGACGCGCTGGGCCAGGTTTGCCTTCTCGACGGCGTAGGTCGTGCTGTTCGCTTCGACCAGGCGCTGCACTTCGCTCGACAGCGGGCTGATCACGACGCTGCTGCCGATCTGGTCATTCACCTGCGCCAGCGATGCGCGCAGCGCGACGCGGCTGCCCACGGCGGCCCCCGTTCCGGTATTGATCGCCGACGCGCCAACGTCGGCGATCAGCGCGACCGGCGCGCTGACGCTCAGCTTGAAGGCGCCATGCGAATCGGTGGTGACCGGGTTTTCCGAGGTGTCGCACTTGCCGTTGCCGTTGGCATCGGCGCAGACCAGCGCGCCCTGATAGTAACCAGCCTTCAGCGTGGGCTGGGCCGCGCTGCCCGGAACGAAACCACTGGCGGCGACGACGCCGGCAATGGTCTGCTGGGTCTGGCTCGGGCCAGTGCCGGCGCCGGTGCCTGCGCTGGCATTGTCGTCTCCGCCGCCGCAGGCGGTCAGCACGCAGGCCGATGCGACTGCAGTCAGGATGAGAATACTGCGGGGTGATTGGAACGATGACATTCCTACTCCGGGATATGTGAGGACCTACCGTTTTTATTGAGAAGCTCGGGGGAACTGCAAGAAAATCGAGCTGTTGTGAGGCGCCGGTAGTATTGGTCGATCACATGACAGGTCGGTGTCGTGGAACCATTAAGCACTTCATGAAATGTTAAATCTTATTACATGCGTAATTACATGATATTTATGTTTATGGATGTATGGACATTTCACGCGATGAACGCCGCGCCGCGCCGCGGCGGCTGGCGGGATGCGGCGCGGCGGGGACCGGCGCGCCCGGCGATGCGGATTTCTCCGCGTATTGAAGCATACGCGGCGGCCGAGGCCGATTGCATTTATTCGGCCGATGCCGGGCATCGTGGGAATTAAATCCGAATAAATGTCCTTTTTATTTCTTAATGACCTGACATTGTTCCGGCGAATAAATCGGCAAGGCGGGCCGGCGCCCTCCCGCTCATGCAAATGCCAACGCCGACTGACGCAGGATGGGCAGCGCGGTCGCCGCGGCGGTGCCCTCGAGCCGCAGCAGCGCCCGCTTGCGGTCGGTGCCGCCGGCATAGCCGGTGAGGCCGCCGCCGGCGCCCAGCACGCGGTGGCACGGCACGATCACCGAGAGCGGGTTGCGGCCCACCGCGCCGCCCACGGCGCGCGCGTGCGTGGGCGGCAGGCCCAGCTCGGCGGCGAGTCCGCCGTAGGAGACGGTCTCGCCGAACGGGATCGCGCACAGGGCCTGCCACACGGCATGCTGGAACGCGCTGCCGCCCAGCGCCAGCGGCACCGTGAAGGCCCGCAGGCGCTCGGCGAAATAGTCGTCGAGCTCGCCGGCGGCCTGCTCGAAGACGGCCCGCGCGGCGGCGGGCACGGCCGCGGCCGGCGTGGCCGCCGCGGGATAGTATTTCTGCCCCACGAAGAACAGCCCGCTCAGGCGGGCCTCGTCGGCACGCAGCAGCACGTCGCCGAGCGGGCTGGGGATGATGCGGTAGGCAATCATGGCGTGTCCTTTTTCTCTGCCTTTTCCTGGCCGGCCGGCGCCGGCTCCTTGCGTTCCTCATAACGCCGCCACAGGTGGATGGCGGCGTAGGCCCGCCACGGGGCCCACTGCGCGGCGTGCTGCTTCATGGCGCGCACGGTGGCGATGCCGAGCACCTTGCGCAGCGCGTAGTCGGTGCCGGGAAACGCGTCCGGCCAGCCCAGCGCGCGCATCGCCACGTATTGCGCGGTCCAGTCGCCCACGCCTTCGATCGCGCACAGGCGCGCGATGGTTTCCTCGGGCGCGGCGCTCGGATCAAGCTTCAGTTCGCCGGCCGCGACGCGGCTGGCGATGGCGCGGATGGCGCGGCCCTTGGCCAGCGGGATGCCGATCTCGCGCAGCGCTTCGGGCGTGACCTGCGCCAGCGCGGCGGCACTCGGGAAGCCATGGCGCAGGCCCGGCGCGGGCTGCGCCAGCGCGGGGCCGTGATGCGCGGCCAGGCGCGCCAGCAGCGTGCGCGCGTGCCTGACCGAGATCACCTGGCCCACCACCGCGCGCACGGCGATCTCGAAGCCGTCCACCGCGCCGGGCAGGCGCATGCCGGGCACCTCGGCGGCGAGCGGGCCGAGGTGGCGGTCCACCACGTCGGGCCGGCAGCCCAGGTCGCACAGCCGGCGCACGCGCCCCAGCGCTTGCGGAATCACGTGCGCGAGCGTGCCGGACAGCGCCACGCGCACCACGTGGCGGCGCGGCACGTGCTCGAGCCGCAGCCAGCCCAGGTGCGTGGCGCCGCCGCTGTCGATGGCCAGCGTGCGCGCGTAGGTGCCGTCGCCGAGCTGCTCGATGCCGTCCACGGCGCGCACGCCGACGAACTGCAGCCACGCGGCCCAGGCCAGCGGCGGGCGGTATCCGAGCTCGAACACGAGCTCGTCGGCCACGTTGTCGGCGGCGCGCCTGCGCATGGCCAGCGGCGTGAGTCCGTAGCGCGTCTTGAGCACGTCGTTGAAGCGCCGCACGCTGCCGAAGCCGGCGGCATGCGCGACATCCGTCACCGTCAGCGCGGTGTCGGTCAGCAGGCGCTTGGCCAGCAGCAGCCGCTGGGTCTGCGCGTATTCCAGCACCGAGACGCCGAACTGCGCGTCGAACAGCCGGCGCAGGTGGCGCTCGGTGACGCCGATGCGCGCGGCCAGCGCGGCCACGCCGGCATCCACCATGAAACCTTCGTCGATCAGCGTGGCGGCGGCCTGGGCCAGCCGCCCGGACAGGTCCGACAGGCCGTGCCCCGGCGCCAGCTCCGGCCGGCAGCGCAGGCACGGGCGGAAGCCGCGCTTCTCGGCCGCCGCCGCGGTCTCGTAGAACGTGCAGTTCTCGCGCTTGGGCGTGCGCACCGCGCATACCGGCCGGCAATAGACCCCGGTGGACGACACGCCCACGAAGAAGCGCCCGTCGAAGCGGCGGTCGTGCGAGGCCACGGCCTTGTAGCAGGTGTCCGGATCGAGTTTCATAGCGTGCATGCTAACCCGCCGCGCGCGCGGCATTAGCCGGATTCGGACATTTGCCTTGGCCTGCTGCGGTGCGGCAAAACGCGGAAATTTCGGAAAACGCGGCGCCGTGCCGCCACGCCGCGCGGCAGCGGCTAGAATCGGCCTCCGGACTTCTCTTGCCGCCTTCGCATGCGCCACGCTCTCCAGCGCCTTACCTGCCTGCTCGCCCTCGCCTTCAGCACCGCCGCGCCCGCGGCGCCCGCCGTGCCGCCCGCCGTGCCGCCCACACCCGCCGCCACCGCGCCGGCGCAGGTGGCCAGCGCCGAGGGCATCACCGAATACCGCCTGCCCAACGGCCTGCGCGTGCTGCTGGCGCCCGACGCGGCGCAGCCCGTGACCACGGTCAACATGACCTACCTGGTCGGCAGCCGCCACGAGAACTACGGCGAGACCGGCATGGCGCACCTGCTCGAGCACCTGCTGTTCAAGGGCACGCCGTCGCTGCCCGGCAACGCCATCGCGCAGGAGCTCACGCGCCGCGGCATGCAGTTCAACGGCACCACCGGCTTCGACCGCACCAACTACTTCGAGAGCTTCTCCGCCAGCGAGGAGAACCTGGACTGGGCGCTGAAGATGGAGGCGGACCGCATGGTCAACAGCTTCATCGCGCGCGCCGCGCTCGACAGCGAGATGACGGTGGTGCGCAACGAGATGGAGCGCGCCGAGAACGAGCCCGGCCCCATGCTGGCGCAGCAGATGCGCGCGGCGGCCTACCGCTGGCACAACTACGGCAAGGTGCCGATCGGCGCGCGCAGCGACGTGGAGCACGTCGCCATCGGCAACCTGCAGGAGTTCTACCGCCGCTACTACCAGCCCGACAACGCGGTGCTGGTGGTGGCCGGCAAGTTCGACGCGGCCGCCACGCTGGCGCGCATCGGCGCGTACTTCGGCCCGATTCCGAAGCCGGCGCGCACGCTGCCGGCGCAGTACACCGTGGAGCCGCCGCAGGAAGGCACGCGCGAGGTCACGCTGCGGCGCGCCGGCGACGCGCAGATGGTGGCCGTGCAGTACCACATCGCGCCGGGCGCGCACCCGGACGTGGTGGCCATGCAGCTGCTGGCGGACATCCTCTCCGACGGCGCCGGCGGGCGCCTGTACAAGGCGCTGGTCGAAACCGGCCGCGCCACCTGGCAGTCCGGCTCGGTGGCGGCCATGCGCGACCCCGGCTCGGTGCTATTCGCCGCCGGCGTGAGCAAGACGCAGGACCTGGAAGCCGCGCGCGCGGCGCTGGTGGCGCAGGTGGAAGGCTTCGGCGCGCACCCGGTGACGCAGGTGGAGCTGGACCGCGCGCGCACCCGCCTGCTCAACGCCTACGAGCGCCTGCTGGAGAATCCGGCCGGCTACGCGGTGGCGCTGTCCGAGGCCATCGCTAAGGGCGACTGGCGCCTGCTGCTGATCGCGCGCGACCAGGCCGCGCAGGTCACGCTGGCCGACCTGCAGCGCGTGGCGCAGAACTACCTGCGCCCGAGCAACCGCACGCTCGGCCGCTTCATCCCGCTCGACATGCCTGGCCAGGCGGCCGACGCCGCGCTGGCGCCGGCGGCGATGCCCGCCGCGCCGGACGTCGCGGCGCTGGTGGCCGGCTTCCGGCCCCAGCCGGCCAAGGCCGAGGTGGCCGCCTTCGATCCCAGCCCGGAGAACATCGAGGCGCACACGCTGCGCGGCGCGCTGGCCAACGGCATGCAGTTCGCGCTGCTGCCCAAGCCCAGCCGCGGGCAGACCGTGAGCGGGCGCATCGTGCTGCGCATGGGCGACCTCGACAGCCTGCGCGGGCTGGGCGCGGCCGGCGACCTCACCGCCGCCATGCTGATGCGCGGCACGACCAGCCTGGACCGGCAGCAGATCTCGGACCGCCTGGCCGCGCTCAAGGCCTCGGTCTCGGTGCAGGGCGACGAGGAAGCGGTCACGGTGCGCTTCGAGGCGCGGCGCGACACGCTGGCGCAGACGCTAGCGCTGATCCGCGACGTGCTGCGCGCGCCGAGCCTGCCCGCGGCCGAGTTCGAGACGCTGCGCGCCAACGCCATCGCCGGCATCGCCAGCGGGCTGGGACGGCCGGAGACGATCGCCGCCACCGCGCTCGGGCGGCACGGCAACCCCTACCCCGCCGGCGACCCGCGCTACGTGGCCACGCCGCAGGAAGACATGGACGCGCTCACGCGGCTGACGCTGGAGGACGTGCGCGCCTTCCACGCGCGCTTCTACGGCGCGGACAACGGGCAGGTCGCGCTGGTCGGCGACTTCGACCAGCCGGCGGCGCGCGCCCAGCTGGCCAGCCTGTTCGGCGACTGGCGCGCGCGGGCGCCCTATGTCCGCATCGCGCGCCCGTTCGTGGCGCTGCCGCCGGCCAGCCTGACCCGCGAGACCGCCGGCAAGGCCAATGCCGTCTACATGGCGGCGCTGCCGGTGCCGCTGACCAGCGACGCGCCCGACTATCCGGCGCTGGTGATCGCCAACCGCGTCTTCGGCGGCAACCCGCTCAAGAGCCGCCTGGCCGACCGCCTGCGCCAGCAGGACGGCATCAGTTACAGTGTGGGCAGCTTCGTGCGGGTCGGCGCGCTCGACGGCAACGGGCGCTTCGGCATGCAGGCGGCCTATGCGCCGCAGAACCTGGACAAGCTCCGGCGCGGCGTGCAGGAGGAACTGGCGCGGCTGGCGGCGCGCGGCATCACGGCGGAGGAGCTGGGGCAGGCCAGGAGCGGCCTGCTGCAGCAAGGCGCGCTGGCGCGCACCAGCGACGCATCGCTGGCCGGCATGCTGGCCAGCCACTTGTTCCTGGGACGCACCATGCGCTATGTCACGAAGTTCGAGCAAGGTATCGCCACGGCGAGCGTCGAGCAGGTCAACGCGGCGATCCGCCAGTACCTGGACCCGGCCAGGGTGGTCCAGATATACGCCGGAGATTTCTCTGTCACGGCAGCGCAAAACGCCGGCGCCACCATGAAGACGGACAGCGCGGCGGAAACGGCAACGCCGTCCCCCTGAAACGACGAGACTGGAGGAAAATGGAGGCCGCCGCGGGCGCCGCAGGCCGCTCGCGGCGCGGCAACGCGGACGGCCCGGGGGCAACCCCTTGCTGCAACCGCGCGTTGACTGTATATTCGTACAGTATATAAGAGACGTTATCGGAACAAAGCCGAACGATCCTGGCCACGACGCACGCGGCCGCGGACGGCACGAACGGTTCGGCCGGTGCATTCAGCCGGCATAGTCAGCCGGTAGTTGCCGTGACCGCACTGCCGCGACCGCGCAATGACGCCAGGATTTTTTTGATAGTGTCTCCAAGTCGATATAAGAGGTGTGGATGTCAATAGTGCGAGCTAGCAGCAAAGCAGAAGCGCTTCGGCTTCTCGCATCGAAAGATGTGCTGGCCCTTGAGCTGGACTATGAGACCGGATGGCAGGATGCCGTCGAACTGGGCCGGCTCGGAGAGAAACGCGGCATTAAAGTGCAGTACCGGGGACAGGAAAGCATCGCCGTCCATTCACGCGAAGCCCTGATCGAGGGGCTGGCCAAGACCAAGACCACCTTCCGCCAACGCAACCTGTATTGCCAGTTCGACCTCGGCACGCTGGCCGACCACGAACTGCTCGATCTCGAGGCCAAGGCCACCCGGCTGGGCGACTACATCCTGGCGGGCCACCTGCTCCGGGACGTGGACGCCGTGTGGCCGCAGGAAGCGCAGGAGCCGCGCCAGGAACAGCGCACGGAACCGCCGCAGGAAGCGCAGTAGCGCGCGCGGCAGGACACGCAGCAAGGACACCGCAGGCACCGCGCTTCCGCGGCCTGCACGGCTGTCCGCGCCGCCAGGGCAGACCGCATTGGCGTGGCCGCGACGGTGCACGCCAGCACGCGCCATCTTCCGGGAAACGCGCCCGCGCAACCGCGCCGCGTGCCGCCGAAGGCGGCGCGCCCCATCGACCCATCCCCAGCATGGATCCCCCCTTCCGCGCCGGAGCCGGCGCGGGATGCGTTCGTGCCTTGTGCCGGCGCGCGGCTCGCCGCATCCGCCGCGCGAGAAAACCGGCCGTCCGGAATGTCACGCCGTGACAGGTCCATACGCGCCATGTCGCGCCGCCGCCATGCGGCGACAGGCGCGCAGGACGGCCGCGCCGGCGCAATCGCAGTACACTGGACGCCTGCATGCCGGCTTGGCCCCCGTGGCCTCCTTGGCGCGGGGCGGCATGACGAAATCAAAAAGGCAAATCATGACCGATCTCTCCGCCCCCGTTTTTACCGCTCCCCCAACCGCAGAAGAAAAACGCAAGCGCATCTACGCGATCGTCGCCGCATCGTCCGGCAACCTCGTCGAGTGGTTCGATTTCTACGTCTACGCGTTCTGCGCGATCTACTTCGCCGGCTCGTTCTTCCCCAAGTCCGACCCCACCGCGCAACTGCTCAACACCGCGGGCGTGTTCGCCGCGGGCTTCCTGATGCGCCCGATCGGCGGATGGCTGTTCGGCCGCATCGCCGACCGCCACGGCCGCAAGAACTCGCTGCTGCTGTCGGTGACGATGATGTGCGGCGGCTCGCTGCTGATCGCCTGCCTGCCCACCTATGCCAGCATCGGCGCCTGGGCGCCCGCGCTGCTGCTGGTGGCGCGGCTGCTGCAGGGCCTCTCGGTCGGCGGCGAGTACGGCACCACCGCGACCTACATGAGCGAGGTCGCGCTCAAGGGCCAGCGCGGCTTCTTTTCCTCGTTCCAGTACGTCACGCTGATCGGCGGGCAGTTGCTGGCGGTGCTGGTGGTGGTGGCGCTGCAGCAGTTCCTCGACGAGCCGGAACTCAAGGCCTGGGGCTGGCGCATCCCGTTCGTGGTCGGCGCCATCACCGCCGTGATCGCGCTGTTCCTGCGCCGCACGCTGCATGAGACCACCTCGGCCGCCACGCGCTCGAGCAAGGAAGCCGGCACGCTCACCGAGCTGTTCCGCAACCACAAGGCGGCCTTCTTCACGGTGCTCGGCTACACCGCCGGCGGCTCGCTGATCTTCTACACGTTCACCACCTACATGCAGAAGTACCTCGTCAACACGGCCGGCATGTCGATCAAGACCGCCAGCTACGTGATGACGGGCTGCCTGTTCCTCTACATGTGCATGCAGCCGCTGTTCGGCATGCTGTCGGACCGCATCGGCCGGCGCAACAACATGCTGCTGTTCGGCGCGCTCGGGGCGCTCGGCACGGTGCCGGTGATGACCGCGCTCAAGGCGGTGCACAGCCCGTTCGCCGCGTTCGTGCTGATCTCCGTGGCGCTGGCCATCGTCAGCCTCTACACCTCGATCAGCGGCATCGTGAAGGCGGAGATGTTCCCGACCGAGGTCCGCGCGCTCGGCGTGGGGCTGGCCTATGCGGTGGCCAACGCGGTATTCGGCGGCTCGGCCGAATACGTCGCGCTCGATCT
Source organism: Cupriavidus sp. FW216-B1 (assembly GCF_058789195.1). Classification (NCBI taxonomy): domain Bacteria; kingdom Pseudomonadati; phylum Pseudomonadota; class Betaproteobacteria; order Burkholderiales; family Burkholderiaceae; genus Cupriavidus; species Cupriavidus sp. FW216-B1. The sequence continues at coordinate 19,640 of NZ_JBYTEL010000020.1, read as the reverse complement.
CAAGTCGCTCGGCCACGAGTCGAGCTTCTACTGGTACGTGACGGCGATGATGGTGATCGTGTTCGCCGTCAGCTTCCGGCTGCCGCGCCAGGCGAAGTACCTGCATCACGAGCATTGAGCGGGAATTGAGCGGGCATCGATGATGCGCCGGGGACGTGGCCCCGGGCGCTAGCGCGGAAACGCCGCGGGCCGGCGCTGCCCCGCGCGCGCGGCGGCATGCCTGGGCCCGAAGGACAGGCCGATGCCGATGCCGTCTTCCCACGCCATGTGCGTGCCCGCCAGATCGGCGGCGGGCAGGCCGAACGCGGTCTCGCTGGCCCACGTGCCGAGCGGGCGGCCGTCGCATCCGAGCGTGAGCACGGCGCGCTGCGCGGTGTAGGACAGCCAGCGCCGCGCCACGTGCGGCAGCGGCAGGCCGAGGCGCCGCGCCAGCGCGGCCAGCGCGTCGAGGTCCACCGCGCCGGGCAGGTGGCGGCGGCACGCCTCCAGCGGCATCAGCAGCCGGGCCGCGAAGGCATAGGCCAGGCCGCCGGCCGATTCGTCGTCCGGCATCGCCATCAGCGCCTCGTCGGCGCATTCCACGAACTCCAGTCCGGGACCGCCAAGCAACTGGCGGCCGAGCAGGTACGCGATCATGAAGCGCGCGCGCGGCGCGGGCAGGCGGTCGCCGTAGAGGATGGTCCAGGCGCCGGTGCCGGTGCGGTAGAGCGCGCCGTCGAAGCTGCGCAGCGGCGCCGCCTGGACCGACGACACCGGATCGGCGCGGCCCAGCGCGCGGGCCGCGCCGAGCGCGAAGCGCGCGGCGTCGGGCGGCGCCTCGCCCTGCGGCATGGCGGCCGTCAACGCGGCGATGACCGGATAGCACAGGGCGCGGTCGGGCCGCGCGCCACCGTCGTGGACGGCCGGCGGCAGTTCGCCGCCGGGCGCAGGAACACGGGAAGCGGCGAACGCCATCATGAGTGGTCTCCGTCGGGGCAGCAGGACTGCGCGCTCTGCGGCCGCTGCGCGCGTGGGCGGCACGGGCCGCCGAGGAATGGCCGCGCGCGGCAGGGCGGGCCATGCCCGCGCCCGCCGCGCGCATGGCGGATCAGTCGCGCAGCAGTTGCTTGGCGATGATCAGTTGCTGGATCTGCGTGGTGCCTTCGTACAGGCGCAGCAGGCGCACGTCGCGGTAGAAGCGCTCGGCCTTGTACTCGGCGATGTAGCCGGCGCCGCCGTGGATCTGCACCGCGCGGTCGGCCACGCGGCCCACCATCTCGGTACAGAACATCTTGGTGCACGAGGCCAGCATGCTGACCTCCGGGTCGCTCTTGCCGGGCGTCTTGGCGTCGTAGCGCTGGGCGCAGTCGCGCACCATCGACAGGCCCGCGTAGAGCTCGGCCTGGCTGTCGGCCAGCATCGCCTGGATCAGCTGGAAATCGCCGATCGGCTGGCCGAACTGCTTGCGCTCCCTGGCGTAGGCCACGGCGTCGGTGATCAGACGGTGCGCCATGCCGCAGGCCAGCGCCGAGATATGCAGGCGGCCACGGTCGAGCACCTTCATGGCGGTCTTGAAGCCCACGCCCGGCACGCCGCCGATGATGTTGGCGGCCGGCACGCGCACGTTCTCCAGCACCACGTCGCAGGTCTTGGTGCCGCGCTGGCCCATCTTCTTGTCCGGCTTGCCCAGCGAGATGCCCGGGGTGTCGGCCGGCACGATGAACGACGAGATGCCCGAGGCGCCGGCGCCGCCGGTGCGCGCCATCAGCGTGAAGGCGCCCGCGCGCGGCGCGTTGGTGATGAAGCGCTTGGTGCCGTTGATGACGTAGTGGTCGCCGTCGAGCTCGGCCCGGGTCTGCAGCGAGGCCGCGTCGGAGCCGGCGTTGGGCTCGGTCAGCGCGAACGAGATGATGAGCTCGCCGCTGGCGATCCTGGGCAGGTAGGCCTGCTTCTGCGCCTCGGTGCCGTCCATCAGGATGCCCTGCGAGCCGATGCCGACGTTCGTGCCGAACACCGAACGGAACGCGAAGGCGGTATGGCCGAGGTCATACACCACATCGCATTCCTGCGACATCGACAGGCCGATGCCGCCGTAGTTCTCGGGGATGGAGATGCCGAACAGGCCCATCTCCTTCATGTCGGCGACGATCTCGGCCGGCACGTCGTCGGTTTCCTCGAGCGTGTCTTCGGCCGGCTTCAGGCGTTCGTCGATGAAACGCTGCACCGACGCGCGCAGCAGCGAAAAGGATTCGGCATCCAGGCTCATGGGGGAAATCTCCGGTCAAGGCAAACAACGATGTGGCCAACATGGTACGCCGTCACCGTATTTTGACAATCCCACACATCTTGGACAGACTGGATAGCCAGACTTTACAATCCCGTGGATATGCTTCAGCAGGCATATCCACGAAACCCGGATGGCTAATGCGAGGCGGCCTCGGTCGCGAGGTCGCCCAGTTCCTGCGCGCGGTCCGCGGTCATCTGCATGACGCAGGACGCGGCGCTCAGCCCCGCCAGGGTGCCGCCGTCGGGATCGGCCCGGAAGCCGCAGTTGGCATCGCGGAATTTCAGCCAGGCGCGCTGGGCGTCCAGCAGCGCCGGCTTGCGCGCGGGCGCGATGGCCTGCTGCAGGCGCTTGTAGGCCGCGTTCAGCGCCGTGTCCTGGCGCGCGGTTTCCGCGGCGATGCAGCCGTGCATGCCGGCGGTGGTGGCGTCGGGCCCGTTCATGCAGGCCGTGTACCGCGCCGAGAACGAACGCTCCGGACGCTCGCCCGCCTGCGCGCCGAGCGACGCCGCCAGCAGCAACGCCGCGCTCAAGGTTTTTTTCATCGGGAAAACGGGAAGGCGAAGGGGGAGAAACGGAAGAATGGAAGAACGGAAAAACGAGAAAACGGCGCCGGCAACGCCCGCCGCGCGCGGCGAGGCGCGCCGCGGCCGGGTCGATGGCAAAGCCGGGCGGCGCGCGAGCGCCGCCGCGCAATCAGGCTTCGGCGATCAGGAAACGCGCGCGGTTCTTGCCCAGCCATGCCGGGGCGCGGCCGCGGCCGGTCCAGGTGGCGCCGGTCTTGGGATCGCGGTATTTCGGCGGCAGCGTGCTCTTGGGCTTGGCGGCCTTGCCGTTGGCGCCGGATGCCGGACGGCCGCGACGGCGCTTGGGCGCGATGTCGTCGACCGTCAGCTCATATTCGGTCATCAGGCCCTGGATCTGGGCAATGACGCCAGCCACTTCGCTGGCGCGCATTTCCGCCAGCTTTGCTTCGAGCGCTTCCTTCTCCGCAATCAGTTGCTTGTATGTCGCCATTTGGATTCTCCTGGGGAGGGTTAATTGAATGATAGGGGGAAAATCGGATGCCGTAGCCTACCACGTTTGATTAATGAAAATATAGCCACGTAAGAACTTGATACAACCGTCCGAATTTCCTTGCCTATTGGCGCTGGCTGCCGCAGCGTGGATTGGTCCGATTGCGTCGATTGCGCGGATTGACAGGATTGGCGCGGATTCGCCACGGCCCAATGCACAGTCCGAAATGCCGGATTCACGTATTAGGCGAGGGGTTATTTCTCATTTCCATCATCGCCTTGATGGTTGCCGCGCCGCGGCATTCAGGCAATCGGCGCGCGCCCGAAAGGTAATCGAAAGCAAAAAAGCCGCCCAATTGCCCGCAACCGCCGCCGCTGGCGGCGTCCGGCGGCGCGCGCCGGCACCCGGCCGGGCCGTTTTGGGATATTGCACACAATTGGCAAAAATGACAGGAATTCCCCCCGAAACCGGCAAAGCCGGAGCTAAGCAGTATCCACTTTCCGGCCGCGGACTATCGCGATCCGCGCGCCCGGCTTCCGAATGCGGATGGCGAAATTGGCGCGGAAAGACGCGCATCGCGGCGCCGGACTTGAATCGCATTGGATTGCCTGCTTTGATTCAAACGCCCCCGCCCGCGCAATGCGAATTGGCGCGCCCGCATTGCATGCAGCGGCGGCATCCATTCTTTGCCCGCCGGCGCGCGGCGATGGCGGCGGACAAATCGCAGGTCCGCCGCGGGCCGGATTTGGGACCGGATTCATGCCCCGATTCAATTCGGCGAATACGGAATGCCGCCGCCTGCGCCGCGAGATAAACCCGCGCCTCGCGCCGCGCCGGAGAGCGGTGCGCCAACACCGCTAAACCCCCGCCCTTGAACCCCCCCCCGCCAACGCGGCTAAACTCCTGCCACGCCGCCACGCCGGCATGCTTTCACTGCAAGGATTTCAAGCGCCACATGGACCTCAACGCCCTTCGCCTGTTCGTGGACATCGTCGACGCCGGCAACCTGTCGGCCGCCGCGCGCAAGCTCAAGATGACGCGCGCCAACGTGAGCTACCACCTCAAGGCGCTGGAGGAAGCGCTCGGCGTGCAGTTGCTGCGCCGGACCACGCGCCACGTCGAGCCCACGCCCGTGGGCGCCGGCCTCTACGAGCACGGCCGCAACATCCTCGGCGAGGTGGCCGCCGCCAACGCGCTCATCAACAGCATGGGCAAGAGCCTGCAGGGCCATGTGCGCCTGTCGGTGCCGACCGGCCTGGGCCACGCGCTGATGTCGCAACTGCTGGTGAAGTTCAAGCACCGCTACCCGGACATCACGCTCGACGTGGTGTTCGACAACCGCATCCACAACCTGGTGTCCGAGGACGTGGAAGTGGCCCTGCGCATCATCTCCACGCCGCCCGACTCGGTGGTCGCCACCGAGATCGGCGTGGTCGAGTGGATCGTGTGCGGCTCGCCCGGCTATCTCGCCGCGCATCCGGCGCCGCGCGAACTGGCCGACCTGCGCGGCCATGCCATCGTGTGCGCCTCGCCGATCGGCCAGAAGCTCAAGGCCTTCGGCACGCGCGGCCACGGCGCCGACGCCGTGCGCGAGCAGGTGGCGCTGGAACCCACGCTCAGTTCGGAGAACTTCGCCTTCCTCAAGGACGGCGTGCTGGGCGACGTCGGCCTGGGCATCTTCCCGCTCTACGCCGTCGCCGACGAGCTGGCGGCGGGCACGCTGGTGGCGCTGCTGCCCGACTACCGCATCAGCGTGTTCGGCAGCCGGCTCTACATGCTGACCATGCCCAACCGCTACCAGACGATGGCCACGCGCTACCTGCTCAATTTCCTCAAGACCGAGCTCCAGGTCCTGTGGCCGGCGCCGCGGCAGGCCGGCACGCAGGCCGATGCAACTCACGGCGAGGACTGAGCCCCGCATGGCGCGGGCGTCACCGCCAACCGTTCCCCACCGATAGCGGCTTTGCATCCGGGCGGCGCCGTCTATAGTAGGAAGCGCAGGGGTCCCCCGGCCCAGACTGCAACGTACAGCGAAGGAGACGCATCATGGCCTTGGCTACCACCCTGGCAAATTGCCTGAACAGCAGGAACAGCCGTTTCGATACCATCCGCCATCCCTACACCCTCAGCAGCATGGCCACTGCCGAGGCAGCGCACGTTCCCGGAGACCGCCTGGCCAAGACCCTGTTGCTGGAAGACGAGATCGGCTACGTGGCCGTGGTGATCCCGTCCACGCATCACCTGAACCTGTCGGCGCTGTGCGCGCAGACCGGGCGCACGCTGATCCTCGCGCAGGAGGACGAGATCCGCGAAGTCTTCAAGGACTGCGACTTCGGCGCCATCCCGCCCGTGGCGATGGCGTACGGCATGCACACCTACCTCGACGACAGCCTGCTGGCCCAGCCCGAAGTGTTCTTCGAGGCCGGCGACCACCAGCAGCTGGTGCACATGAGCTGCGAGCAGTTCACCGAACTGATGGCCGGCGCCGAGCACGGCCGCTTTTCCCGCCACATGATGTAGGCCGGCGAATGCAGGCCCGCCGCGCGCGCGGCGAGCCTTTCGCCGCGCTACTGCAGACTGATCCCCGACTGCTTGACCAGCTTCTCCGTGCGCGGGATCTCGGCGCCCACCATCGCGCTGAAATCCGCCACCGAGCCGCCGCGCGGCTCGGCGCCCGTGGCCGCCAGCTTCTCGCGGAAGCCGGGGTCCTTGAGCAGCTTGTTGATCGACACGTTGAGCTTGTTGACCACGTCCGCCGGCGTGCCCTTGGGCGCGACGATGCCGTACCACGGCGCGATGTCGTAGCCGGGGTAGCCCTGCTCGGCGATGGTCGGGATGTCCGGCGCCATCGGCGAGCGCTTGCTGTTGGACACGCCCAGCGCGCGCAGCTTGCCGGCCTTCACGTAGGGCAGCCCGGTCATGATGGTGTCGAAGTACATCGATACCTGCCCCGACAGCAGCGCGGGAATCGCGTCGCCGGCGCCCTTGTACGGCACGTGCACGATGTCGATGCCTGCCAGCGCCTTGAGCATCTCGCCGGCCATGTGCGAGGTGGTGCCGGCGCCGAACGACGCATAGGTCAGCTTGCCCGGGTTGGCCTTGGCGTAGGCGATCATCTCCGGCAGCGTCTTGAACGGCAGGTCCGGGCTGGACAGCAGGATGTTGGGCGTATAGGCCACCACCGCGACCTTCTCGAACGCATCGGGATCGTAGCTGAGCTTCTTGTACAGGAAGCGATTGGTCACCATCGAGGCGGGGCCGGACATCAGCAGCGTGTAGCCGTCGCTGGGCGCGCGCGCCGCGGCCTCGCTGCCGATCATGGCCGCCGCGCCGGGGCGGTTCTCCACCACGAAGGTCTGGCCGTATTCCTTGCTCAGGCCGATGCCGATCTGGCGCGTGATCAGGTCGGTGGCGGAGCCGGCCTGGAACGGCACCACGATGCGCACCGGCTGCGTGGGCCAGTCGCGCGTGGTCTGGGCGAACAGCGAAGGCGCGGCGGCGCCCAGCAGGATGGCGAGCATCGCCGCGCGTCGTTTCTGGAATGAAGGATTTTGCATGGTGTGGCTTGCCTCTAGGAGATTGGATCGTCCCGGCTCGGGGTGTGAATCAGTCAAGCAATTGCCATGCCATTGAAAAATGGCTTTTTTATAATTTCCAATACCGTTTACAGAGCAATATGCACCCTGTTGGATGATCGGTTCCGTTTCATGCACTGCGATGGAATTTCCGCTCTGCCTCGAGGGATTGAAGACGGAAAACGCAGGACCGTACCGCACGGCGGGCAACGAGAACGCCCCGGTCACGCGATACGGCCCTGCTATTTTCCGTAAATCAGGCTGAACGGATTCAGCGAATTTCTTTAAATCAATCCTGTCATCCCAGATGCATCCAGGTGGTCTTCAGGTCCGTGTATTTGTCGAGCGCGTGCAATGACTTGTCGCGCCCGTTGCCGGATTGCTTGACGCCGCCGAACGGCACCGTGACGTCGCCGTCCATGTAGCAGTTGACCCACACCAGGCCCGCGCGCAGCCGGCGCGAGACGCGATGCGCGCGCGACAGGTTCGCGGTCCACAGCCCGGAGCCGAGGCCATACGGCGAATCGTTGGCCATGCGCACGGCTTCGTCCTCGGTGTCGAACACGGTCACGGCCAGCACCGGGCCGAAGATCTCCTCGCGCACGATCGACAGCGACTGCGACGGGCACTCGAAGATGGTCGGCTCGAGGAAATAGCCGCCGCTCTCGCCGCGCACGCGCTGCCCGCCCAGGCGCAGGCGCGCGCCTTCGCGCCGGCCCGCGTCGACGAACGACAGCACGCGGTCGAGCTGGCGCGCGTCGACGATGGCGCCCATCGCCGAGGCCGGGTCGAGCGGATCACCGGGCTGCATGCGCGCCGCGGCCGCTTCCAGCCGCGCCATGAACGCATCGTAGATGCCGCGCTGCACGTACAGCCGCGAGCCGGCGATGCAGATCTCGCCCTGGTTGTTGAAGATGCCCACGGCGGCGGCCTGCGCGGCGCGGTCCAGGTCCGGGCAGTCGTCGAACACGATGTGCGGCGACTTGCCGCCGCACTCCAGCCACACGCGCTTGAGGTTGGACTGGCCCGCGTATTCCATGAAGCGCTTGCCGGTGGCGGTGGAGCCGGTGAAGGCGATGCAGTCCACGTCCGGGTGGCGGCCCAGCGCCTGGCCCGCTTCCGCGCCCAGGCCCGGCACCACGTTGAGCACGCCGGCCGGAATGCCGGCCTGCCCGGCCAGCTCGGCCAGGCGCAGCGCGGTCAGCGGCGACTGCTCGGCCGGCTTGAGGATGACGCTGTTGCCGGCGGCCAGCGCCGGCGCCACCTTCCAGCTCGCCATCAGCAGCGGGTAGTTCCACGGCACCACCGCCGCCACCACGCCGAGCGGCTCGCGCGTGATGGTGGCCAGCGTGTTGCCGTCGGTCGGCGCGATCTCGTCGTAGAGCTTGTCGATGGCCTCGGCGTACCACGCGTAGGTGCGCGCGGCCTCGGGGATGTCGTACAGCAGCGCGTCGCCGATGGGCTTGCCCATGTCGAGCGTTTCCAGCAGCGCCAGTTCCTCGCGCTGCGCCTCGATCAGCGCGGCCAGCCGCAGCAGCGCGGCCTTGCGCTCGCGGCGCGGCATCTGCGACCACACGCCGGACTCGAAGGCCGCGCGCGCGGCGGCCACGGCGCGGTCCACGTCGGCGCCGCCGCACGCGGCGACGTGCGCCAGCAGCGCGCCGGTGGCCGGGTTGCGGGTCTCGAAGGTGGCGCCGCCGGCGGCGTCGGTCCAGGCGCCGCCGATGTAGGCCTGGGTGCGCATCGGCACCGTGGCGGCGCGCTGGCGCCAGTAGGCGAGGTCGTGCAATTCACTCATCATGTTTCCGCGGTTGAAGTGGAACGAAGGCGCATGGCGGCGCTTACGCGCCGGCCTGCGCCACCATCGCGCCTAGCAGCACGTTGGCGCCGGCTTCCAGGTGCTCGGGCCGGGCGTCCTCCACCTCGTTGTGGCTGATGCCGTCCTTGCACGGCACGAAGATCATGGCGGTGGGCGCCACCGTGGCGATGTACACCGCGTCGTGCCCGGCGCCGGTGACGATGTCCTGGTGCGTGTAGCCCAGCGCCGCGGCCTGGCCGCGCACGTGGCCCACCAGCTCCGGCGCGAACGGCGTGGGCGGGAAATACTGCACGTCCTCGATCTTCACGCCGAGCGGCGCGCCGGTGGTCTCGCCGCGCGCCAGCGCCGCGCAGGCCGCGCGCAGGCGCGCGTCCATCTCGGCCAGGCGGTCGGCGTCCTGGTGGCGCAGGTCCACGGTGAACTTCACTTCGCCGGGAATCACGTTGCGCGAGGCCGGATGCACCGTCATCACGCCCACCGTGCCGCGCCCGTGCGGCGCGAAGTCATGGGCGATGCGCACCACTTCCTGCACGATGAACGAGGCGCCGTACAGCGCGTCGCGCCGCAGCGGCATCGGCGTGGGGCCGGCATGCGCCTCCATGCCGGTCACGGTCAGGTCGTACCAGCGCAGGCCCAGCGAGCCCGTCACCACGCCGATCACGTTGTCGGCGTCTTCCAGCACCGGGCCCTGCTCGATGTGCGCCTCGAAATACGCGCCGATCCTGCGCCCGCCCACTTCGGCGTCGCCGGCATAGCCGATCGCGCGCAGTTCGTCGGCCACGCGCTTGCCTTCGTTGTCGGTGGCGTCCAGCGCGGTCTGCAGCGGAAAGATGCCGGCGAACACGCCCGAGCCCATCATCACCGGCACGAAGCGCGTGCCTTCCTCGTTGGTCCAGATCGCCAGTTCCAGCGGCGCCTCGGTCCGCACGCCGTGGTCGTTGAGCGTGCGCATCACCTCCAGCCCGGCCAGCACGCCGAAGCAGCCGTCGAACTTGCCGCCGGTGGGCTGGGTGTCGATATGGCTGCCGGTCATCACCGGCGGCAGGCTGTCGTCGCGCCCGGCGCGGCGGCCAAAGATATTTCCCACGCGGTCCACCGTCACGGTCAGGCCGGCGTCGCGCATCCAGCCGGCCACGAGGTCGCGGCCCTGCCCGTCGAGCGCGGTCAGCGCCAGGCGCGCGTTGCCGCCGCGCGGCGTGGCGCCGATGCGGGCCAGGTCCATCAGCGACTGCCACAGGCGCTCGCCGTCGATCTTCAGTGCGGTCATGTCGGGTCTCCTTGTTCTCGGTTCAGGCCATCGCCGGGACGAGGCCGGACAGGAAGGCATCGAGCGCCGGGCCGATCGCCTCGACCTCGTAGCCGCCTTCCTGCACCACCACCGTGGGCACGCCCAGCGCGTTGATGCGCTCGCCGATGCCGCGGTAGGCGTCCAGCCCCACGCGCAGCACGCTGATGGGGTCGTGGACGTAGGTATCGAAGCCCAGCGCCAGCACCAGCGCCTGCGGGCGGTAGTCGCGCAGCGCGTCGAGCGCGTTGTCGAGCGCGGCCAGGAAGCCGTCGTCCTCGGTGCCGTGCGCGAGCGGGAAATTCAGGTTGTAGCCGTAGCCCGCGCCGTAGCCGCGCTCGTTGGCGTAGCCGGTGTAGAACGGGTAGTAGCCGCTCGGGTCGGCGTGCAGCGAGATCGTCATCACGTCGGAGCGCTGGTAGAAGATCTGCTGGGTGCCGTCGCCGTGATGGGCGTCCACGTCCAGCACCGCCACCTTGCCGAAGCGCTTGAGCAGCGTCTCCGCGGCGATGGCCGAGTTGTTGACGTAGCAGAAGCCCACCGCGCGGTCGCTGTGCGCATGGTGGCCGGACGGGCGCGACAGCGAATACGCGATGCCCTGGCGGTGCTGCTGCTCGCACACGTACTGCGCGGCGGCCACCGCGCTGTGCGCCGAGCGCAGGATGGCCCGCCAGCTCTGCGGCCCGAGCGGCGCGCTCAGGTCGCCAAGGTAGTAGCCGGCCTGCGCGATGATGGAATCGGTCGGGCACGGCGCGCGGCGCGGCTGGTCCACGCGGCCGTTGTAGTACGGCGAAAGGTTCGGCAGCACCTCGATGCCGGGCTCGAAGCCGGGCCGCGCCAGCGCCATCCAGCGCTCGTAGGCGTAGCCGAGGAAATCGAGATAGGCCGGGCTGTGCACGGCTTCCAGCGGCGCGCGGCCGAAATCGGCCGGCTCGGCCAGCGCGATGCCGCGCCCGGCCAGCGCGCGCTGCAGCGCATGGGCGCGCGCCGGCACGTCGGTCGGTTCGCACAGGCGGCCCGCGCGCATGAACTGGCGGGGCTGGTGCAGCAGTTGGTCATCCGAGAAGAAGGCGCGCATGATGTTGGGTTCGTGGTGAAGCGTGGTGAAACCTGGTGAAACGCGTTGGCTGCCGGTTCGCGCCCCTCTCCCACGACGCGGGAGAAGGGCGCGACACCAGGCGCTAGGCGGCCGCCCGCTGCCGCGCGAACGCCGCTTCGCGGATCTCCGTCAGCGTCACGCCCGGGGCGATGCCGTCGGCGTCGTAGCGCAGCTCCAGCAGCGCCGGCAGCTTTTCCCGGTCGGCGAAGGCCCGCGCGCGCGCGAACGCGGGGCCGAACGCGGCGTCGTTGTCCACCACCTCGCCGTAGCCGCGATAGGCGCGGATCAGCTCGGTGAACTCGGGGTTGTCGAAACCCAGCGCGATCGTGCGGCCCGGGAACTCGCGCTCCTGGTGCGAGCGGATGGTGCCCCAGATGCCGTTGTTGAACACCAGGATCACGATGCCGAGCCGGTACTGCATGGCCACGCCGAGTTCCTGCAGGTTCATCTGGAAGCAGCCGTCGCCGGCGTAACAGACCACCGTGCGCTCGGGGTTCTCCAGCTTGGCGGAGATCGCCGCCGGCAGGCCGTAGCCCATCGAGCCGACCGTCGGCGCCAGGCTGGTGCCCACGCCCTTGAAGCGGTAGTACGCATGCGGGAACAGCGCGTAGTTGCCGGCGCCCACGGTAAGGCAGGCGTCTTCGGGCAGCACGTCGCGCACGTGGCAGGCGGCGCGGTTCAGGTTGAGGCTGCCGGGCGCGGCCTTGGGCTCCTGCGCGGCCAGCAGCTCCTGGCGCGCGGCGCGGGTGCGCGCGGCCCAGGCCGGCTCGCGCGCGGGCGACAGGCCGTCGAGCGCGGCGGCGAACGCGTTCACGTCCGCCACCACCGGCAGCGCGGGCTGGAACACGCGGCCCAGCTCGTTGGCGTCCGGGTACACGTGCACCAGCTTCTGGCGCGGCAGCGGGCTTTCCACCAGCGTGTAGCCTTCGGTGGTGGCCTCGCCCATGCGCGTGCCCACGGCGATCAGCAGGTCGGCCTCGCGGATGCGCTCGCGCAGCGCCTCGCCCATGCCCCAGCCGACGTGGCCGACGTAGTTCGGGTGATGGTTGTCGAAGCACTCGAGCCGGCGCCAGGCCACGCCCACCGGCAGCGCGAAGCGCTCGGCGAACGCTTCGAGCCGGCGCTGCGCGGACGCGCTCCAGCCCGATCCGCCCACCAGCATGAACGGGCGCTCGGCGCGCTCGAGCAGGCCGGCCAGCGCGCCCAGCGCCTCGGGCGTGGGCGCGCCGTGCGCGCGCTGGTAGCGCGGCATGTCGGCCACCGCCGCCTTGCCCCACAGCGTGTCCTCGGGCAGCGCCAGCACCACCGGGCCGGGCCGGCCGCTGGTGGCCACCGCGAACGCGCGCGCGATGAACTCGGGAATGCGCTCGGTGCGGTCGATCTGCGCCACCCACTTGGCCATCTGGCCGAACATGCGGCGGTAGTCGATCTCCTGGAACGCCTCGCGCTCGCCGAAGTCGTTGCCGACCTGGCCGACGAACAGGATCATCGGCGTGGAGTCCTGGTGCGCCGTGTGCACGGCGATGCTGGCATTGGTGGCGCCGGGCCCGCGCGTGACGAAGCAGATGCCGGGCTCGCCGGTGAGCTTGCCGTAGGCTTCCGCCATGTAGCCGGCGCCGCTTTCCTGCCGGCACACGATCGGCTGAATCGCGTCCTGGTGGTCGTACAGCGCGTCGATGCAGGGCAGGTAGCTTTCGCCCGGCACCAGGAACACGCGCCTGACGCCCTGGATGCGCAGTTGTTCCACCAGGATCTGGCCGCCGTTGCGCTCGCGCGGCGCGGCGGCCCGGGTTGAAGATACGCTCATCGCTTGATCTCGATTTCCACGAACACGCACTCGCCTTCGTGCGCGTTGATGACGTTGTGCTCCACGCCCGCCGCGCGGTAGTAGGCGCGGCCCGCCACGAGCTGGCTGACCACCTCGCCGGCCGGCGTCTCCAGCCGCAGCGCGCCGGTGGTCATCGGCACCACCACGTAGTCGTAGCCGTGGCGGTGATGGCCGGTCTCGGCGCCCGGCGCGAAGCGCCACTCGGTGACGGCCACGCGGTCGTTGTCGATCTGCACGGTGGGAACGGCTTGGGGTCTGCTCATGCGCTTCTCCTGAAGGTGTGCCGGTCAGCGATCCACGCCGCCCATGCACAGGTACTTGGTTTCCAGGTATTCCTCGATGCCGTAGCTGGAGCCTTCGCGGCCCAGGCCCGACTGCTTGACGCCGCCGAACGGCGCCACCTCGTTGGAAATCAGCCCGGTGTTGATGCCGACCATGCCGTACTCCAGCGCCTCGGCCACGCGCCACACGCGGCCGATGTCGCGGCTGTAGAAGTAGGAGGCCAGGCCGAACTCGGTGTCGTTGGCCATGTCGATGACTTCCTGGTCGCTGCCGAAGCGGAACAGCGGCGCGAGCGGGCCGAAGGTTTCTTCCCGGGCCACCAGCATGGCCGGCGTCACGCCCGCCAGCACGGTCGGCTCGAAGAAGGTGCCGCCGAGGCGGTGGCGCTTGCCGCCCGAGAGCACGCGCGCGCCCTTGCCCACGGCGTCGGCGATATGCTGCTCGACCTTGGCCACCGCGTCCTGGTTGATCAGCGGGCCCTGCAGCACGCCGGGCTCGAGGCCGTGGCCGACCTTGAGCTTTTCCACCGCGGCCACCAGCTTCTGCGCGAAGGCGTCGTACACCTTGTCGTGCACGTAGAGGCGGTTGGCGCAGACGCAGGTCTGGCCGGCGTTGCGGTACTTGGAGGCCATCGCGCCTTCCACGGCGGCGTCGAGGTCGGCGTCGTCGAACACGATGAACGGCGCGTTGCCGCCGAGCTCCAGCGACAGCTTCTTGATGGTCGGCGCCGACTGGCGCATCAGGATGCGGCCCACTTCGGTGGAGCCGGTGAAGCTGAGCTTGCGCACCACGGGGCTGCCGGTGAGCTCGCCGCCGATCTCGATCGAGCTGGCGGCGTCGCCCGTCACCACGCTGAGCAGGCCGGCGGGCAGCCCGGCGCGCTCGGCCAGCAGGGCCAGCGCGAGCGCGGACAGCGGCGTGTCCTCGGCCGGCTTGAGCACCATCGCGCAGCCGGCGGCCAGCGCGGGGCCGGCCTTGCGCGTGATCATGGCCAGCGGGAAGTTCCACGGCGTGATGGCCGCGCACACGCCGACCGGCTCCTTGACCACCAGCAGGCGCTTGTCGGCCGCGGGCGTGGCCAGCACGTCGCCGTTCACGCGCTTGGCTTCCTCGGCGAACCATTCCAGGAAAGAGGCGGCATAGAGCGCCTCGCCGCGCGCCTCGGCCAGCGGCTTGCCCTGCTCGCTGGTCATCAGCACGGCGAGGTCGTCGGCGTTGGCGATCATCAGGTCGTACCAGGCGCGCATGACCTGGGCGCGCTCGCGCGCGGTCTTGCGGCGCCACGCGGCCTGCGCCACGCGCGCGGCCTCGATGGCGCGGCGCGTCTCGGCCGCGCCCATCAGCGGCACCGTGCCGATCAGCGCGCCGTCGGCCGGGTTGGTGACGGCGAAGGTGGCGCCGTTGTCGGCGTCCTGCCACTGGCCGCCGACGAAAGCCTGCGCGCGCAGGAGGCTGGAATCCTTGAGTTGCATGATGTTCTGTCTCGTTATGTTGGTGTGGATGTGCCGGAGCGTGCGCGGATGCGGCCCGGTGTCAGCGCGTGAGCACGTCGGCCAGGATGTCCAGGCCTTCGTCCATCACCGCGTCCTGGATGGTGAGCGGGAACAGGAAGCGGATCACGTTGCCGTACACGCCGCACGACAGCAGCAGCAGGCCCTGCTCGAGCGCGCGGTTCTGCACCTCGCGCGTGAACTCGGGGTCGGGCGAGCCGTCGGCGCGGCGGAATTCCACCGCCACCATCGCGCCCAGGCCGCGCACTTCCGCGATCTGCGGCACGCGCGATTTCAGGCTTTCCAGCCGCGCCACCAGGCGCTGGCCGAGCGCGGCGCCGCGCGGGATCAGTTGCTCGCCGTCGAGCACGTCGAGCACGGCCAGCGCGGAGGCCACCGCCAGCGGGTTGCCGGCATAGGTGCCGCCCAGGCCGCCGGGCGCGGGCGCGTCCATGACCTCGGCGCGGCCGCACACGGCCGACAGCGGCATGCCGCCGGCCAGGCTCTTGGCCATCGTGGTCAGGTCCGGCGCCACCTCGTAGTGCTCCATCGCGAACAGGCGGCCGGTGCGGCCGAAGCCGGTCTGCACCTCGTCGGCGATCAGCAGGATGCCGTGCTCGTCGCAGACCGCGCGCAGCGCCTTGACGAAGGCCGGCGGCGCCACGTTGAAGCCGCCCTCGCCCTGCACCGGCTCGAAGATGATGGCGGCCACGCGCTTGGGATCGACATCGGCCTTGAACAGGTGCTGCAGCGCCTTGAGCGAGTCGTCCACCGACACGCCGTGCAGCGCGCACGGGTACGGCGCGTGGAACACCTCGCCCGGGAACGGCCCGAAGCCGACCTTGTACGGCACCACCTTGCCGGTCAGCGCCATGCCCATCATGGTGCGGCCGTGGAAGCCGCCCGAGAACGCGATCACGCCGGGGCGGCCGGTGGCGGCGCGGGCGATCTTGATGGCGTTCTCCACGGCTTCGGCGCCGGTGGTGAAGAAGGCGGTCTTCTTGGCCGAGCGGCCCGGCGCGCGCTGGTTGATCTTCTCGGCCAGCTCGACGTAGCTGGCATACGGCACGATCTGGTACGCGGTGTGGGTGAAGCGGCCGAGCTGGCGCTGGATCGCCTCGACCAGGCGCGGGTGGCGGTGGCCGGTGTTGAGCACGGCGATGCCGGCGGCAAAGTCGATGTAGCGCTTGCCCTCCACGTCCCAGATCTCCGAGTTCTCGGCGCGCTCGGCGTAGAAATTGCACATCACGCCCACGCCACGCGGGGTGGCGGCGTCCTTGCGGCGAACCAGTTCGGCGTTCTTCATCTGTCGTTGCTCCGTCTTTGATGTCAGGTTGGTGCGCGCCGCGTTCAGGCGGCCGCGCGGATCAGGGTCGGGTCCCATTCCTTGCCGGGGACCGCGGCGATCAGGCGCTGCGTGTATTCGTGGCGCGGCGCGTCGAAGATCTGGTCGGGCGGGCCGGACTCCACCACGCGCCCCTTGTGCATCACGATCACGTGATGGCAGATCTGCGCGGCCACGCGCAGGTCGTGCGTGATGAAGATCAGGCCGATGTTCAGGCGCTTCTGCAGGTCGGCCAGCAGCTCGAGCACCTGCGCCTGCACCGAGACGTCGAGCGCGGAGACCGATTCGTCGGCCACCAGCAGCTTGGGCTCCAGCGCGAGCGCGCGCGCGATGCCGATGCGCTGGCGCTGTCCGCCCGAGAACTGGTTGGGATAGCGGTCGAACGCGGACGGCTCCAGCCCCACCAGTTGCAGCAGCTCGCGCCCGCGCGCCTGCGCCTGCGCCAGCGGCACGCCGTTGGCGACCGGGCCGTCGGTGATGATGCGGCCCACCGTGTGGCGCGGGTTGAGCGAGGCGAACGGGTCCTGGAAGATCATCTGCACGTCGCTGCGCAGCGGGCGGAACTGCCGCTCGGACAGGCGCGCGATGTCCTGGCCGTCGAACAGCAGCTCGCCGCCGTCGATGCCGGTCAGCTTGAGCAGGCACTTGCCGATGGTGGACTTGCCCGAGCCGGACTCGCCCACGATGCCGAGCGTCTGCCCGCGCTGCACGCGGAAGCTCACGCCGTCCACGGCGTTGACCACGCGCTTCTTGCTGAACAGGCCGCCGCCGGAGACGTAGGTCTTGCGCAGGTCGCGCACTTCCAGCACGGTCTCGGCCGCGTCCGCCTGGCGCTCCTTGGCGCGCCCGTGCGGCACGGCGCTGATGAGCCGGCGCGTGTAGGGATGCTGCGGGTGGTTGAGCACCTGCTGCGCCGTGCCCATCTCCACCAGCACGCCCTTTTCCATCACCGCCACGCGGTCGGCGATCTCCGCCACCACGCCGAAGTCATGCGTGACGAACATCACGCCCATGCCCTTCTCGGCCTGGATGCGCTTGATCAGCGCCAGGATCTGCGCCTGCGTGGTGACGTCGAGCGCGGTGGTCGGCTCGTCGGCGATCAGCAGCGCGGGCTCGAGCGCCAGCGCCATCGCGATCACCACGCGCTGGCGCTGGCCGCCGGACAGGCGGAACGGATAGCTGTGGGTCAGCGTGGCGGGGTCGGGCAGGCCGACGAATTCCAGCAGTTCCAGCACGCGGCGGTTGCGCGCCTCGCCCGGATAGGCGCCGTGCACGCGCATCACCTCGGCGATCTGCTCGCCCACGGTCATCACCGGGTTGAGCGCGGACAGCGGCTCCTGGAACACCATCGCCATGTCCTTGCCGCGCATCGACAGCAGGGTGTTCTCGTCCTGCGCCAGCAGGTC
Organism: Cupriavidus sp. FW216-B1; assembly: GCF_058789195.1. NCBI lineage: Bacteria > Pseudomonadati > Pseudomonadota > Betaproteobacteria > Burkholderiales > Burkholderiaceae > Cupriavidus > Cupriavidus sp. FW216-B1. The sequence continues at coordinate 2,231 of NZ_JBYTEL010000020.1, read as the reverse complement.
GCGGCCCTTGAACAGGATCTGCCCGCCCTGCGGCTTGAGGTAGGGCGGCAGCAGGCCCATGATGGCGTTGGCGCTCATCGACTTGCCCGAGCCGGACTCGCCGACGATGCACAGGATCTCGCCGGCGTGCAGGTCGTAGGTCACGCCGCTGACCGCGTGCGGGCGGTCGCCGCCGGCGGGCAGCGCGATGGTGAGGTCGCGCACGGACAGCAGCGGCGCGGCTGCCGGCGCGGGATTCTGGTCAGGTGATTGCATGTGCGGCATCCTTTGGCTCACTCGCCGCGGCGGCGCAGTTGGGGGTTCATGGCGTCGTTCAGGCCTTCGCCGATCAGGTTGATGGACAGCACCGTGAGCAGGATCGCCACGCCCGGCCACACGCTCATCCACCAGGCTTCGCGGATCATGGTGCGGGCCGCGCCGATCATGAAGCCCCAGCTCATCATGTTGCGGTCGCCCAGGCCCAGGAAGGACAGCGCCGACTCGGTCAGGATCGCCGTGGCCACCATGAACGAGGCCGACACGATGATCGGCGACATGGCGTTGGGCAGGATCTGCGTGAGGATGATGCGCAGCGGCTTCTGCCCGATCACCACCGCGGCCTGCACGAACTCGCGCTGCTTGAGCGTGAGGAACTCGCCGCGCACCAGGCGCGCCACCGGCGGCCAGGAGACCACCGAGATGGCCGCCACGATGGAGTAGATGGTCGGGTTGAAGATGGCCACGATCACCACCGCCATCGCCAGTTGCGGGATGGTCTGGAAGAACTCGGTGAAGCGCATCAGCGCGTCATCCACGCGGCCGCCGCAGTAGCCGGCCACCGAGCCGATCAGGATGCCGAACACCAGCGCCACGCCGGTGGAGATCACGCCCACCAGCAGCGAGACGCGCGCGCCGTACAGCATGCCGGCGGTGATGTCGCGGCCCAGCATGTCGGTGCCGAACGGATAGGCGGCGTCGGCGAACGGGTGCACCAGCGGCTCGCCCACCATCAGCCACGGCGAGTCCTCGTACAGCACGGGCGCGAGCAGCGCCACCGCCACCACGACCAGCAGCACCAGCAGGCCGATCACCGCGCCGTAGTTGCGCGCATAACGTCGGGCGAAGGCTTTCATGCCGTGGCTCCCTTGCCGCCCACCGCGATGCGGGGGTCGATGAAGCGGTAGACGATGTCCGTCACCAGGTTGAAGAACACCACCAGCGCCGAGGTCACGAAGAAAATGCCGAGCAGCAGCTGGTAGTCGCGCTGCAGCAGCGCGTCGAACATCAGGCGGCCGATGCCGGGCCACGAGAACACGGTCTCGGTCAGCACCGCGCCGCCGGCCATCTGGCCGAGCTGGATGCCGGCGAACGTGATCACCGGCAGCAGCGCGTTGCGCAGCACGTGCACGCGGATCACGCGCCCGGCCGGCACGCCCTTGGCGCGCGCGGTCTTGACGAAGTCCATGCCCATCACTTCCAGCATCGAGGCGCGCGTGAGGCGCACGTACACCGCCATGAAGAAGCAGCCCAGCGAGATGGTCGGCAGCACCATGTGCAGCGCCACGTCCTGCACGCGCGCCAGGCCCGTGTAGCCGGCGCCGATGGTCTCCATGCCGAACGCGGGCAGCCAGCCCAGCACCACCGAGAACAGGATGATGGCCATCAGCGACAGCCAGAACAGCGGCGTGGCGTACAGCAGCAGCGCGCCGCTCATCACCGCGCTGTCGACCCAGCGGCGCTTGTTCTCGTAGCGCGTGCGCGCCGAGATCACGCCCAGCAGCACGCCGAGCACGAGCGAGAACACGAACGCGCCGCTCATCAGCACGATGGTGGCCGGCAGGCGGTCCAGGATCAGGTCCAGCACCGGCAGGTGGTTGCGGTACGAGTAGCCGAGGTCGAGCCTGGCCACGCCCTTGAGATAGATGCCGAGCTGCGTGAGCACCGGCTGGTCCAGCCCGAACTGCTGGCGCAGCTGGCCGACGAAGGCGGCATCGCCGGCGCCGGCCTCGCCCGCCATGACGGTGGCGGGGTCGCCCGGCGCCATGCGGATCAGGAAGAAGTTGATGATGACCACGCCGAGCACGACCACGAGGGCCTTCCACAGGCGGGACAACAGGAAAGAGAGGAAATTCACGGCATGCTCCACGCGGGGCAAAAGCTGGGTCCGGGCGCCATCGCGCCCGCATTGCTGCGCCGCCCCGCACGCGCGGGAGCGGCCCGGTGCGCGCGCGGGTTCCGCAGCGGAACCCGCG
>NZ_JBYTEL010000019.1:0-132976 GCF_058789195.1 Cupriavidus sp. FW216-B1 | reverse complement strand
CTTGTCCCGTCTGCCTTTGCAGACAAGCTTCGTGTTGCGAGGGAGCGAATATTAAGGCCCCAATCGAGCCTTGGCAATCGATTTGTTACGCGAATATGAAGACAAGCCCGAACGGACAAGATCAAGCCATTGATCTTTAAGGGAAATACCGTATTTCCGAAAAACGGAACGGCAGGAATACCCGATGGAGTTACTCGGGTATTCCCCTATCAAGATTCAGCGATGCTTGAACGCGGGTGCGCGTTTCTCCACAAATGCCGCCATGCCTTCCTTCTGGTCCTCGGTCGCGAAGGTCGAATGGAACAGGCGCCGCTCCAGGTGCACGCCCTCGGACAGGCTGGTCTCGTAGGCGGCGTTGACCGATTCCTTGATCATCATGACCACCGGCAGCGAGAAGCCGGCGATGGTCTCGGCCGCGCCCAGCGCTTCCTCGATCAGCTTGTCGGCGGGCACCACGCGCGACACCAGGCCGGCGCGCTCGGCCTCGGCCGAGTCCATCATGCGCGCGGTCAGGCACAGGTCCATCGCCTTGGCCTTGGACACCGCGCGCGGCAGGCGCTGGGTGCCGCCGGCGCCGGGCATGGTGCCCAGCTTCACTTCCGGCTGGCCGAAGCGGGCGCTGTCCGCGGCGATGATGATGTCGCACATCATCGCCAGCTCGCAGCCGCCGCCGAGCGCGTAGCCGGCCACCGCGGCGATCACCGGCTTGCGGATGCGGCGGATGGTTTCCCAGTTGCGCGTGATGTAGTCGCCCTTGTACGCATCCATATAGGAGTACTTGGCCATCATGCCGATGTCGGCGCCGGCGGCAAAGGCGCGCTCGCTGCCGGTGATCACGATGCTGCCGATGGCTTCGTCGGCGTCGAAAGCCGCCAGCGCGGCGCCCAGCTCGTCCATCAGCGCGTCGTTGAGCGCATTGAGCGCCTTGGGACGGTTCAGCGTCACCAGGCCGACGCGCCCGCGGGTTTCGACCAGGATGTTGTCATACGGCATGTCTTCTCCTCCTTGGAAGTGGATCGATGGTGGACCGGTGTCAGTCGTCCGCGAGACGATACCCGCTCTGGCAGGCGCTGGCTATATGGCGCGGGACCGCCATGCGGCCAGGTTGGCACCCGCCGGCGGCTGGGGCACACTCGCCCCATCGCACCGACCGGAGCCCGCGATGGCCAACCCGTTTGTCGCCAGATCGTTGCACCGCCGCCTCAGCGTGGCGCTCGGCAGTCTCGCGTTGCTGGTCGGCCTGCTGGGGGCACTCGGCGCCTACCTGGTCGTGCGCAGCCTCGGCAACCAGTTCAACGACGACCTGCAGGAGGCCGCCGCCGCCGTCCGCCCCACCCCGACCACCCCGCCGACGCTGCCGGGCGGCGCGCCGCTGCCGGCCAAGAACGTGGTGGTGCAGGTGTGGGGCCCCGGCGACGGCGCGCGCCCCGGCCACACCAGCGATCCCGGCGTGACGCTGCCGCGCGCCCGGCCCGGCTTCTCGTCGCTGGAGGCCGGCGGCCAGCTCTGGGATGCGTTCGCCCTGCAGGCCGGCGATGCCTACCTGCAGATCGCCGAGCAGCGCCGCGTGCGCAGCGCCAACGCCTGGCGCGTCGCGCTGTGGGCGGCGCTGCCGGTGGTGGCGCTGCTGCCGCTGCTGGTGCTGATCGTGCACGTCACCGTGCGGCTGTCGCTGCGCCCACTGGAGCGGCTTGGCCAGCGCGCGGCGCGCGCGGACCTGAACCACCTGCAGCCGCTGGAAGACAAGGAGGCGCCCGACGAGCTGCGCCCCTTCCTCGATTCGATCAACCGCATGATGGACCGGCTGTCGACGCTGATCGAGGCGGAGCGCCGCTTCATCGCCAACGCCGCGCACGAGCTGCGCACGCCGATCACCGCGATGCAGTTGCAGGTGGACAACCTGCGCCAGGCCACGCCGGCCGACCGCGACGGGCGGCTCGACGAGCTGCAGCGCGGCATCCGCCGCACCGCTTCGCTGATCGCGCAGCTGCTGGGCCTGGCGCGCGCCGAGATGGGCGGCGGGCAGAACGCCCCGCAGGCGGTGTCGCTGCCGCAGGTCGTGACCGATGTCATCGCCGACCTGCTGCCGCTGGCCATCGACCGCGGCGTCGACCTTGGCGCCGAGCGCCTCGACGACATCTCGCTGGTGTGCGCCGAGGCCGACCTGCGCGTGCTGGTCAAGAACCTGATCGACAACGCGATCCGCTACGGCGGCGCGGGTGCGGGCGCGGACTGCCGCGTCGACGTCAGCGTGCTGCGCGAGGGCGCCAGCGCGGTGATCGAGGTGGCGGACAACGGCCCCGGCATCCCGCCGGCCGACCGCGCGCGCGTGTTCGACCGCTTTTTCCGCGGCGGCGCCTCCGACGAGGAAGGCAGCGGCCTGGGCCTGGCCATCGCGCAGACGCTGGCGGCCAACCACGGCGGCCGCGTGACGCTGACGGCGCGCCCGGACGGCGCCCCGGGCGTTGTGGCGCGCATCGTGCTGCCCATACAATAGCCGCGTTAGCCGCGGCGCCGCCCGAGGGAGGATCGTTGCCATGAGAATCCTGCTGATCGAGGACGATCCGCAGATCGGCCAGAGCCTGGTGCATGCGCTGAAGGATGCGTCGTGCAGCGTCGACTGGGTGCGCAACGGCGATCTCGGCCGCTCCGCCATCGCGGACGGCTCCTACACCGCCATCCTGCTCGACCTCGGCCTGCCCGGCATGGACGGCATGGCGCTGCTGCAATGGCTGCGCGGCGACGACAACCCCACGCCGGTCCTCATCATCACCGCGCGCGACGACGTCGACACGCGCGTCGCCGGGCTCGACCTGGGCGCCGACGACTACGTCGTCAAGCCCTTCGAGAGCAAGGAACTGCTGGCCCGCATCCGCGCCGTGGTGCGGCGCAAGTCGGGCTACGCGAGCGCGACCATCGGCCACGGCCGGGTCGTGCTCGACATCAACGCGCGCCAGTTGAGCTTCGACGGCCGCTCGGAAAACGTGTCCGCGCGCGAGTACGCGCTGCTGCTGGCGCTGCTCGAGCGGCCCAACGCCATCCTGTCGCGCGAGCAGCTGGAGGAACGGCTGTACGGCTGGGGCGAGGAAGTCGAGAGCAACGCCGTCGACGCCATCATCTACAGCATCCGCCGCAAGTTCGGCAGCACCGTCATCCGCAACGTGCGCGGACTGGGCTGGAGCATCCCGGCCACGTAGCGCGGCGCCGCCGCGCCGGCCAGGGCGCCGGCCGGGCGGCCGGCGGGCGTCAGTAGATGCGCCCGCGGCTATCCATCTCGCGCAGGCGGCGGTCGAGTTCGTCGGCATCGTTGGACGAAGCCAGCCAGGCTTCGGTGCGGCGCTGCGCGCTGCGTTCCATCCAGTGGTTCAGCTTGAGCATCAGGGTGTCGAACATGGTGGTCTCCGGTGGGTTTCGAACCGGACCCCGCCGGCGTTCGTTCTGCGCCGCCGGGGTCCGTGCAACCCATGCTAAGCAGCCACAATGAGCCGAAAATGAGCGCGGCCCGCCGGCGCCTCATTCTCTCCTCACTCTGCGCGGCCACAATGCAGTCGTCCCGATGCCGCCAGCGCGCGGCATCGACCAGCAAGGAGAGGATCATGAATGCCATGCGAAAGTATCCGCCCTACGGGGCGTGGCACTACGGCGTCGGCTACTGGCACCGGTGAGCGCTAGATCGCCATGCCGCCCGAGACCTCGATGCGCTGCGCGTTGACCCAGCGGTTGTCGCCGGAGAGCAGCGCGGCGATCATCGGGCCGACGTCGTCCGGCTCGCCGACGCGGCCGAGCGCCGTCATGTCCGCCACGCGCTTGTTCATCTCCGGGTTGTCGCGCACGATGCCGCCGCTGAAGTCGGTGGCGATCGCGCCCGGGGCGACGGTGTTGACGGCGATCCCGCGCGGGCCGAGCTCCTTGGCCATGCAGCGCGTCAGCACCTCGACCGCGCCCTTCATGGCCGCGTAGGCCGCCACGCCGGGGAGCGCCACGCGCGTCAGCCCCGAGGAAATGTTCACGATGCGCCCGCCGTCGTTGATGAGCGGCAGCAGCTTCTGCGTCAGGAAGAACACCCCCTTGAAGTGAATGCGGTAGATGCTGTCCACCTCGTCCTCGGTCGTCTGCGCGAAGGCGTTGTGCAGCGAGGTGCCCGCATTGTTGACGAGGTAGTCGAAGCGCGCGGCGCCCAGGCCGGCCAGCGCCTGCCGGACCGCCTGCACGAAACGGTCGAACGATGCGCTGTCGCCGGCGTCGAGCTGCAGCGCGACGGCGCGGCGCCCCATTGCTTCGGCCTCTGCGCTCACCTGCGCGGCTTCGGCGCGGTTGGCGTGGTAGGTGAAGATCGAATCGACCCCGCGCCGGGCGAGGCTGAGCACGGTATTGCGGCCGATGCCGCGGCTGCCGCCGGTGACGATGGCGATCGGGGCGCGCGCATCGGTGCTGCTGGTGTGGTTGGGCATGGCTGGCTCCTGCAAGTGGTTTGGCGTGGTGACAAGGTAGTCCCGCGCGCGTCCGCGTTGAATGCCGAAACTCGCCTGTTTCTTGCCTAATCCTGCCGAGGTGGCTATAACGGCCGGGAATGCCAGACGCAGCGAGACCCGCACATGCCAGATACCCCGCCCGATGCCCTGCTGGATGCCGTCACCCGCTACACCGACGCGCAGACCGGCGCGAGCCCGTTCGCCACGGCCATCGACGGCCTCACGATCCTGCGCTCGAACCGCGAGAAGCCGCCCAGCCTCCTGATCTTCAAGCCCGCGCTGTGCATCGTCGTGCAGGGCGCGAAATGGACGACCTTCGGCGACAAGCGGTTCGACTACCGCGCGGGGCAGGCGCTGATCGTCAGCGTCGAAGCGCCGGCGTTCGGCCGCGTCGTCGAGGCCAGCACGGACAAGCCGTATCTCGGCGTGGTCATCGAGTTCGACCTGGCGATCATGCGCGACGTGATGGAAGCGCTGGATGCGCCGCCGCAGGCCAGCGGCGAGGCCCGCTCCGGCGTGTTCGTCACCGACTTCGACGGGCCGCTGGCCGACTGCGCGCTGCGCATGATGCGCCTGCTCGATACGCCGCGCGCCATCCCGATGCTCCACCCGCTGCTCATGCGCGAGATCAGCTACTGGCTGCTGACCGGCCCGCACGGCGGCGAGATCGCGCGGCTGGCGCTGGCCAACAGCCACGCGCAGCGCGTCATCGGCGCCATCCACGCCTTGCGCGAGCGCTTCGCGCAGCCGGTGCGCATCGAGGAGCTGGCGCTGACCGCGCAGATGAGCCCTTCGGCGTTCCACCGGCAGTTCAAGGCGCTGACCTCGATGACGCCGCTGCAATACCAGAAGCAGTTGCGCCTGCTGGAAGCGCGCCGCCTGATGGCGGCCGACGCCGCCAATGTCGAGACCGCGGCGTTCCAGGTCGGCTACGAAAGCCCGTCGCAGTTCAGCCGCGAATACGCACGCATGTTCGGCTCGCCGCCGCGGCGCGACGTCGCCGCGCTGCGCGAGGAAGCGGCCAGGCACGCCATGTGATCTCGCCGCGGGCACGGCGAAAGCGCGCGGTGCGGCGCCCCGATGCGGGACTAGCCGGGCTGGCCGGCGAGAATCGCCGCGCGCACGTTCTGCACGTGCGCGGCGCCGGCGGCTTCGGCCTCGTCGGGATCGCCCGCGAGCACCGCCGCGGCGATGCGCCGGTAGTCGGCCAGCCGCATCTGCTGCAGCGACGCGAGCCGGTGCTGCGCATGCACGACCGGCATGTGGATGGTCGGGAACAGCCGGCGCAGCTCGCGGTTGCCGCCCATCTCCAGCAGCGTGCGATAGAAATGCCGGCGCGCGCCCGAGAACGCCTCGCCCGGGCGCGTCCGCTCCGCCCGTTCCGCCTTCTCGGCCTTGCCCGCGCCCGCCAGCGCCTGCACCGCGGCGCGCAGGGCCTGCGCGTGCGCGCGGTCGCCGCTGCCGCGCGCGGCGGCGCGCGCGAGCAGGCCGGTCATGCGCTCGGCCACGTCGAGCACGTCGAGCGTGTCCTGCAGGCTCAGGCGCCGGATCACCGCGCCGCGATGGCGCGGCAGCTCGACGATGCCCTCGGCGGCCAGCCGCTGCAGCGCCTCGCGCACGGAGTTGCGGCCCACGCCGAACTGCGTGGCGAGATCCGCTTCCACGAGCCGCTGGCCCGGCACGAAGCTGCCGAGCTCGAGGCCGCCCATGATGCCGAAGAACACCGTGTCGGAGGCGCTCTGGCCGGCGTCGTCCGGCGCGCCGGCGCCGGCGGGAGAGGAGAAGGATGTGGGTGCGGTGGTCACGGGCGCAATTCTAGCGGATCCGGCGGGCGGACCGGGCCGCTCGCCTTCATTGGCGAGGGATGGCGCAATCCTACAAGATTGTCCTACAATCCTGTGGAAAACCAGCCACGAACGGCGGATGCGCCGCCCGACCTGTACGGCCGCCCGCCCGATACGCCACAAGGAGATGCCAGCCATGTTCACCGCCTGTCCCACCGAAAGAAGCCGCGAGATCGCCGAGCGCGTCGAGCGCTTCGTGCGCGACGTGGTCGTGCCCTACGAGCAGGATCCGCGCTGCGCCGCGCACGGCCCGTCGGCCGCGCTCGTCGCGGAACTGCGCGGCCTGGCGCGCGCCGCCGGCGTGATGACGCCGCACATCCTGCCCGACGGGTCGCACCTGAGCCAGCGCGAGACCGCGGCCGTGCTCAAGCGCTCGGGCCTGTCGCCGCTCGGGCCGGTCGCGGTCAACACGATGGCGCCCGACGAGGGCAACATGTACCTGCTCGGCAAGGTGGGCACCGCGGCGCAGAAGGCGCGCTTCCTGGCGCCGCTGGTCAGCGGCGAAGCACGCTCGGCGTTCTTCATGACCGAGCCCGCCGAGGACGGCGGCGCCGGGTCGGACCCGTCGATGCTGCAGACCACCGCGGTGCGCGACGGCGACGACTGGATCATCCGCGGCCGCAAGAAGTTCATCACCGGCGCCGAAGGCGCGGCGGTCGGCATCGTGATGGCGCGCACCGGCGAGGGCGAGCACGCGCGCGCCACCATGTTCCTGGTCGACCTGCCGCACCCGGCGATCCGGCTCGAGCGCGTGCTCGACACCATCGACAGCTCGATGCCCGGCGGCCATGCGCAGGTCGTGATCGACGACCTGCGCGTGCCCGCCGGCCAGGTGCTGGGCGAGGCCGACGAAGGCTTCCGCTATGCGCAGGTGCGCCTGTCGCCGGCGCGGCTGTCGCACTGCATGCGCTGGTTCGGCACCGTGACGCGCGCCGACGAGATCGCGCGCGCGTATGCCACCACGCGCAAGGCGTTCGGCAAGCTGCTGATCGACCACGAAGGCGTGGGCTTCATGCTCGCGGAGAACCTGATCGACCTGCAGCAGGCCGCGCTGATGATCGACTGGTGCGCCGGCGTGCTCGACGCCGGCTCGTCCGGCACCGCCGAAAGCTCCATGACGAAGGTGGCGGTGTCCGAGGCGCTCTACCGGGTGGCCGACCGCTGCGTGCAGGTCCTGGGCGGCAACGGCGTGTCGCGCGACACCATCGTCGAGCAAGCGTTCCGCGAGCTGCGCGCGTTCCGCATCTACGACGGCCCGACCGAGGTCCACAAGTGGTCGCTCGCCAGGAAGATCAAGCGCGATACGCTGGAGGCATCGCGGGCAGCGGCCGCATGATCCGGCGCCGCCGCCGGCCCTGATGGCGGCGGCGGCGAGGCACCGCGCCTATCCGACCTCGACGCGATTGCGCCCGGATGCCTTGGCCCGGTAGAGCGCGCGGTCCGCGCGCCGCATCAGCGTGTCGACGTCGGACTCGCCGGACTCGCGCGTGACCACGCCGATGCTGACGGTGAACGGAACCGGCTCCACGCGCCACGCGTGCTCGAAGTCCTGCTGCGCCACGCGCTGGCGCAGCCGCTCCGCGATGCTGCGCGCGAGCCCGGCATCCGCGCCGGGCAGGGCCGCGACGAATTCCTCGCCGCCCCAGCGCGCGAACAGCTTGGACTCGTGCGCGATCGACATGCCGGCCTTCGCCAGCACGCGCAGCACCTCGTCGCCGACGTCGTGGCCGAAGCCGTCGTTGATCTTCTTGAAGAAATCGATGTCGAGAATGAACACCGACACGATGTCGTCGGTGCCGAGCACCTTGTCGACGAAGTCCAGGAACTCGCGGCGGTTCGGCAGGCCGGTCAGGGCATCGGTCACGGCCTGCTTCTTCAGCAGGTCGATCAGCCGGGCGCGGTCGGTGATGTCGCGGATGACCGCGGTGAACTCGGTCACGCCGTCCACGTTGATCTTGGAGATCGAGATTTCGACCGGGATGATGGTGCCGTCGCGATGCCGCCCGTACACGCTGTTGCTCTCGTCCATGCGCGGCGGGCTCAGCGAGCGCAGGCTCATCTGCACCGAGTCCGCGAACTGCCGCACGTGCTGCGGATGGCGCGCGCGGAATTTTTCCGGCAGCAGGGTTTCGATCGGCTGCCCGATCACCTCGGCCGAGGCGTAGCCGAACAGGTTCTCCGCCGCGCGGTTGAACAGCGTGATGTTGCGCTGCTCGTCGATCGTGACGATCGCGTCGTAGGCCGAGTCGACCACCGCGCGAAAGCGCGAGGTGCTGACTTCCAGCTCGTGCGCGAGATGCAGCTTCGCGGTGATGTCGACGCCGGTCACGAGAATCTCGGACACGGCCGCGCCGCCGTCCGCATGCCGGAAGGGTTTCAGCGTGAGGCGCCAGCGCCGCGCGCCTTCGGGGCGGCCGCATGCCTGCTCGGATGCCTGCCCGGGTGCCTGAGGAAATGCCTGCTCGAATTCCTGCGAGGCGCCGGACCGGAAGCATTCCTGGAGTTTCGCGCGGAACCCGGGCTGCGCGCCGCCGGGAAACAGCGCGTCGAACGCGGCGGGAAAAACCGGCATCTCCGCGCGCGCGCCGCCGCTGATCCGGAAGAAGTGGTCGTTGCAGGCGGTGACGGCAAGCTCGCCGCGTGCATCGCGCCCGATGATGGCAACGGCAACCGCGATGCCGTCCTCGAAGTCCTGCGATTGGTTGAGCCGATCGGACATATGTTGCTTTGCGGGAGCCTGCTGTGCGGAAACCCTTCGCGGGCACCGTGAACTTGCCAATTCAAGTATCGTGAGGGCCATTGTTGCATAACCGGCCCCGCCCGATCGGCAGGCCGGCGGCGACCGGTCCCGTAGTGGGGTAAACGAGCCACACCCGCCGGCAGCCGGGTCGGCAATGCGCGCCGGGGCCAGCGTCGGGTCCGGACCGGAGCGCGCGCTCAAAATGGCGCGCGACCCGCTTCTGTCGCGCGCCATATTTGGTAAGAGCGCAAGGCCATCCGAATCAAGGAGTTAGCACGCTCTGAAATTTAGATGGAGGCCATGAACCCGCCAACTTCGCCCAGAGTTGAAGCCTATACTGCCATTTCGTGCGAGAGGCACTATAAGGCCCAATTTGCTAGCAGGGGAAGGGCACGAATTGCTCGCGTCGCATCTCGGCTCTCCTCACACCTTCCCGCTTTCATTTGCTGAAGTCAGCGATGGCACTTCGCCGGAAGAGGGCTGTGAAGCCGTCTTCCGCTTCCCCGAATTGCGTTTCGGTGACTTAGCCCCCGACTTCTTGATTCCCTTGAGCTTCTTGGCAGCCTTCGTGTCGATGCCGCGCCGCGTAAGATCAATGCCAATCACTCGAATGTCTTCGACGCCGGGAAACTCAGCTGAGATGAGCGCCCAGTGCCGCTGGAGTTCGTCTACTAGCATCTCAAAGGTCTCGGCTCGCCGCCCATTAGGCAGATCCCAATAGGATTTCGTCCCAAGATAGACAATTAAGAAGATGCCGCGGCTAGAGCGGCTGTCGCGCAGATAGTCCCCGCACAATTGGGTTTCGAGGCGCTCGAATAGGTGAGGACCGGTCCAGTTGTCCGCGAGCTTGAGTTCCGTGGGCACCGGAGCGTCGAAGCCGACGCCCAAGAACCGCAGGTCGGGACGCTTCGCGTCAGCGAGCTCCTCCTCCTGCGGGATGTTATATCGGCCAGCCGCGTGATCGCGACACCAGCCGCCCAAGAACTTACTGAACTCTGTTTCCTGATCGACCGCCCGGAGGATCGAGGCAATGCTGGAGTCGCCGTTCTCAAGGTCGTGCTTCAACGCGTCCATCAAAACTGCGGTACGTCCCAGTCGATGATGCGGAAGCGAGCCCCGTGTACAACCGAATGATGCGATGCTTCAACTTTACGCACGAAGGCGGCGCCGAAGCACCGCCCTCTCCCCCGGGTCAGACGAGTTTGCCGCTGATATCGAACAGCTTGCCGCTGCTCTAGCGTTGATCGATGACAACAAGGTGGTCACCGAACGTCGCCGTGCTGACGCTGAGCTGGCGGTGCAGGAGTTAAGAGCATGACAGAGAAGCGAGCCGATGCTAGGAGTGCCATGCCGTAGTCAGCCCCTAGAGCTTGGCGCCTACTGTCGATAGACAGTATGTTTGTACATAGCCCCAACCGCGAAAAGGCCACATAAGTCTCGTGGAGCCAGAGACAGACGCAAAGCAAAAGACCCGCCAACGGCGGGTCTTTCTAGAGTGTGTCACGACATCAATCAAGCAAAGTGCTGGATGGAGTCCAAAATATTCTTGTACAGCCGAGTCGTCTCCGAATCACTTCGCTCGGGACGACTGTTACGGAACTGTTTCAAACACACCACACTTGCTTTCGTGGCGGGCGCTTCCTGCGCCGTACGCTGAACCGAGGCTGAATCTCTTTCCGACTCAAAATCTAAGCTAAGCTGCAGCGGGATCCGGTCCATCTTCAGCTCCTCTGTTGGCGTCCACTAACTTTTTGTTAGCCAGGGATTCTACGACGAAAGCTTCCAGGACAGCAAGCGCCTCCATATTCTTTTCTAACTTGGGCGTAGCTGTCTTCGCGTCAACCTTGATGATCTTCCCATCCCTCTTACGGCCGGCGCTCGGAATTCTGAAGAGCGACAGATATCGCGACGGCGCTACTCCATCGTACGCCAGAATCCGCACTTTTTCGACATCAGTTTCATGCTCCGACACGGCGTCGCTATGTAACTTCATCGCTAGGCTCTTACGGTACGGCTCAATGTAGTACACCTCAGAAATACCTGCTGCGACAATGTGACGAGCGCACGAGTGGCACGGGTACGTCGTCACAAAGAGCTTTCCACCGACGATCGCCCCCCCGCTGGCTCTCGTGGCATTGATGATTGCATGCATCTCCGCGTGTATTGCTCGTGAGAATTCGATCAGACCTTTGAGCTTACCCGCCTTTTCAAGTGCCTTTCTAGCCTCCGCCTCCTTCTCCCGGGGGATGATGCCCCTAAGGGTCTCTATCATCTCCTGGGCAAATAGTTGCTTTTCGGCATCGTTGAAGCACTTACCCCCCGCCAGATTCCAACACCGAGCGTCGTCATCTGCATCGCCAAGAAGCGCTGGCGATGATGGCTGATACAGACCACCGCCAAACTTCGGGACATCATTCCACCCTATTCCGAGCACCTGAAATTCTTGGTTGGTTGCCGCGGCGCCCACTTGCCGGGACAAGCATGCTGAATTCGTCGCCGCCATCGCCGCCGCATACATCGCCGACTCGCTAGGGGTCGGGGTGATGAGTTCAGTTCCGAGCACTAAGTGTAGGAATCGCTCAACCCGTTTTTTCAGCTCAGAACCTTTCTCGCTGTCCACACGCAAGAAGAAATCAGACTGTGGGAACGTATCGCGAACCGTCTGTCCATTTACAGATTCCTCGCCCGAGTCCTTGTCAATGAGCTTGTAAATCTCCGGAAGTTTGAGATCCTTCTTGAGTACATTCTCTCTCACAGACATCGGCGAGAATACTCCGATCATGTACACCATGTCGCGATAGACATCGCGAAGTACGTCGAGCTCCTCCTGATTTTTTATCGAGTCGATGATGTGGCAGACACGCCGAGGATGGTACTGTCCAGTCGCTTCCTCCTTAGCCTCCTCTCGGGCTAGGCGTATCCGACTGACTGCGACCTCTGCGAGTATCCCTGGGCCGTGTTTTTCTCGCAGCCGATTCCCTGTGTCAATCAGCGCCTCGATCTCTTCGAACCTTGACCCGACAGGGATCTGCGCACCCACGCTGCCTGCGTGCTCTCGAATGAAATCGCTGAGCCTAAGGATCTGTGGCTTTTCATACCCGAATGTTTGCTCAAGAACCTGACCAATTTCCTCGCCTACGCGATGAAGCGGCGAGCCGATTGGCCCGCATAGGGCAATCACAAGTTCTGGGGTCTTGAACCTTGCAATCTTCTCCCGCCCGCTAAGCTCTTTTTCCGGTTCGCTCTTCGCCGGAGTTTGCTGCGTTCTCTTTCTTAGTGCTGTCGCCATATTATTGAGATATGTTACTTATCCGACAAAAGGATCTTCTTTTCGCGTAGGGATTGCCATGCTAGGGTACAACTTCGCTTGCGAAGCCCCCACGAACGTGGGGGGGAGCTCACCCAGCTCTAGCGACGAGCGTCATATAAACAGGTATCGGCTGACCATCGCCCGAACACCAGCGCCGATTCTCCGGCCAGGCCTTCAATGCCCCGCCTATTACTGCCTGGGCACACAGTATTCGCTCCACATCCACAATCGTCACATCATGCACTCGAGCAGCACGGATGCAATATGTCGAAGAGTAGACACATACCCCCGGGTTGGGGTTGGCTGGTGCTGCAGCGCTCTCTATATATCAAGTGAAGATCGTGAGACGAAGCGTTGTACTATGTAGTAGCAAGGTCGAAGTTCGAGGAACAGCAATGGGTGAACAAGAGAAACGTGGCTCTTATAGCGACTTTTCCGCATCGGATCATGTTCCGGAAAGCCAGACGCGCTCCCGTCTCAAGCTCGCGCGCCGGATTGCTGGCCGATCCGTCATGCAAGCTACAAATGAGGCTGCGGACACCGGCGCCAAAATGGTGCTGAAGACTGGCATGTTCGGATCGTTCCGAGGCTTCACGCATACGCCCGAAGAAGGCCAACGTCTGTCGCGAACGAGCTTCACAGACGCGCCGCTACTGCGCCGGGTCACCAAGAAGTAAGTCAGTGTTTGAAAGTTTCATGCCAGGCACAGCCTCCGTCCCGAGACGCTCATGAACGAGACGCAATCTCTCTGGCCTACATTCGAGCAGCAGAGGTTAGCGCCGTACTTGCGCGTGGCGTCAGTTCGAGGTGCGCATTCCTTTATTGAAGGACATGCCAACAAGGGAACAAGAATTCGAAACGATCCACCGTTGCATTGAAGCCGCACAGGGACGACTTGCCGCACCGGCTGATCAACGCGAAGCAAACGTATTCCGGCTTGCTTTTATGCTGTTGCGCCCCCGATTTCCAGTCGAATCTGGAACTGTTGATTTGCACGGAAAACGGACCCAGCATTTGCATCGAAAATTGACCCACCCTGGGTTCATGCTTCGTCTTGAGGCGGTGTTTGCTTGGCGGTTCTTTTCTCCTTCTTGGGTTGAGTGGTGCTGTGCTTGAAGCGGTAGCTGTCGTTGCCTGTCTCAACGATATGGCAGTGATGTGTGAGGCGGTCCAGTAAGGCGGTGGTCATTTTGGCGTCACCGAACACGGCCGACCACTCGCCAAAGCTCAGGTTTGTCGTGATGATCACACTGGTGCGCTCGTATAGCTTGCTGATAAGGTGAAACAACATGGCGCCTCCAGCCTGGCTGAATGGTAGATAGCCCAATTCGTCCAGGATCACCAGATCCGTGTACATAAGTCGCGTGGCCATGTGGCCTGGTTTGCCGGTCGACTTCTCTAGCTCCAGCAGGTTGACCAGTTCGACCGTCGAGAAGAACCTGACCCGGCGATGGTGATGCTCCACAGCTTGCACGCCGATGGCGGTCCCAATGTGCGTTTTACCCGTACCCGGTCCACCTACCAAGACGACGTTGTGGGCCGACTCGAGGAACTCGCATCGATGGAGTTGCCGCACAAGAGCCTCGTTCACTTCACTGCAACTGAAATCGAAGCCGACCAGATCCCGATACGCCGGAAACTTGGCCACCTTCATCTGGTAGGCCAGGGACCTGACCTCGCGCTCCGAGAGTTCGGCCTTGAGCAGCCGCGACAGAATGGACACCGCAGCCTGGTAAGCGGGTGAGTCCTGTTCCGCCAGATCGCCAAGCGCCTGCGCCATGCCGTGAAGCTTCAACGCCTTGAGCATCTCCACCATGACCTCATGCTGCATGATTGGCCTCCCGCAGCGTGTCGTAGCGGCCAACATTGGCCTCGGGTTCAACGTGCAGTGCCAGTGCCTGCGGAGCGGTAATTGGTGAGACGGGCCCGCCTTCCAATAGGCGACTCAGGATATTGAGGATGGTCTGCTTGGACGGGACACCGGCCTCCAAGGCAAGTTCGACGGCCGCCAGCACCGCCTGTTCATCGTGTAGCAGGACAAGCGCCAATACCTCTACCATCTCTCGGTCGCCGCCGGAGCGTTTGAGCAAGATGCGCTGAAGGCGCTTGAATCCTTCGGGAAGCTCGGCGAATGGCGCGCCATTGCGTAGCGCGCCGGGCTTGCGTTGCAGAACCGCCAGATAGTGACGCCAGTCATAGATCGTGCTGCCAGGGCCATGGCTTCGGCTGATGCACCGTGGGTGCTCCGCGATGACATGTCCTTCGGCAACGAACACCAGGCGCGAGGCATAGACTCGCAAGCTGATGGGCCGGTTGGCGAATGAGGCCGGTACGCTGTAGCGGTTGCGATCGAAGTGTACGAGGCAGGTCGGCGAGACGCGTTTGGTATGCTCCACGAAGCCATCAAACGCCTGCCCCACGGGCATGAGATGGGGGCGTTCCTGAGACCATGCTTCCCATATCGTCATGTCGAGCTCGGGGTGACGGGTCTGTTGCCAAAGCAGCACGCACTGATCGGCCAGCCAGTCGTTGAGCGCGTCGAGCGAGCCAAATGACGGGATGCGTTGCCAGATCCGATGGCGGCTGTCCTGGACGTTCTTCTCTATCTGCCCCTTCTCCCAGCCAGAGGCCGGATTGCAGAACTCGGCATCGAACAGGTAATGGCTGACCATGGTGCTGAAGCGCAGGTTCACGTCGCGCAGCTTGCCGCGCCGAACCCGATCCACCGCCGTCTTCATGTTGTCGTAGATGCCGCGCCGCGGGATGCCACCCCAGGCAGTAAAGGCGTGCTGATGGGCATCGAACAGCATCTCGTGAGTCTGCAGGAGATATGCGCGTAGGAAAAATGCCCGGCTATGGCTGAGCTTGAATTGCGCGACTTGCAGCTTTGTACGCTCGCCGGCAATGACTGCCCAGTCCTCGCTCCAGTCGAACTGAAAGGCTTCGCCCTCGGCAAAACGCAACGGAATGAACGTGCCTTTGCTCGCGGCCTTCGATTGCTGCTGTAGCTCCTGGCGCCAGCGGCGTGCGAAAGCCGCCACGCGGTCATAGGATCCGGTGAATCCGAGTGCACACAAGTCAGCGTGGATTTGCTTGAGAGTACGCCGTTGCTTGCGCGGCTTGTTGGCTTCGGTCTTAAGCCAGACCGACAGCTTGGCGGCGTAGCCGTCGAGCTTGCTGGGGCTCTGTCGCGTCGGATAGGCAGGCACCGTGACGTCTGCACGCAGGTAACGCCTAACGGTGTTGCGGGAAATACCAAGGCGCCTGGCGATCTCGCGAAGCGGGATCTGGTCGCGAAGGTGCCAGCGTCGAATGATGCTCAAAATGGCCACGTCGATCACTCCGAACTCCCGCCCGTTGCCGAGCAGGACAGTGTTCTACACGTGGGTCAACATTCGATGCAAATTACCGGGTCAGATGGGTCAGTTCTCAGTGCAAATCAACACTGGAACCCTTATGGCCGTGTGCGACCGCTACTTCGCGACCCGCCCAACGGACCTCATCGAAAGCGCACAAATTTTGCGCAATGGTTGGGTGAACGGCTTACCCCGTCTAAGGGATCTGTTGGAGCGGGAACTTCTCCGCGAAAGGGCTAGCACGATGCCCTTCATCAAGGTCTTTCTCGATGACGAACGACCACCCCCGCACGGATGGGTACACGTTCGCTGGCCGGACGAAGCGATAGCACTTCTCAAAATTGGACGTGTCAGTGAAATCGGTCTTGATCACGACCTCGGGGACGACTCGCGCGGGACGGGTTACGACGTTATCGCCTGGATAGAGGAGGCCGTCGCCTTGACTGATTTCAGCCCTCCAAGAATCACTGTCCACTCAGCGAATCCATCGGCGACGGCACGAATGAATGCTGGCATCGCTTCCATCGAGAACCTTGTTCGCAAGAAGCGACTTGACCCGTAGGGGCACGTCACACACCCGCGCGCGCTTGGAC
Source organism: Cupriavidus sp. FW216-B1 (assembly GCF_058789195.1). Taxonomy (NCBI): domain Bacteria; kingdom Pseudomonadati; phylum Pseudomonadota; class Betaproteobacteria; order Burkholderiales; family Burkholderiaceae; genus Cupriavidus; species Cupriavidus sp. FW216-B1. The sequence continues at coordinate 116,661 of NZ_JBYTEL010000019.1, read as the reverse complement.
GCATCCCTACTCGTCGTCTTCCGGGAACGTGATGATCGGATGCGGCTTCAATCTTCTTCCTCTTAGCTGCAGCAGATAACGATCGCGTGAGAAGCATCGTTCGACACCATCCGAACTGATGACCAGCTTCCCTCCAATCAAGCTAACCTCAACGGATAGTCCGGCATAGACCTTCGCCCGTAGTGCGAAGCGCTTTGGTAGCTCTATCGCAAAGCCGCTCCCAGAGTGCTTTACTTTACATACGTGCATAGCCCCCCCGTCTAGAATGTGTAGCGCGAAGGCTTCACCTCGGCAACTGCAATCGCCCCAGTCAGGGTGTCCGGGGAAGCCGCACGCAGGGCTCGCGCATCATGAAGTGCGTGATGCCTCCCGCCATTGACCATGAAGTACTCCTCCCTTCGGCCTTGGCTCACCAGATGCCCAATTAGGACACCATTCCATCCGGAGGGTACATCGCCTAGAAGTCCGATGAGCAGGTCCCAATCCGTAATGCTGTCCACGCAGATCGAGACGCTCCCCTCAGACTCTCCAAGCGAAGCAATCCAAGTGAGCAGTTCGGTTCGCAACCCCTGCCGAGTACGCACGCATTGAGGCAGTTGACCCAATTGAGTTAGCACGACGTCTCGAACAAAGCCACTGCACGCTCCAGCATCATAATCTGACACTTCCCCATAGAATTCCGTCTCATGTTCACCGACCAGCGCGATGCTGATCAACTCACAAGCAATGAAGTCGGTGAACTCACAGTCGACATAGATATTCATAACTAACGGTCCTTGCCGAACTCAGCCTCATCGCGATCGGCGCTGTCCAGAAGCTCCCGCAGCAACTGTTGTGCAGCTGGATCGGAGAGTCCGGTGGCTCCATCTGTGGGAACAAGTCGATGCGCGACGCTTGGATCCCATCCCACAAAATTGTCATCGATTGCAATCCATGGAACCGTAGGCTTCTTCGTTTGAATGTAGTGTGCGATCTGCTGATACCGCGTCAGTTCGCTCCATAGATCCGGCACACGGTGCGAACCTTCCTTGTGCCTTGCCATCTTCGAGTGCCACGTACCCCCAATGACGCGGCTCTGCAACCCCGGCGAAAGAAAGCCTTTCGCCTTTGCGAAACCAAGCTCTCTAACCCACGAAGTCGATAGCACAATCCTCACATTGGCGTATGAAGCGAGGATTTCCTCCAGAATCGGCATCCACATGAACAATGCCCCCTCTGCGCGAAGCTCAATATGTGCGCTCTTCTTTGAAGAAACGTAGTAAGCAGCATCGGGGTGAAGCACACCATCGTAGTCAAGAAACAGGATCATCTCGGTGCAAGAGCGCCCTAGCGCATCCCTCCGTAGTTGAGTTGACTCTATAGTTCCTCGCAACTATGAACTACTCCATACGGATCGGAGGAGCTATGCATCGTCCGCTTTAATGGGGCTACTAAGTTGAGCACCGCCCCAACAAGTTGCGTCGGACGAAGCATCTCCCGCTCCAGTCCTCGTATCGACGCAACCGTGCGAAATCGGCCGGCATCCCGATCATCTCTTCCCCTGTGATACTCGATAAGCACTGCGTCGTAGTTTCCGGCATCCATCGAAGGGATTCCGGTGTTCGATATCGTCAACTCCCCCAACACCTGCGTTCGCTGTTCGTCACCGTTTGGGACTAGCTCAATTGTCACCTTCAGCATGTTGATACCTTCCAGATCAGATTCTCTAGGCTCGGAACTCTCGCTGCCCATCGAACAGTTTGACGTGCCGAACCGCGTCCCACCTACTACCAAAGAGAACGTCGTAACGAAACCCAAGCATGCGCGTACGCCTCGATAGTCTCACCACTGCGATCGGAAACAGGTAGCCATGCAACACTGGCAACGAGCTTCTCTTATGGAGATTCGCTGGGTCAAAAGACGAACTGAGCATGCGATTCGATATCGCCGAATACAAATCTCGCGCCACCTCCAGATCCCTGGCTTCGATCTCAATTCCACGCTGCGCACGTAGATCGGCCTGACAAGCCACGCACGTCGTGATTGGCTTCGGTACAGATCGTCGATAGCCTTTCGTACTTGCTAGCGACAGATCAGGCAACGCTCCGCAATGGCAACATCGGTCACTGAGCCAAACCGAGTGTCTCTCACAGTAAAGACTGAACTCAAAGCGCCACCTGTAACGGAAGTACGGCACCTCGTCCTCTGATAAGCAGTAAGGGCACCACCTAAACACAGGTTGAGCGCGATGAAACTGGAAGGTGAGGAAGGTATAGAACTGGTTGTTCAGATGCGAATGCTCGGGATGGCTAAGTCGCAAGACACTAGCCAATTCGGTCTGCAGGAGGACCGCGAGCCGAGCGGAGACCACATCTCTGTCCCAGCCGAAATCCAATGCCGCGCTCGCTCCATCGTAGCCTATGGCCCGCACAATGTCTGAGGGATGCACGCTGAAGCATCCGCTCGCACGATACAGCCAACTGCTGATGGACTCACCTGGAATCGGCACTGGCCCACCATGTAGGCGGGGCATCCTCCTCAGGTCCACATTCGTCTTGCGGCGGCGAAGGCGAACGAGGTTCTGCTGGCTCCCCCCTTTGAAATCCGAGGATATGCTTTCTGACGCCGGATTGGAGATGTTCATGGTCTGCCTCAAGACATCCATTCAATCGAGATCGAGTTCAAGCTGCTTCGCGTATCCCCTCACTGCTCCGTCCAACCGGAGCATCCGAGTAACTCTGCGGGCGCCGTATTGAAAAAGTTGGAGCAGGCCTAGCGGATCGGACACTTCGGTTGCGGCGCGGGCTGCGTCGCGGACAACCCTAAGCAAGCGCGCCGCTTCAAGCTTGGATGTGGTCGCTCTAGTCGAAGCTGCGCGTTCCAGTTGTACCAGGAAGCCATCCGGCCACGAGTTCAACAACGCTTCCACTCGTTCGGAAAACCTGACACTTTGCCTCACTCCAAAGTGGGTGAGTCCTTGCCTCCGTCTCAGATCCTCTAATGGATCAAGAGGTACAAGCGCAAGGAACTTGATCGTTCGAATGCAGGCAGCGGGATCTGCACGTAGCAGGGACAACGTAGCGGCGCTCATTCGATCAAGCACTGGTACAGCAACATCTTGCGCACTCGATGCGATCAAGGTCGCTACTGTCCTTGACGCAACGGGCGCGATGGATGGATTGATTCGACGAAAATCCATGCCACACACACAACTCGTAATCGAACGCTTTGACGCACCTGTCGGCCGCCTACAACTTGGACAGACATCTATCAACTCGACACCGTGCCGGCGACAAGCCGAGACCAAGCTCAACTCCCACTCGTACCGCAGAATGGCTGCTTCGCCGAGACAAGTCGGGCATACCGAACATCGCGGCCGAGGCATGATTACCTGACGATCCATCCAAGCGCCATTGAGCCGGAGTTCGCCGTGCCGACTACGGCCTGCACGCCAATAGCCGTCCAGCGAAGCTACATCCAGCGCTCCGCTCCGAAACTTCACAGCTAACGAAGCCGCGTCGCGAAGCGGGAAGCTGCCCACACTTCCAAATACTTCCTTAGAGATGATCGATGGCGATATCCTATTGGCTGCGGCCCCACGGAGTATGTAGCTTCGAACGCTCTCCAACGGATCCGGCGATACGGAATAGAACAGTTGCTGCATCGTCATCACCTCCGACGTTTCATCAACTCGGGCAACGATGGCGCCTTCTTTCCGCTTACCTTCGTCTCGGGCTTGATTTCGACATCCGCGGCGTTGGAAAATGGCACGAGCGCCAATTGCTCTATCGCCTGCTCGATGATCGGCTTTCCTATAGATTTTTTTGAGGCCGAAGAGGCAATTCGAACCGCTTCACTGAGCAGGTTCTTCAGTATGCGGAAATTTCCTCCAGTCATGCTGTGCAAGCGCTCAGCCGACTGTGCCGAATACAGGTCGAAGTCGAAACGGTATCCCAGCACCCCGTCAACTGCCTGACTGAGACCGCTGAGAACTCCCTTCCATTCGAGAGAATCGTCAAACTGAGGCAGAGAGATGGATCCAGGCCAGCGTGTTCCAAGTTGGCTATCCTCCCGAAAAACCTCCTCAATGCTTGGTAGGCCTGTCCACACTATCGCAACGCCACTTAGATCGCACACCAGTTTGACGGTCTCAGCAACGCTTCCGCCGAGTCGCTCCCTGTTCCGTCTATGGCCAGACGCGGGGAAGATGTTTTGCGCTTCATCTATCAAGATGACCAACACTCCGCAATGCTTGAGTGCCCTGGCAAGGCGTTCCTCCGGGGTGCCGCTATCGCTAGCCCTGTGAGGCATCGTGTCGCCGATAGCGTTCAATATCGCGCTGATAACTGAGGCAGAAGTGGGTGACTTTCCCAGCCGTATGTAGACGACAGGACAATGTAGCTGAAACCCATTGTCGACGGCGCGGTACTTCTTGAGGATCCGATGCAAGATGAAAGTCTTTCCCGTTCCGCCTTCTCCGGAAAGCCGAAGGCCACCCGGCATTCGAGTGGTCTTTGCACGGTCAATCAAACAGTCGATGGCTTTCATCGCTTGTTCAGCCGTCCTCGTTTCGATCCAGAGTCTCATGACGTCATCAACCTCTGACTTCGATGGCCCATTCAAGCTGGCCAGTGCTAACGCATTGTTGAGCCAGTCGGGGTCGTTGATCTCGATCTTCTGAGGCGACTCACCGTCAAACAGACGCAAGGAGGCGAAATCGGAAGATGCCTCGCCTAACGACGTTCCTGAACTTGGGATGGCTAGCGTCATTCCTTACTCCAACGAAAGCTTGGAATCGGCGCCGTCTCTTCAACCTGCCGGGTCTGCTTAGGCGCTTCGTTAGTACTCATCGCATCCCGCATACCATCGTTACTGGCTAAGAGCGGCACGCTAGAGCAGTTGAGAATGGTTGCAGTGCGCCCTGCGTAGACCGCTGCGCTATTGATGTCAGCCATACGAGCGAGAGTCGTCAGGTCACGGATGCCCATACGGTCCAGATGTTGTACATCCCTCGACACTGTTTCGCGCAATTCCTGATGCACGTCGACCAAGTCTGCGATGGCGTACCCTTCCGCGCAGCGCAAGCGAGCGTGCTTCTTGAGAAGCTTGTGCTGAAACAAACTTAGCCCGTTCGCATAGTCGAGCCGTGTGCATGGCACCCGCACGTATGTCTTCTTCGCGGGGTGGATGAGATGAACATGCCCTAGATCTTCCGGAGCTACGATGTAGTCGACCTTCAGCCCATTACCATGATGGTTGAACAACGCCTCGGTTTCGGCAGAGGCATATTGCAGCGATTCGAAGGCGATCCCCCGCCTGGTCAATGGTGCTGTCTTGTGATGCCCAAATACAGCATCCAGCTTGTGGGTATCAGAGAACCCCATGCGGTCCACAGAATCGATCTCCGCGTTCCAAATATCAAGCGGAGAGCGAAGCTTGCGAGAATGCGGCTGAACATGGACAAAGTCCGCAATCCACTTGTGCATGAGGTAGATGAGCGTGGTGAACCTAACGACCGCCGTCTTCTTCGGATCGTACTCGCCGCGTTTCCAAAAATTCGCAAACGTTCGTCCTGGGATGTCATTGAGAAGCGTCATCTCCATGGTTCCGAAGAAGCGTTCAATCGAACCCTTCGCCCAGGGGCGCCGAGCTGGCGTGTAAACGTATCTCGCCCGCATTTCGGCCATGACAATCCTCGTGCTCTCCGACAGAAGATCTCCACCGCGGTCAAAGCGATACGCCACGCAAGATCCCCAAGTCGACCATGGATTGCGTATCCCTGGGAAAAAGTGGCTGGTGTCGGGATGAGGCTGGAGTGAGTTCTTAATTGCGCCAAATAGGCTTCGGAGGCTTGGCGCGTCGAATGCTATGTAGAACCCCAGTACGGCGCCCGATCGGACATCACGAATGATAGTTATCCACGGCCGGCCCAGCGGAACGAGCAGACGATCATCAATGACCATAAGGTTCAGAATGGTGTGATCGATCTCGGCCCAGTCAAAAATTGCCGATGCGTCGGCGACGTGCATGACGTGTTTGAACTTGGCTCGCGCGGCCTCAGCCCCATGCCTAGACTCATAAACATCATAGGCCGGACGATCCGCGATTCTGCGCTCGAACGTTCGCATCGAAATCGGCTGACGAACAAGGGCACCGCGTTGCCGTTCTTGAGCGTTGTGTACCTCCAAAGACGACATGTACCGGTCGTACGCAGTCTTCATTGTCGGTTGATGCAGTTTGCAGTAGCCTTCCGTGATCGCATCTTGCACGAGCGCTTCATGCACGGCATCCGTTGCATGGAGAGGCCTATTGGCGGATTCAGGCGCCAAGGACATGGGTTCGTCACCCGCATCCTCGAAAGTTTTCATCCACGCTGAAATTGTTGATTCACCGGGAACTTTTGCGTCGCCCCTGCCAGCAGCAATTCTCTTTGCGACTTCTGCTATTTGCCGTAACTTTCCGCGTGTAATGCCAAGGTCCCTCAATCCGAAGATGTAGGCGAGTTTTTTGAGAACTGCCCGCTGTGCCTTCTTGCTGAGGTGAACTAGAGAGAGCGACGCATCGCTCGCCGGCCCCTCTTCGAATTTCAGTTCATTGTCTGTCGAGAGGGACTTCTTTACGACGATGGTCCCAGTTGCAACCGACTCCCAGAATTTTGCCTCCGTGATGTCCAGTACTTGGTCGTTGATTGGACTTCGAAAGTAGAGCGTAGAGTCGCACCTGGAAATGTATTCGAACAGGTCTACGTCCTTTTGAATTAATAGTCCTTTTCCGATGATAAATCGATGCATATCAACCCCTTCAGTGTTCTCTCAATGGATCTGATCGTGGCTACGGACATACGCTCGAAATGTAGCGCCTCCGATTCGGACACTACGCTCGGCCCGCCGCTACTAACATCAACAAACATTTCCAAAGGGGTCACGTATCTTAATGATCGATCGCGGAGCCGTCGCACGGTATAGCCGTCGTTGATCTTGCGGCGCACGACCCAGAGTGAGCTCTGCCAGAAGATCACCGAATTCACCCGCATTGAGCAGCTCCGCAGTTGTTAGCGATCGAAACTCACAACCTGGGATCGACACATTGCTCGCCGGTGTGAGGGCCTTCGTCCAGTCGAACGCGAGGCGGTTATGGGCGAGCATATTGAGGACGCTTCCTATTGGCTGATCCAGCGCCAACATCAGATCCATGACAGTGAGACTCTCGCCCTTTAGAAGCTGGCGTGTCAGATCCACAAAAGTGTCGTCGGCTGGTGATCGGAGATGCCGTTGCAGTCGGAGGAGATTCTTCGCCAGCACGCCCCCTTGGCCTTTGAGTACATCGTCCGTGATGAAACAGAGTCGTCCACCTATCTGACTTACCGCCTTCGCCCGCGCGGCGTGCATCTCGATGTCTTCCGGCCGCAGGAGAGTGGGAAGTTCCTTGACCTCAACCAACACTGCTTCGCTATCGGTCCGAAGATAGATGTCAGGCGTGTACCGTCTCTTCTCACCTTTGAACTCGTAGCTGAGTCGCATTGGCTGGGCAGCAATCAGCTGGACGTCGGCCGCCAAGGCAACTGCAAGTAATGCGAGCATCTCGAGTTGAGACTCGTCCATCGCGTGGTAGGGTGTTCGGTCCCCAAAACTAGCCCCGCCAACGGATCTCCCAGGATGGAGTTTTGAGATGGGCCTGACGGGTGCGACGGGATCCAACAACTCCGTTTCGTGGAGCAGGTCGTCGCCTGAGATGTACGTGACGTAGGGGAGACCCCGAGTCGCCGGAAGCGGGGACTTTTGAGTAGACATGTGTGGCACCTTTTGGGACGCAGGTGTCCCCTTCGGACACCTGCGGTAACTCCGAAGAAAAAGGAGTCCCTTGACGCGAGCCACACAGAAAGACCATACTGGTACGGAAGACTTTTCCCGAAGTCCTACTCAGTAAGATCCGTCTTTCTGGGGAGGCACGCGGCGGGGTACTCGAAAGGGTATCTCGCCGTTTCTATTTACATTGGCATCTCCTGAAGGTTTTTCTTGTCGAGCGCGACGAGCATCGTGCCGGAAGATTGCCGACCAGCACAGGAAACACGAATAAAGCCAGTGATCGCGCGACGTTCGTCAAGGGGCAATTTGGCAATGTCTGCCAACATCTCCACTTCATCGCCACCCGTCCGTACGAGTTCGTAGAGCAACTCTTTCAGCGGCTCGACCTTCCCAGCGGGAAGCAAGCCGCTAAGCTCTTCATCGCAGCGCGTACAGAACGCTGCGTAAATGATTCTGGCGCGCTCTGCCTGTGGCGCCCGGATAGCATCCAAAAGTCGATGTAGCGCTGCCAACCCAGGGGGCGATCTGCGCCCATTCTCTAAAGCTGCCAGATAGGAGCGATCCATCCCGCTAGCGAAGGCAGCATCTTTCTGCGATACGCCCGAGCGCCGACGGGCAAAGTGAAGCAAATTCGCGAAGGAGTCAGGTGCGACATCGTTGTACATTTCCGATCCTCTCCACACAATCGTATCAAAGTAGACCACATTGAGACGGTTTGCAAACACCCAGCACCAAAATCCTTCGACCCGCCATCTTGGCGCTATGAAATGGAAATTCAATAATGAATTTAAATATATGAAAATTCTCGCCAGAGAGAAGAAAATTAATGTTTTATTTCCTAACAACGACCCGACTCATTCCAACTTCGCACGCTCCACAGTTAGCGCTACCATAGAGTCTTGGAGACTCCATGGGAGAGGCGATGAAGAGCATCGAAGAACTTTCGAAGTTGTCGCAACAGGATCTTCTGCGCTACGCGATGAACGTGCTCGGTTTTACGCGACAACAGTTCGCCGAACGAATCGGTACAACACGACGTGCCCTTGATAACTGGCTCGTACCAATTGAGTCTGCAGAGAACCGTGAGATGCCGGAAATGGCCCGACGGTTCATACTTGAACTACTGCCCGCCGACATCTCACTAATCAACGGATGTCCTAGATGCGGCTGGATAAATTGTACGAAGGGAATGAATCTGAGGCTCGACCTTCGTAGCGATCCCGACCGAGACTTCGGGCCGAACGGAGAGTCCGCACCTTTAGGCGCATAGTTCCCTGACTAAGAGTTTTCCCGCTATGGGAAAATTGGCCTCTATCCAACACCCTTAGCACGCGATGCGAGAGCGAAAGAAGGTTTGGGCAATATGCAGGCGGTACCTGGATGAGGTACAAACGGCGATGGGTGGGCCGGTCATTGCGCAGTCTAAATCTGCCCCCACACGAAAATCGCGGAAGTACGCTTGCTCTCTTCGGCCCGCTCCGGAGATCTGCGGCCAATCACGATGACAGCAATGCACTGATCCATGGAAGTCTCCGACTGTCACACGTTGCAATCCCGTCTGCCAAGGAGATACGCGATGGATGACCATGCCCAGATTCTCGTCTGCAAATGCGGCGTCCCCGTCCGGATTCGCGAACTGCACTTCGAAATCGGAGGTAATCAAGCCTTGGACTGGGCACCATGTCCGCTGTGCTATCGGAAGCTCTACCAGATGAGCGTGGAAGGAGTCGTGTCAGCAGAGCTAGTTTCTGAGGCGGAGTGGGACTAGTGTCCAAAACGCTAGTGACCAGCCGGCGGTCGCTTCACGGCCGTTTTCCGCCGCTGACCTACGGGCCGTTGTACGACCGCACTAAGGCACAAAGCGGACAGGCGACTAGATTGCGAGCAGGAGGCAGCCATCCCCTAGGTCATAGGCGGCATCCAGATGCGTCCTATCGCCGGACTGGGCGGACAGCTATTCGAGAGCGTTCAATTTTCGACGGCTGCCGCTCAGTTTACGCTCGGCCGCGCCGTTATCTGCTCCCGGATCGTTCAGGAGTCTTGTTGGCGGCGCTAATACTCCCAATCCTCATGCCGCACTGGGAGTCGATTCACCACATCCCGGATCTGCCGCCACTGAGGCATGAACCTGTCCATTAGCGACTGAAACCGCGCGTTATGGGTCGGCTCGATCAGATGCACCAGCTCATGCACGAGGATGTATTCCAGGCAGTCTGGTGGCTTGCGCGCCAAGTCCGTATTCAGACGAATATTGCCGGACATCGGATTGCAGCTTCCCCACTTCGTCTTCATGTGCTGAACGAGAATACGCTGTGCTCTGACGCCCAGCAACTGCTGCCATTTTTCCAGCAATGGCGGCACGGCAGCCCGTAACTGCTCTCGATACCACGCATCAAGCAGTTCACGGCGCCGGCCTGCATCACTACCGGGGCGCACTACAAGTTCGAGCGTGGAGTGCTTCAGCTTCACGGTCGGCGCGGCGTCGGCTTCCACAATTCGCAGCAGATAGCGCTTGCCCCAAACGTAGTGACTCTCTCGGTCCAGATATTCGCGCGGCGTTTCACGTTCCTGTGCTAGCAGCTTGCGCTGTTGCCGCCTGATCCAGTCCAGCCGGGTAATGGCGTACACCCGGATGAGGTCAAATGACATATGCCGGGGCGCTGAAATTCGCACACGCCCATCCGGCGGATAGACGCTGAGATGGACATGCTTGATATCTTTCCTCACCACATCGACGCTCATCTCGCCGAGGTCGAAACTGCTGGCTGGCTCCAAGTTCAATACTCCTGCCGCTGCGCCTCGATGATCAGGAAGATGCGCTCCACTTCCGCATCGTCCTTCAGGATATCCCACAGCGCCTGCTTGATGACGTTCTCGCGCGGCAACACACCACGCCAGCCGTCGTGACGAACACGCCTGACGGCGGCATCCACTTCAAGTGAGAGTGCCAGCGCCTGCTCCGTTGTATGAGCATCGGCGATTTTCAGATTGTTGAACAGTGCTCGCTTACCGCGGGTATCCAGTGCTGCCGGTGTATCGTCAGCCTTACCGCCCTGCACTTTTGTCGCAAGAGCCGCCATCTGCTTCAGGTATTCTTCGTAGTCGATGGCCTTTTCCTTGCGCTTCTTGATGATCTCGTCGAGCAGTGCGGACATCTTGGCAAAGTAGGCCGGATCGGTCAGATGATCCTTGACGATCTTGCTGCGAACGTTGTTCTCGATAGTCTCCGCCACCGACTGGCGGTCCTTCATCGCGTGAAGCTTCTTGGCGATGGCATCGGCAATGCCGGTCTTCACGATCAGATCGAGCAGACCGATGTTCTCGAACTCGGAAATCTTACGTGGTTCGCTGGCTGCGATATAGGTGTCGATCAGGTGACGCATGTCGGCCTCGTACGGCTTGAGATCAAGCGTCTCGCCGCTCGCGAGGCGAATCGTTTCGCGAAGCTTCACGTACCAATCAAGCTGCTGCCGGATCGATGCCTGCTGCGCCGCATCGTAGCCGGCCTCATCCAGTTCATCGGCAATACTGGCATAGGCACGCAGCAGGCCGACCACACCGGTGTAGAAGGCGACGCGCTGCGGCTCCCGTGCCCGCAAGTCATCGGCAATCTCCGTGTTGCCGCAGAAATAGTGGATGTACTCCAGCTCGCCCTTGGGGGGCTCCACTTTTTCGACCAGCAGCGCCAATGCTTCAAGCGCCGCATCCAGACGCTCACGCCCTTTCTGTACACGGCTTTGAAGCAGGATTTCCGGCTCGACACCGCCCGCGCTATGGTCCAGCTCGGACGAATACACGGCGATGGCGTTTTCGACCTTCTTGAACAAATCCTTGTAGTCGACGATGTAGCCAAATTCTTTGTCGTCGGAATCCAGACGGTTGGTGCGGCAGATGGCCTGGAACAGGCCATGGTCCTGCATGGACTTGTCGATATACAAGTAGCTGCAAGGTGGCGCGTCGAAGCCTGTCAGCAGCTTGTCCACCACGATCAGCAGCTTCATGCTCGCCGGCTCCTTGATGAAGCGGGCTTTGGATTGATCCTCGTAGGTTTCGGTCTTCGACATACCGGCCTTCGGCTGCACGTCGGCCAGCAGGTCGGTGTAAGTGTTGAAGATGAACTGCTTGTCGGTCTCGGTATTTGCACCGGTTTCTTCCAGCGTCACGTCTTTTGCCAGCGGGTTATAGGACGTGACGACTGCACATTTTCCCTTGAAGGGAGTCTTCTGGAACAGCGTGTAATACTTGCACGCCTCGTAGATGCTGGACGCCACGAGCATCGCATTGCCGCGCTCGGTGGATAATCGCGACTTCGTGCTGAAGTCGTAGATGATGTCCTCGACCACGCGATCCATGCGCGAGCGCGAACTGAGTACGTGTTGCATCGTGCCCCACTGCTTCTTCAGTTCGTTCTTCCGCCAGTTGTTCAGCCCTTTCGTCTTGGCCTCGAACCACGTGTCGATCTTTTCCTGGGAGCCGAGGTTCTGGTCGATATCCCGAGCCTCATAGACCAGATCGAGCACCACACGGTCCTCTACCGCCTCGCTGAACTTGTAGGTGTGGATGTAGCCGCCGAACACTTCCAGGCTTGTCGCCGCATCGCTCTTCAGCAACGGAGTGCCGGTAAAGCCGATGAACACGGCTGACGGCATCATCGCCTTCATCACGCGATTCAGACGCCCGCCCTGCGTACGGTGGCACTCATCGACGAACACAAAGAGATCACCAACTGCCACGCTCGGCTGGGACTCCAGTTCCTTGATAAAGGCATTGAAGTCGCCATCGCCCAAGCCCTTGCCAGCACCGAACTTGTGCACGAGTGAACAGAGCAGGCGCGGAGCCGGCTGGCTCAACTGGCTCATCAAGTCGCGCCCGCTGCTGGTGCGATGGATTTTTTCACCACTGCTCTCGAAGACACGCTTGATCTGCTTGTCCAACTCGTCGCGGTCAGTAATGACGACCACGCGGGCATGGGGATTGTTTTCGAGAATCCACCGGGCCAGCAGCACCATCAGGATGCTCTTGCCTGCGCCCTGGGTGTGCCAGATGATGCCGCCCTGCCGCTTGCGCACGTGTTCCTGCGCGGACTTGATGCCGAAATACTGGTGTACGCGCGGTAACTTCTTGACTCCGCCGTCGAACAGGATGAAGTCGTGCATCAACTCGATAAGCCGAGTCTTCTCGCACATCTTCATCAGGTACTTGTCCAGCTTGTAGCCACTGTTGTCAGCTTCGTCCTCTTTCCACTGGAGAAAGAACTTCTCCTGCGTGGCAGTCGTGCCGTACTGCAGGCCCTCCGAGTCGTTACCGGTGAAAACGAATTGCACCGTACTGAAGAACCACTCGTTGAATTCAGGCAACTGGTTGGACAGGTTCTGTCGGATTCCATGGCCGATGCTCACGCGGCTGTTCTTCAATTCCAGCACGCCGATAGCGATGCCGTTGACGTAGAGCACGATGTCCGGGCGGCGTTCGTATCCGCCTTTTAGAGTGACTTCCTCGGCAATCGCGAAGTGGTTTTTGGACGGGCTTTCCCAATTGATGAGCCAGACCGTATCAGTGACTTTGTCGCCCTCGACCTTTACCTGGATGCCGTAGCGAAGAAGCTGATAGACAGCCTCGTTATTCGCGTTCAGCTTGCGCTGCGGATGGTTGGCCTCGGTCTTCAGGCGGTAGATGGCTTGGTTGATTTGCGCGGGACGATATCCGGCCTCCGTCAGATAGGCCGTAAGCAGGCCTTCTTCGATGTTGCTGTTGCCGGTGCGATCGGTCCAATCATCGAGATAGGCATAGCCTAGCTGTTCGGTGAAAAGCTTGATGACGCGGTTCTGAGTAGCTTTTTCTGATTTACCGATTTCGTCAGTCATGAGGGCACTTTAGATCAGTCGCGTCTTACCGGTTAGTAGTTCTTGCATCATGCCTTGTTTGAGCAGTTTGGTTTTTTCTCGTCGTACTTCAAGTGCGGCCAGTTCGATGTCCATTTCGCTCAATACCTCCGCAATGGCCGCTTGTTCACCTTTTGTCGATGGAAGTTGGTATGTGAATCCGACAAAGTCCTTCTGATAAAGGTGATTGATGGTCGAGCCAGCACTAAGCTGGGATAGAAACTCATCAAATACCTTCGACATAAGTAGGAAATAGAAAAACTCCGGCTCAAAGCTATCATTTTTTGGTCGAACGACAAACACCCCGCTGTTCAAGGTGGCAGGCCTGTCTAGCCTATCAACGAGTGCGACTTTGCCAATGGTCCCATCTTTCGTGACTAGAACATCGCGTGGGCGCACCTGTATGTACGGATCCTGATTGTATCTAGATTGCGTCACATAGTGGCAATGCTCCCAATCAATCCTTCCACTCGCGAAGTCGGTGCCGGTCACGAGATAATAATCACCAGAATCCAAGTATTCGGCCGTCGTCAAACCCTGCCAACCGATTCTTGCCTTCAATGTTGCTACATCCCCCAGTTTTTGCGTAACCCACTCTCCACCAAACCCCGGCAACCGTGTCTTGCCGGTGAGTAGTTGCTGCATGGCAGCCTGTTTGAGGTCTCGCTTCTTGGTGATGAGGTTGTCGAGGCCAGACAGCAGGGCGTCCACGTCGCTCAGAGCCGTGGCGATGGCAGTTTGCTCTGCGAACGGGGGTAGTAGTACAGGAATGGAACGGACCAATGCACCGTTAAGATTTTCCTGATTCCCAGTGTTGCTGAGCCTACGTATTGCGTCATACCGACTCGCAAGAAAATGAAAGAAATATTCTTGCGAATGATTCTTCTTGAGAACGATTGCAGCACATGCTTGATTCGTTGCAGCATCAATCCCCAGAACGCCGACCTTTCCGCGTGTCTTGCCTTGTCCATAGAGCGCCATCAATAGCGCACCGGCAGGCACCAATTTCGCTGCAGAATTTTGCAATCCTAGCGGAGTAATGAATTGCTCGGCTTCCTTGATTTCAAGAAAATCAATTTCCGTTGTGGTGATCCACGGAATATCGCCATCCCAATACGCTGCATTGGACCGGCTGGGCGTTCCGCCTGCGGACACAGATGACAGTTCGCCCAACTCCTGGACATCCCACTCTTCCGGGATAACGCCCGCATCGGTCTGCTTGTACCCCCGTCTCAGTTCCACAGCGCCCCCATCTTGCGCAGATGCGCGTCAACTCGACCAGACAGCGTGGCAACGTCGTCCACCAACAACTGCAATGGCGATTCATAGCGCAGAGCCATATCCCGCACGCGGCTGGTGAGCGTTTGTGATACGCGCTCTAGTTCGCCGGATACAGTGGCGAAAAGGGCCGCAAGCCACTTGTCTTCCACAACCAGTGTCTTGATCTCGTTCATGGTGAGCTTGGGGTACTGCGCATACGCCTTGGCATCCAGCTCGGTCTCCAGCGCCTTGAGCTTCTTCTTCAGCACGGCTTCTTTATCGGAAAGCGACTGCCATTGCATTAATACGACCAGTTCATCCGCCGCATCAGCATCCTTGCCGATCTCCTTGACGCGCTCCTTCACCGCCGCTGCATTGATCTTGTCAAAGCCTCCGAACACGCCATCTTCACCGCTGTGCTCTTCTTCCAACTCGGCAATTGCGCTGTTGGCTGCTTCCAGCGCGGCGCTGGTTTCATCGATGGCAACCTGCTCGGCCGCAAAGTAGCGCGCCACAATGTATTGCTTCGGCACTAGATCGCACGCCCAACCTTTGTCCTTCTCCACGATCTTGGCGTTTTCGCCTTTGCCTTTCTTCGTCTTTTCGATCACCCGATAGGGCTGCGCTACCCAGCCTTCGGCCGCCAGCAGGTAGGCATCGTCCTGCATCGTTTCCGCCCAGTAATCCATCAGGTGCTGGTACACGTCGTAAGCATCCACCAGGGGCTTTCCTTCGTAGTGGTGCAGCAGGCCATCGGCCAGTTCCACAATGAACTGCTTCGGATGGAAACCTGGGGCCAGCGCCTTGAGTACGGGAACAGTTGCTGCTCGCCAGGCATCGAAGTGCCAACCCATGTCGCTGAGGTACGCAGCGAACTGTGAGTGCTGGAAGATCGTCGACTTAATTGCTGTTTTGTCTACGGCCAGCGTTACATAGCCTTCGCGCAGCGGCTCAAACAACGCGTCTTTTAGCTGCGGGCACACGGCCCAGTAGTCGTTCAGGTCGTCGACATCCGCGGCAGGAATGCCGCCTTGCAGATGACCTTGAAGGTCCTGAATGACTTCCGTCACGCTGCTGTCGATGTAGCGCGGCAGGTTGAGGTTGAAGTCGTTCTTCTTGATTTCGTCGATGCCGACCAGCCGCGCATAGCGCGGTTCGCTTTCGTCCATGCGCGTGAACACATCTACGATGCGGTGGATATCTTGTTCGCGCAGCCGGTTCTTCGGACCATCCTTGATAAAGCCGCCGCTAGCATCGATCATGAAGATGCCCTTGCGCGCCTGAGCATTTTCCTTATCGAGGACGATGATGCATGCGGGAATGCCAGTACCGTAAAACAAGTTGGCAGGCAGGCCGATGATGCCCTTGATATAGCCGTGGCGAACCAGACTCCGTCGGATTTCAGCTTCTGCATTACCCCGGAACAGCACGCCATGCGGCAGGATGCAGGCGCCCTTGCCGGTTGACTTCAGGCTGCGTACGATATGCAGCAGATAGGCATAGTCGCCCTGCTTGGCCGGTGGCACACCAAACGTATCGAAGCGTTCATACGGATCTTTGAGCGGATCGAGACCCGTGCTCCAGCGTTTGTCGGAGAACGGCGGATTGGCAACCACAAAGTCGAAGGTTTTCAGGATTGCACCGTCTCGAAATTTCGGGTCGGTCAGCGTGTTGCCCTGCGCAATCAACGCTGTGGGATTGTCGTGCAGAATCATATTCATGCGCGCAAGACCGCTGGTCGCCGAATCCTTCTCCTGGCCGTACAGGGTGACATCTGTTCGCGCCGCGTCACCCACTTTCAGCAGCAGCGAGCCGGAGCCGCAAGTCGGGTCGTACACGGTGGTGTCGGTGCTGGTCTTGGTACTGCCGATACCGATGACGGCAGCCAGAATGCGACTGACTTCGGCTGGCGTATAGAATTGCCCTTTGCTCTTGCCACTTTCGGTAGCGAAGTGTCGCATCAGATATTCATAGGCGTCGCCGAGAATGTCGTCGCCCTCGGCACGATTCTTCGAGAAATCCAGATCGGGGTTCTCGAACACTGCGATCAAGTCGGACAGACGCGTCACCATCTCCGCGCCCGTGCCGAGCTTGCCGGTATCGTTGAAGTCCGGCATGTCCGCCAGTTTGTTGGCTGCGGCCAACGGCCCGATGATCTTCTTGTTGATCTGGTCGCCAATGTCCGGCTTGCCTTTCAGGGCAGCCATGTCCGCGAAGCTGGCGCCGTCGGGAATAGTGATCGGCGCGTAGCGCTGCCCGGCGTATTTGTCACTGACGTATTTGATGAACAGCAGGACCAGCACATAATCCTTGTACTGGCTGGCATCCATGCCGCCGCGCAGCAGGTCGCAGGATTCCCAAAGAGAAGAGTAAAGCTCAGATTTCTTGATTGCCATCGGTGTGGGTGGGACGTGCGTTGGTCTCGGCCGGGGATGCCCCCAAGGTCAATCTGCGAATTTTACAGATCCACGTGCTGGCCGCTGACGAAGTCCCTAGATTCTACCGATAGAGCGGCTAACGTCCTCGGTTGGAGGGCTGAAAAATCAGGCAGGCTTCAGGCTCAGTAGTCCGGTCATCGAATACTCGCGGCATCGTGCTTGGCATTGCTGATCGGTTACTTTCGGCGTAGCGGAGGCAAGGGAGGGCGAATCTTTGATGATGTCGCACAGACCATGGAGCAGATCATTTTCATACGGAGAATGGCATTGAACCGCAGTGAACTATACAAAATGGTTTGGGAGAAGCCGGTCTCCAAGCTGTCGGCCGAATTAGGCATCTCCGATGTGGGATTGGCAAAGGCTTGCCGACGGCATGCAATACCAGTGCCGCCGCGCGGATATTGGGCGAAGCTCCAGGCAGGAAAGCGCCCGCCAAAGATCGCCCTGCCGGCTCCTGAGTTGGACACGATTGTGGATTTCGCGACTAATGATCTCGAGGAGCGTGCGAGACAGAAGTCGCTGCGAGACCAGCTCAAGAGCGCGATCAGCACAGAAATTGAGATTGCTGTTCGCGAGGTCGACGTTGTCATGCCGGCCGTGCTCGAGCGACCGCACCCCTTGGTCGTGGCAACCAAGCGTTTGGTGGATAGGACGCCGAAGCTGATAGCAGCACAAGCTCGACGGAGACTGGGCGAATGGTCGAAGCTTTCGGAAGATGAGAATCCGCCGCACGGCGAACACGGCCGCTACATGTTGTTCAGAGAGGGTGTCCTGAATATTACGGCTTCCCTCGATAGCATGGAGTGGATCCTGCGATTCCATGACGGTCTGCTGAAAGCGCTGAGTGAGGCTGGCATGAAGACTGAGTGGGTAAAAGGGGAGTCTGGCCGCAGAGCGGGAAGTGGCAATCGCGTACAACTCGTCATGGGCGGCGAGCGCTTTGCCTTGGAGTTTGCCCAGGGCTATCACCGAAAGAAGCTTTCAGCGTCAGAATATGCAAAACTCCGAAAGGAAAAGTCGTGGGCCAGCGAATACGTATACGAGCCAGCAGATCGCTTTTCTCTGAGGATCAAGGGCACAGAATATAGCGCCCGCAAGATTTGGGAGGCCACGGAGCAGAAGTTGCAAGAGCGACTGCGTGAGATTACTCACGAGATACTGGCATTAGTGCCGTTGCAGCGCATATCAAGAAGGGAGCGAGAAGCGCGTGAGGAAGAGAGCCGTAAGCGAGCCGAAGAGGAAGCACGGGTGCGCAGACGGCTTCTAGCACGCGAGGAGGTATTCAAGCAGGCGCTAAGCATTGTGGAGACGCACGAAAAGATTGCTCGGCTGCGAGAGTTTCTTAACGGTCTGTCCGTGCGTTGCGCAGAGTTTGTTGAGCCATATAACGAACGCGTTGCCGTATGGATTCGCGTCGTGCGGGAAGAGCTTGAGCGTACAGATCCCGTGCACGCTCAATTGCAGGCAAGTGTGGACGGACCCTCCTGGAGGCCTTGGCCACCCGAGTGGTGGCCGAAAGATGGCGATCTGCCGGGGTCGTCCGAAGGTCAAAGCCGCGAAGGCGGAACTTGAGCAGACACTGGTGAGGTTTCAAGCGTTCACTTGCTGTCCAGCGTTGTTGACAGGCGAATTGAATCGTACCGGCCGATACCGAGTCAGTCTCATTGCTGGGGCTTCCAAACAAACGCTCGCTTACCATGCCATTTCATCCCGGACAATGCTTGGCAACAGGCCTATGTCGATGACCGCCATGACGTCTTACGAATTTTTAGGTCACTAAGATCAGTCACGATTCTGAAAGGTGCTGTTCGAAACTGCCTCCTGGCGATGCCACGCAATCCCGCGCAGCCAAAGCTGGAACAATTTCTGAACCTCCTGTGCGCCAATTTTACGCTGTAAAGATCCCCTTTCTAACAGGCAGCCTGGCTAGAATCGTGTCCACATATCCATGATAAATTGAGGCGGGCCTACCAAGGTGCGTCCATTTCAAGATAACTGAGTAAGAACATGATCATTCCGCCCAGAGCTATCAGTGTGAAGGGAGACCAACTGCCAATCCTAAATCTCTCTGACAGAGAACTTCTGGATCCAGAAGGCGTTGGCTTTGACCTGCGGCTTTCCGGCATCCACACCCTAAAAGGCAAAGGGTCGTTGTTAGTCGAAACTCGGCAAACACCGAAAGCCACTCCGTTGGATCCAGATTCGGACGGCGTCTTCATATTGGAGCCAAAACGCTGGTACTTGGCCACAACGATGGAAACCATGAACCTGCCTGCGAACATGGCAGCTATGATATTTCCCCGAAGTACCCTCTTCCGTAGTGGAGTGGAGTTGCATACAAGCATAACCCCACCAGGGTATGAGGGACCACTGACTTTCGGGCTATCGGTCAGCCATGAGGAGGGTTTTCGGATTGCACAGGGGGCACGATTCTGCCATATGGTACTAATGCAGGTCCGAAAAGGCGCAACGAAGTATCGCGGTCAATGGAATCAAGGTCGTGTCGACTCCCCTAACGAAGAGAGGCAAGTGTAGTGAGTGTCATTCACGTTCAAAAGAGGTCCACAAGAGATGAAAAATCTTTTGAAGAGAACTCTTCGTCAGATAGGAGCTTTCTTTGGCTATCCGAGAAAGCAAATGTAGAGGCATTCTCGATCGATCTTACCGTGGGTGAACAATGGAGCGAAAAATATGGTCCCACGTCGAACGAAATGCACAGAATATCCGATACGGGAATGCAAATTCTCAGACATGGCTCAGTTGTCGTTACTTCAGCAGAAGAAATTCGGGTTCCACACAACATGTATGGCGTGCTTGTGCCGACTGGAAGTCTTTTTCTCGACAAAGGGGTCCTTATTGCTCCCGCGAAGGTGGAGCCTGCCTTCAATGGGAACCTGAAGCTTCGGCTTTTCAATACCACCGGAATTAAGCACACCCTGCAAATGGGAGACAAGCTCGGGTCTGTTATTTTTTTCTCGACGGAAACAACAGAATTTCAGAAGCCAATAACGAAGAAGAGCGTTTTGGTGTCTAAGCCAGCTCCTTTGAGCAGCCGTGCAATTCGCTGGGGTAGGACGCACGGCAGTAAGCTATTCAACTGGGCGGGCGGGTCGGTGGCGGCTGCTCTACTTGTTCACTTTGTCCTACAGCCGTACTTCCCAACTAAGGCTGCTCCCGCTGCTCCGAGCACATCGGCCACGTCGACCACGTCGGCGCCGCTTAAGAAAAATAAACCATGATTATCGTCTCTTCAAATTTGAGTGGCATCGCTCGATCGCTTGAAGTTTGTGATCCATCTCTTGTCGAAGAATTTTCGATAAAAATCAGGCTAGACCGAGAGATTCGCCGACTTCGGGAACCAGCGGAAGGCCTACCGCCCATCAAGTATGAATCCCAGATCAATCACGCATTATATTTTTGCGATTCAGAAAGAATTGCAGAAAGTCTAATTCTTGGTCCGCGGGAATGCGTTCTCGCCTGCTCGCAAGATGTTTATAACATGCCGCGCGGCTACTTTGGAATGATACAAACGAAGGGCAGCCTAGCTAGGATGTTTGTTTCGGCCACTGCAAACGACGGTCAGGTCGAGCCAGGCTACTCCGGCAAGCTTACGCTTGAACTTATAAACCACTCGCCATTCTCAATTGAGCTTCGGCCGAGCGCCGTGGTCGCACAACTTTTCATTCTGAGATGCAGTAGCGAGGTTTCAAAGCCGTACAGCGGGCGCTATCAAGGCGCTACAGGTCCAACGCTTCCAATCTTCGATTGAAGCCAACAGTAGTCAAACCACCCACTGCGATTTCCCAAGCTCGCTACAGTCAAGCGAGGCGAGACATTTTGTGACCCGAGGAAGCACAACACTAAGTGTCGGCTTCTTGGGACCTCCACCTAAAGAAGTCGAGCGTCCGCAAAGGGGCGATTGCGAGAGCTCGCCATCCTCGCGCCTGCTGCCCCTTGCGACGCAGCGAATGAGACGTCAAGACTCCCCGAAGAACTCTCGGATGTCTCCAGCGCCGCCGCCATTTCGCTAGATGATGACGTTAAACGCCTCGTATACGCCAGCAAATGTCGAACTACGGTCGATCATAGGAACCGGCGTGCTGTCACGATGTTGGAACTGGCAGACGGTGTTGTCGATGTCAAAGTTGACCATCGTGCGACATAGCAGCGGCCGATGCGCATAGATAGAACACGAGCCAGCCAAGAGAAAGGGACAAGGCGTCTTCGTTGTTGTGTACGGGGCTCCATAACGCGAGGCGCTCGTCAGGCGACGCGCAGGCCTCCCGGTTTTCGCAGCAATTAAGTCGGCTTCTGGCTGCCACAGCGCGACCTCTGCGTGACAACATGTCGCGCATCCTTGCTTACAAGCTATGGACCCCTTAGCAAGCGCCATGACCCGGTCCACATAGCCATACAAGAGTCCGAGGGCTTTTACGTCGTTGTCGGCATATTGTCTTCGTTGAACTTCCCGTCCCAACGTGCGCTGCTCCTTTTGCAGATCTATCGGAATGCGCCGGGAAAATGTTTCTGCGTTGCACATCATTACCGTCCTGCGGCGTACTAGTTCGGCTTCAGGGAGGGCCATAATAGAGCTTAGTTAGTGTATTTTAACTACGATCGGGACAGTCTAGCCGACGCTTTGGACTCGTCCGGCAAAACGCTTTGCCGAGTATGAAGGTCAACAGTGAGCTTCCACGGAGCAACTATGGAGAAGCGAGATGGAAAGCAACTTGAGAACCTTGTCGCTTTTGTGGAAGGACAGTTGAAGCCTGCGGGGTGTGTGGTCGAAACTAATACGCGCGTCTACGAAGACGGTGAACAGGTGGCCGAGTTCGATGTCACGCTCGCAGGCAGGTTTGGTTCGACAGAAATCCGATGGCTAATCGAGTGCCGCGACAGGCCAAGTCAACAGAAGATCGGTCGCAACTGGATTGAGCAACTCAACAGCCGTCGCGAAGAATATGGTTTCAACAAAGTTACTGCGGTAGCAACAACGGGGTACTCACCGGCAGCACAAAGCTACGCCAAGAGACAAGGAATTGAACTACGCACAGTCACACAGCTAACGCCAGAGGAGTTCTCAACCTGGTTGCCCACGGAAGGCATTCGACAACAACAGCGGTTGTGCCAGCTCACCTCAGCGAAACTCGGGCTTCCTCCGAGTGCTACGGAAAAACAAGCGAGAACGGTGTTGGCCACCCTCATTCCGCTAACCGGCCATGAGCCAGTACTGACCAATCTCCATGGCCAACAACTTTCGCTCGTGACTGCATTTGCGGCTGCTTGCGACCTTGGTCCCAATCTCTTCGATGGGATAGTCGCCAATCATCCCCCAGTGCCAGTCCGTTTAAGAGTCCAGTATCAGGATGCAGCGTGCTTGAGTATTCGTACCGAGCTTGGCGATATACCCGTTCCGGAGATCTTGTTTGAAGGCACAATCGCCATAAAAGAGACACTACTACCGCTGCATAAAGTCTCGCGGTACGCCCAGCTGTTTTCGGAGGATGAGATCTCACAATCGGCCCATTTTGAGCCGTTTGACATGAATGGGACGAAATTTTCTCTTGAACTACACCGTATCCCAGAAACGGGGTTTACAAACGTAGTTCTGCGCGTAGTCGAAACGCCTAAGGAAACAAAAAAGCGCCCGCGAAGGAATGCCGGGTCGAAATGATGCCTTATCTCAGTTTGTGAGCCGGCACAAGAGACGCGAAGCCCGCACTACGGTCAGTAGAAGCCATGCAGAGGAAGGTCGAAGTCGTCTGCAATGCGGATCTTACCTGCTAGCGTGCCAAGGCGGCGCGTAGAAGCTTTCTGCGCAAACGGTAGCAGCCGTGCGATCGGCTCCCCCCGACGGGTGATCACAACTTCCTCACCAGCTATCGCGGCCTCTATCAATTCCGGAAGCTGGGGGCCGGCGTCGACTACGTCTACCGCTCGCATAATGTGTTCTCCGAAGGAGCAACAGATAGACCGAAACTCACCTCACGATGAACTTAAAGCGGCTAATCTCCCCACTCTGCTCGGATTGATTCTGCATATGAGCGCGTGGCTGACGCCTGTCCGCTCCACAGCCCAAAGGCATCGGCCGTCCGTGTCTTCACATGACGATGGGCAACATAGGCTTTAATCGCATCGAGGATCACTTTTCTGCGCGGCCCCCGCTCTGCTTTAGCTAGAGCCGCGACCACTGCGTAGAGTTCGTCCGGCAGGTGAATCCGCAATCTCTTCATGTTACCCCTCCAGGGCTCTCAAGCCAGTGCGCGTCTAGTCGATCTTAGTTAATCAACATCAAGCCTCTCTGCTCCGCTGGGGTAAACGCCACCGACTTGGGCCTTGAGCTACACAAGACTCTGAAAACTGTGACGATCCTCTTGCGCGAAATGGCGCGCGACAGCTTCCGCACCGCCGGATAAGTTGCTATCATTTGCCGACCGACTGGTCGGTTAATTTTATCGGGCCTTTTTGTTGGGCCTTTTTGTCGGGCCACAACGCCTCCCATATAGAAGAGAGGCCGCGCGCCGGCCAGGACCACCAGCCACCACCCAAGGCAGGAGACAACGATGCCAGACACGCCCCCTCAGGCCAGCCTGACTTCCGGCCCGGTACTGCTCGCCTGGCACGGCCAGGTCGCGGTCATCACGCTCAACCGCCCCGACAAGCTCAATGCCTTCACGCGCGAGATGCACGCCGTGCTCCAGCAGGCGCTCGACCACGTCGAGGCCGGCGGCGCCCGCGCGCTGCTGCTGACCGGCGCGGGCCGCGGCTTCTGCGCCGGGCAGGACCTGGCCGACCTGGACTTCACGCCGGGCGCCATGACCGATCTGGGCGAACTGATCGACGTCTGGTTCAACCGGCTGGTCCGCCGCCTGCAGAAGCTGCCCCTGCCGGTGGTGGCCGCCGTCAACGGCACCGCCGCGGGCGCCGGCGCCAACCTGGCGCTGGCCTGCGACATGGTGCTGGCGGCGCGCTCGGCCAGCTTCATCCAGGCCTTCGTCAAGATCGGCCTGGTCCCGGATTCGGGCGGCACCTGGCTGCTGCCCAGACGCGTCGGCATGGCGCGCGCGCTCGGGCTGGCGATGACCGGCGACAAGCTCGGCGCCGACGAGGCCGAGAAATGGGGCCTGATCTGGGAAGTCATGGACGATCCGCTGCTGCCCGAGCAGGCGCTGGCGCTGGCCACGCACCTGGCGGCGCAGCCCACGCGCGCGCTGGCGGCCATCAAGCACGCCATGCATGCCGGCGCGAGCCAGGGGCTCGACGCCCAGCTCGACCTCGAGCGCGACCTGCAGCGCGAGCTCGGCGCCTCGCATGACTACGCGGAGGGCGTGAACGCCTTCCTGGAAAAGCGCGCGCCCCGGTTTACCGGGCGCTAGGCCGCCCGCCTCAACGCCCGCTTCAACGCCCGGCGATTGCACGCCTTCCCCACGCCTCCCCGCCCCACCAGGAGACCAGCTTGACCCAGACTCCACAGGCCCTCGCCGAAGCGGCCGCCGCCAGCATGTACGAAGCCGATGCCTGCAGCCGCTGGCTCGGCATCACCCTCGAGGCCGTGCGCCCCGGCTACGCGCGCCTGTCGATGCCGGTGCGGCCCGAATTCCTCAACGGCCACGGCATCTGCCACGGCGGGCTGATGTTCACGCTGGCCGATTCCACCTTCGCCTTCGCCTGCAACAGCCACAACATCAACACGGTGGCGGCCGGCTGCAGCATCGAGTTCCTCAAGCCCGTGCATGGCGGCGACCTGCTCACGGCCGAGGCCACCGAGCAGGTCCTGTCCGGGCGGCACGGCATCTACGACATCCGCGTCACCAACCGCGCCGGCGAGACCGTGGCGATGTTCCGCGGCAAGTCCGCGCAGATCAAGGGCCACGTGGTCGCCCCGACCGAGCCGGCGCGGTAGGCTTCGCCGCCATACACCCCCGCAAAACGCCAGCCGGAAACACAAGCCCCCACGCGCAGGAGACACCATGAGCACGCGCCTCACAGATCTGCCGCTAGAGCCGATCGAGACCGCCAGCCGCGACGCATTGCAGGCCTTGCAGCTCGAACGCCTGAAATGGTCGCTCGACCACGCCTACCGGAACTCGCCGGTCTACCGCCGCAAGTTCGACGCCGCCGGCGTGCACCCGGACCAGCTGCGCTCGCTGGCCGACCTCGCCCGCTTTCCGTTCACGGCCAAGCAGGACCTGCGCGACAACTACCCGTTCGGCATGTTCGCCGTGCCGCAGGACCGCATCGCGCGCATCCACGCCTCGTCGGGCACCACCGGCAAGCCCACGGTGGTGGGCTACACCCTCAACGACATCGACAACTGGGCCACAGTGGTGGCGCGCTCGGTACGCGCGGCCGGCGCGCGGCGCGGCGACAAGGTGCACATCAGCTACGGCTACGGCCTGTTTACCGGCGGCCTCGGCGCGCACTACGGCGTGGAGAAGGCCGGCCTCACCGCGATCCCGTTCGGCGGCGGCCAGACCGAGCGCCAGGTGCAGCTGATCCAGGACTTCAAACCCGAGGTCATCATGGTCACGCCGAGCTACATGCTGGCGATCGCCGACGAGTTCGAGCGCCAGGGCATCGACCCGGCCTCCACCTCGCTGCGCGTAGGCATCTTCGGCGCCGAGCCGTGGACGCCCGAGATGCGCGTGGCCATCGAGAAGCGCCTGGGCATCTCGGCGGTGGACATCTACGGGCTGTCGGAAGTGATGGGGCCGGGCGTGGCCAGCGAATGCGCCGAGACCAAGGACGGCCCGACCATCTGGGAAGACCATTTCTACCCGGAGGTGATCGACCCGGACACCGGCGAGGTGCTGCCCGACGGCGAATTCGGCGAGCTGGTCTTCACCACGCTGAGCAAGGAAGCGCTGCCCATCGTGCGCTACCGCACGCGCGACCTGACCCGCCTGCTGCCCGGCAACGCGCGCGCCGCGTTCCGCCGCATGGAGAAGGTCACGGGCCGCTCGGACGACATGATGATCATCCGCGGCGTCAACGTGTTCCCCTCGCAGATCGAGGAGCTGATCCTCAAGCACGCCGAGCTGGCGCCGCACTACCAGTGCGTGCTGACCAAGGATGGCCATCTCGACGTGCTGACCGTGCGCGTGGAGTGCGCGCACGGCGTGGACCCGGCCGGCACGCGGCAGGCCAGCGCGCAGCTGACCTACGACATCAAGGCCTACATCGGCGTGACCGTCGGCATCGAGATCCTGCCCGCCGGCGGCGTCGAGCGCTCGGTCGGCAAGGCGCGCCGCATCGTCGACCAGCGCCCGCGCTGAGCGGACGCACCGCCCTAGCCTAGCTGCGCGGCATCAGCACCCACATGCGGCCGCCTTGCTTCATGCGGCCGGCGGCCTCGCCGGCCGCGTCGCCGGCGCCCCAGAAGAAGTCGGCGCGCACCCCGCCCTTGATGGCCGAGCCGGTGTCCTGCGCGAACATCAGGCGCTGGATCGGCTCGGCCGACAGCGGCCGCGTGGTGGACAGGAACACCGGCACGCCGAGCGGAATGGTGGCCGGATCGACCGCGATCGAGCGCTCCGCGGTCAGCGGCACGCCGAGCGCGCCGACCGGGCCTTCGTTGGTCGGCGGCAGCTCGCGGAAGAACACGAAGCGCGGATTGACGTTGAGCATCTCGTCCACGCGGCCCGGATTGGAGCGCGCCCAGCCCTTGATGCCCTGCATGGTGGCCTGCGCCGGCGTGATCTCGCCGCGGTCCAGCAGCCACTTGCCGAACGAGCGGAACGGCTGGTCGTTGGTGCCGCCGAAGCCCACCCGCATCGTGGTGCCGTCCTGCAGGCGGATGCGGCCCGAGCCCTGGATCTGCAGGAACGCGGCTTCCACGGCGTCGTCCACCCACACCAGCTCGTGGCCGCGCAGCGCCGGGTTCTGCAGCAGCTCGCCGCGCGCCGGCAGCGGCCGGCTGCCCCACTGGGCCGGCTTGCGGTAGAGCGGAATCTGGTACTGGCCCTGGCGCGTGCGCGAGCCGTGCAGGATCGGCTCGTAATAGCCGGTGATCAGGCCGCTGTCGGTGCCGTCGCCGTTGACCACGCGGTACGGCTGGAAGTTGGATTCGAAGTAGGCGCGCATGGCGCCCAGGTCGCCGGCGTCGACCATCAGGCCGATCGCGCAGACGCGGTTCCATTCGGCGCGCTTCTTGAGCGCCTGGCAGCTGGCCTGCAGCGCCGGCCACGCGGCGCGCACGTCGTCCTGGCTCCAGCCGCCGATCTCGGCCCAACTGGCGGCCTGCAACTGGCCCTTCTGGCCGGAGGCGGCCGGCGGCACCCCGGGGCGCGCGCCGCCAGGCCCCTCGACGCGCGGCGGCGGGCCGCTCATGCAGCCGGCCAGCAGCGTCGCCGCCGCGGCCAGCGCGAGCCAGCCGGCGCGCCGCGCGCGCGCGGCGCCGGACACGGGCGCCGGCAGGAAAAAGGAGAAACGGGGAAAGGAATCCGGATAAGCCATCTTGATTGGGTAAGAACTCGGAACCGCGAGGACGGCCGCATCTGCCGATGCCCTACAATGCCCAGCGTCGCCTCCAAGTGATCCTGCCATGAGCCAGTTCTTCGAAGCCCATCCCATGCTGCTGTTCGCCCTCGAGGCCGGCGTGGCGCTCTTCCTGCTGATCTTCATCGTGGTCTGGACGATGGGCACGGCGAAAAAGAACCCGCGCCCCACCCGCGCGCCCGACGATCATCCCTCGCGCGCGGGCCAGGACGGCAGCGCCGCCCGCCAGGATCAGGACAGCGCGCCGGGGCACTAGGTTCCTCGCCACATCGGCATCACATCGGCATCACATCGGCACCGCGCCGGCACCGGCCATCAGTGGAGCATGCGCGGCAGCACCAGCGCGAACTCCGGAATCGGCACCTCGAAGCGGTGGCCGTCCTCGGCCACGCAGAAATATTCGCCCTTCATCGAGCCGATCGGCGTCGAGATGGTGGCCCAACTGGTGTACTCGAAGTGCTCGCCCGGCTTGAGCAGCGGCTGATGGCCCACCACGCCGAGGCCGGCCACCTCCTGCGTGCCGTTGTCGCTGTCGGTGATGACCCAGTGGCGCGAGATGAGCTGCGCGGCCACCTCGCCGGTATTGTGGATGGTGATGGTGTAGGCGAAGGCATGGCGCCCGCGCTCGGGGTCGGACTGGTCGGCCAGGTACTGGGTACGCACGGCCACGGAAAACGCGTATTCGCTCATTGTCGGCACATCGCGGCAGGATAGGGTAGCCGCATTGTGCGGCAACGCCGGGGGTGCGGCAAGCCGCGCGCCCGGGCCTGGCGCGTCCGGCATGGCGGCCTTGCCCCGCCCGGGAAGGGTAAAATACCGGACTTCGCGCTAGATTTGCGCTGAACGCACCCCCACGAGCCCGCCGCCATGAGCACCGCCGACTACCGCATCGCCCCCTCCATCCTGTCCGCCGACTTCGCCCGCCTGGGCGAAGAAGTCAAGCGCGTGACCGCGGACGGCGCCGACTGGATCCACTTCGACGTGATGGACAACCATTACGTGCCGAACCTGACCGTGGGCCCGCTGGTGTGCGAGGCGATCCGCCCGCACGTGACGGCGCCGATCGACGTGCACCTGATGGTGCGCCCGGTGGACCGCATCGTGCCGGACTTCGCCAAGGCCGGCGCCAACATCATCACCTTCCACCCGGAAGCCAGCGAGCACGTCGACCGCACGCTCGCGCTGATCCGCGACCACGGCTGCCAGGCCGGGCTGGTGTTCAACCCGGCCACGCCGCTGAACCACCTCGACCACGTCATGGACCGCCTCGACGTGATCCTGCTGATGTCGGTCAACCCGGGCTTCGGCGGCCAGTCCTTCATCCCCGAGACGCTCAACAAGCTGCGCGCCGCGCGCCAGCGCATCGACGCCTACGCCGAGCGCACCGGCCGGCGCATCCTGCTGGAGGTGGACGGCGGCGTGAAGGTGGACAACATCGCCGAGATCGCCGCGGCCGGCGCCGACACCTTCGTGGCCGGCTCGGCCGTGTTCGGCAAGCCGGATGCCGACGGCGGCTACAAGGGCGTGCTGGCGGCGCTGCGCGCCGAACTGGCCAAGGCAGCCAAGGCGGGCCGGCAATGAGCACGGCCCGGCTCAAGCGCACCGACTGGCGCGGCATCCGCGGCGTCATCGTCGACCTGGACGGCACGATGGTCGACACCGCCGGCGACTTCCACGCCGCGGTCAACGCCATGCTGGCCGCGCTGGCGCATCTGCACCCGCATCTCGGGCCGCTGGCGCCGCTGGCGCGCGAGCAGATCGTCAGCTTCGTCGGCAAGGGCTCGGAAAACCTGATCCGGCGCGTGCTCGACGCGCGCCTCTCGCCGGCCCACGCCAACGGCATGTTCGCCGACGCGCTGGCGCTGTACGACCGCGAATACATCCACATCAACGGCCAGTTCTCGCACGTCTACCCCGGCGTGGCCGAAGGGCTGGCCGCGCTCAAGGGCGCCGGCCTGCGCCTGGCCTGCGTCACCAACAAGCCGCACAACTTCACCGAGCCGCTGCTCGCCAGGACCGGCCTGGCGCGCTTCTTCGAGCTGGTCTACGGCGGCGACGCCTTCGCCCTGCGCAAGCCCGATCCGCTGCCGCTGCTCAAGGTGGCCGAGGCGTTCCGGCTCGAAGCGGCCGAGATGACCGCCATCGGCGACTCGGAAAACGACGCCCGCGCCGCGCGCGCGGCCGGCATGGGCGTGCTGCTGGTGCCTTACGGCTACAACCACGGCAACCCTGTACAAGGCGTCGACGCCGATGGTATAGTCGATTCCATTGCCCAGGCGGCTGAGGTGCTTGCGTCACATTGCAGATAAAGCGATTGGCGGATCGGGCACCGGCGGCAAGAGCCAGGCAAGCCTCCAGCGGCGCCGGACACGACCCAACGGTTTTCTCCGGACCGCCGCATCCAAACCGTAAATCGCTGAACACGATTTCATGTTTCTGAACCGCAAGCGCATCTCTTCTGGCAGTGATCGGCAGGCCTGGCCCTGGCGTCGCTGGCGTGCCTTCCAACAGGCGTAAAGTGCGTTCGCGAGTCTCCTGACCGCCCCCGTCTTCCCGGATCTGCTGCATCGTCGATGCACTAACATGGAACGGGGCCGGCCAGACCGGCAGGTTGCCGGACCTTCACAGTATTCCCAGCCGCCCGACATCCCAGGCCCCGCGCCTGCTGTCCCCCGAACGCGCTGCACGCCCACCCCGGCCGTGCGCGGACGCTTGTTCCGCGCCAGGTCCTTCCCCGGGGCGGGTCTGACGACCTTCCAGCCCCAAGTTGCCGACATCGCGGCGAGCGCACAGCCCAGGGCACCGCGCCGCCGCACAAGAGGATCGACATGACCGAACTGGAATTCAAATCGCTGGCCGAGCAGGGCTACAACCGCATCCCGCTGATCGCGGAGGCGTTCGCCGACCTGGAAACGCCGCTCTCGCTCTACCTCAAGCTGGCGCAGTCGCAGACGCGCGGGGTCAACACCTTCCTGCTCGAATCGGTGGTGGGCGGCGAGCGCTTCGGCCGCTACTCCTTCATCGGCCTGCACGCGCGCACGCTGCTGCGCGCGCACGGCATGCGCACCGAAGTCGTGACCGACGGCCACGTGGTGGAAACCCACGAAGGCAACCCGCTCGACTTCATCGCCGCCTTCGAGCAGCGCTTCAAGGTGGCGCTGCGCCCCGGCCTGCCGCGCTTCTGCGGCGGCCTGGCCGGCTACTTCGGCTACGACGCGGTGCGCTACATCGAGAAAAAGCTGGCCGCCACGCAGAAGCCGGACGACCTCAACCTGCCCGACATCCAGTTGCTGCTGTGCGAGGAGCTGGCCGTGATCGACAACCTGTCCGGCAAGCTCTACCTGATCGTCTACGCCGACCCGACCACGCCCGAGGCCTACGCCCGCGCGCGCCAGCGCCTGCGCGAGCTGCGCATGAAGCTGCGCCAGCCGGTGGACGTGCCGGTCACGAGCCCGTCGGTGCAGACCGAGGTGTTCCGCGAGTTCGACAAGGCCGACTACCTCGCCGCCGTGCACAAGGCCAAGGAATACATCATGGCCGGCGACATGATGCAGGTGCAGATCGGCCAGCGCCTGGTCAAGCCGTACCGCGACGCGCCGCTGTCGCTGTACCGCGCGCTGCGCTCGCTCAATCCGTCGCCGTACATGTACTTCTACAACTTCGGCGACTTCCAGATCGTGGGCGCCTCGCCCGAGATCCTGGTGCGCCAGGAAACCCGCCGCAGCGGCAGCAACGGCGACCAGCGCGAAGACCACATCGTCACCATCCGCCCGCTGGCCGGCACGCGCCCGCGCGGCAACACGCCGGAGAAGGACGCGCAGCTCGCCACCGAGCTGCTCGGCGACCCGAAGGAGATCGCCGAGCACGTGATGCTGATCGACCTCGCGCGCAACGACATCGGCCGCATCGCCGAGATCGGCTCGGTCAAGGTCACGGACCAGATGGTGATCGAGAAATACTCGCACGTGCAGCACATCGTCAGCTCGGTCGAAGGCACGCTCAAGCCCGGCATGAGCAACCTCGACGTGCTGCGCGCCACCTTCCCGGCCGGCACGCTGTCGGGCGCGCCCAAGGTGCACGCGATGGAGATCATCGACGAGCTCGAGCCGCGCAAGCGCGGCATCTACGGCGGCGCGGTGGGCTACCTGTCGTTCGGCGGCGAGATGGACCTGGCCATCGCCATCCGCACCGGCATCGTCAAGGACGGCAATCTGTACGTGCAGGCCGCCGCCGGCATCGTCGCCGACTCCGACCCCGAAGCCGAATGGAGGGAAACCGAAGCCAAGGCGCGCGCCGTGATCCGCGCCGCCGAGCAGGTCCAGGACGGCCTGGACTCGGACATCTGAACGCCAGGGAACAGGGAACCGCCATGCTGCTGATGATCGACAACTACGATTCGTTTACCTACAACCTCGTCCAATACTTCGGCGAACTCGGCGCCGACGTGCGCACCTACCGCAACGACGAGATCACCATCGAGGAGATCGAGGCCCTCAAGCCCGACCACATCTGCGTCTCGCCCGGGCCGTGCAGCCCCAAGGAAGCCGGCATCTCGGTGGCGGTGCTGCAGCACTTCGCCGGCAAGGTGCCGCTGCTGGGCGTGTGCCTGGGCCACCAGGCCATCGGCGAGGCCTTCGGCGGCGAGGTGATCCGCGCCAAGCAGGTCATGCACGGCAAGGTCAGCCGCATCGAGACCACGCAGGAAGGCGTGTTCGCCGGCCTGCCCCGGCACTTCGACGTGACGCGCTATCATTCGCTGGCGATCGAGCGCGAGACGCTGCCGGCCTGCCTGGAAGTGACGGCGTGGACGCCGGACGGCGAGATCATGGGCGTGCGCCACAAGGAGTTCGACATCGAGGGCGTGCAGTTCCACCCCGAGTCGATCCTGTCCGAGCACGGCCACGCGCTGCTGGCCAACTTCCTCAAGGCGCGCCGATGAGGCGGCTCGACACCCCCATCGCCACCGCGCCCGCGCCTGCCCACGACACGAACGAGACCGCCATGTCCATCACGCCACAGGAAGCCCTCACCCGCTGCATCGAACACCGCGAGATCTTCCATGACGAAATGCTGCACCTGATGCGGCAGATCATGCAGGCGCAGATCTCCCCGGTGATGGCCGCGGCCATCCTGACCGGGCTGCGCGTGAAGAAGGAAACCATCGGCGAGATCTCGGCCGCGGCGCAGGTGATGCGCGAGTTCGCCAACAAGGTGCCGCTGGGTTCAATCAAGGACCGCGAGAACTTCGTCGACATCGTCGGCACCGGCGGCGACGGCTCGCACACCTTCAACATCAGCACCGCCTCGATGTTCGTCGCGGCCGCGGCCGGCGCGCGCATCGCCAAGCACGGCAACCGCGGCGTGAGCTCCAAGTCGGGCAGCGCCGACGTGCTGGAGGCGCTCGGCGTCAACATCATGCTCACGCCCGAGCAGGTCGGCCAGTGCATCGAGCAGACCGGCATCGGCTTCATGTTCGCGCCCACCCACCACCCGGCCATGAAGAACGTGGCGCCGATCCGCAAGGAAATGGGCGTGCGCACCATTTTCAACATCCTCGGCCCGCTCACCAACCCGGCCGACGCGCCCAACATCCTGATGGGCGTGTTCCACCCCGACCTGGTCGGCATCCAGGTGCGCGTGATGCAGCGCCTGGGCGCCAAGCACGCGCTGGTGGTGTACGGCAAGGACGGCATGGACGAGGTCTCGCTCGGCGCCGCCACGCTGGTCGGCGAGCTCAAGGACGGCGAGGTGCGCGAGTACGAGATCCACCCCGAGGACTTCGGCCTGTCGATGATCTCCAACCGCGGCCTCAAGGTGGCCGACGCCATCGAATCGAAGGCAATGCTGCTCGAAGCGCTGACCGACGTGCCCGGCACGCCGCGCGAGATCGTCGCGCTCAATGCCGGCACCGCGCTGTACGCCGCCAACGTGGCCGGCTCGATCGAGGACGGCATCCGCCGCGCGCGCGATGCCATCGCCAGCGGCGCCGCGCGCGGGAAGCTCGACCAGTTCGTGCGCGCCACGCAGCAGTTCAAGTAATCCGCACCGCGCGCCGCGCACCGCAAGAGAAACCCGCATGTCCGACATCCTGAACAAGATCCTGGCCGTCAAGGCCGACGAGGTCAGCGCCGCGCGCAAGAAGCGCGACCTGCCCAGCCTGCGCGCCGAGGCCGAGAGCCTGCGCGCCGAGCCCGGCCTGGCGCCGCGCGGCTTCGAGCGCGCGCTACGCGAGAAGATCGCCGCCGGCCACGCCGGCGTGATCGCCGAGGTGAAGAAGGCCTCGCCGTCCAAGGGCGTGCTGCGCGAGCACTTCGTGCCCGAGGCGATCGCCGAGAGCTACGCCAGCCACGGCGCGGCCTGCCTGTCGGTGCTGACCGACGTGAATTTCTTCCAGGGCCATCCCGACTTCCTCAGGCGCGCGCGCGGCGCCTGCCCGCTGCCCGCGCTGCGCAAGGACTTCATGATCGACCTGTACCAGGTCTATGAAGCGCGCACCTGGGGCGCCGACGCCATCCTGCTGATCGTCTCCGCGCTCGACCCCGGCCTGATGGCCGAGCTCGAAGCCTGCGCCCACGAGCTCGGCATGGACGTGCTGGTGGAAGTGCACGGCGGCGAGGAGCTCGACGCCGCGCTGCGCCTGAAGACGCCGCTGCTCGGCGTGAACAACCGCAACCTGCGCACCTTCGAGGTCTCGCTCGACAACACGCTGGACCTGCTGCCGCGCATTCCGGCCGAACGGCTGGTGGTGACCGAGTCCGGCATCCTCGGCCCGGCCGACGTGCAGCGCATGCGCGATGCCGACGTGCACGCGTTCCTGGTCGGCGAGGCATTCATGCGCGCGCCCGAGCCGGGCGTGGAACTGGCGCGCCTGTTCGCCTGACCCGGCCGGCATCGTCCGGCCGCGTCGCCCGACCGCACGCCCAACCGCACGCCCGATCGCACACACACCCGCACACCCACCGGAACCGCACACCGACATGGCCCAGGAAATCGAACTCAAGCTGGCGGTGCCCGACGGCGCCATGCCCGCGCTGGCGGCATGGCTGGACGCGCACGGCGAGGCGCGCGGCGAGCACACGCTGCTCAACGTCTACCTCGACACCCCCGCGCGCGACCTGGCCCGCGCGCGCGCCGCGCTGCGGCTGCGCCGCCGCGGCGCGCAGTGGCTGCAGACGCTCAAGACCGCCGGCAGGAGCGAGGCGGGGCTGGCCGCCCGCAACGAGTGGGAAACCGCGACTGCCGCCGAGGCCATCGAGCTCGGCGCCTTCCCGCCCGAGGCGCGCGAGCTGCTCGCGCCGCTGGCCGCCGCGCTGGCGCCGGTGTTCCGCACCGACTTCACGCGCCGCACCTGGCTGATCGAGCAGGACGGCGCGCGCATCGAGGCCGCGCTCGACGTGGGCGAGATCACCGTGCCCGGCGCCGGCACGCGCGACGCCATCCACGAACTCGAGCTGGAATGGCTGCCCGGCAAGGACGGCCAGGGCCCGGCGCAGGCCGCCGCCGAAGCCGCGTTGCGCGCGCTGGCGCGGCGCCTGCAGCACGTGGCGCCGCTCAAGCCTTCCGACCAGAGCAAGGCCGCGCGCGGCTACCGGCTCGCGGGCACGGCCGACGCCTGACGCGCCCTCGCCGAACCTTTCCCTGATCCCTTTCTCGATCCCTTTCTCGATCCCTTTCCCGATCCCATTCCTGATCCCTTTCCCGCAGGCATCCGCATGAGCAAACCCACGAGCGCGCAGGCCGACCTGTTCGCCCCGGCCGCCGCCAAGGCGCCCCCGCCCGCCGACGGCCTGGACGCCCAGGCCGCCGCGCTGCCCGCCGCCTGGCGCGAGCTGCTCGCGCCCTGCATGCACGGCGAAGGCTGGCGGGAACTCGCCGCCTTCGTTGACGGCGAGCGCGCCGCCGGCAAGCCGGTGTTCCCGCGCGACGTCTTCCACGCGCTGCACCTCACCCCGCCCGAAACGGTCAAGGTGGTGATCCTCGGCCAGGACCCGTACCACGGCACCGGCACGGTCGGCGGCCACGAGATCCCGCAGGCGCACGGCCTGGCCTTCTCGGTGCCGGACGGCGTGCGCGTGCCGCCGAGCCTGCGCAACATCTTCAAGGAAATCGCCGCCGAGTACGGCGACAACGCGGCGCCGCCCGCCTCCGGCAACCTGGAAGGCTGGGCGCGCCAGGGCGTGCTGCTGCTCAACACCGTGCTGACGGTGGAGCAAGGCCAGGCCGCCAGCCACGCCCGGCGCGGCTGGGAAGCGGTGACGGACTGCCTGATCCGGGCCCTGTCCGCGGCCCGCCCCAACCTGGTCTTCCTGCTGTGGGGCAGCCACGCGCAGGCCAAGAAGCCGCTGCTGGCGGGCACGCACTACGTGCTCGAAGCGCCGCATCCGTCGCCGCTGTCGGCGCATCGCGGTTTTCTCGGCTGCGGCCACTTCAAGCTGGCCAACGCGTGGCTGGCGCGGCACGGCATGGCGCCGGTCGACTGGCGCGCGAGCCACGCTCGTCAGGCCCCCGCGCGCTAGACCGTCGGCAGGCAGTCGAAGCTGTCGAACACGCCCGCGCCGGCTTCCACCCGCAGGCCATCGACCTGCGCGGCCGGCGGCCCGCCGCGCATCCACTCGCGCAGCGCCGCGAGCCGCTCGGGCGGGCCGTAGGCCATCACCTCCACCGAGCCGTCGCGCCGGTTGCGCACCCAGCCGCCCAGCCCCAGCGCGCGCGCCCGGTCCTCGCACGCGGCGCGGTAGCCCACGCCCTGCACGCGCCCCGTGACCACGAGGTGCCACGTTGTCGGCCGATGCGCCCACTGGGGTCCCGTCTGCTGTTCCATCTGCTTTCTCCACGCCGCCGCATGAAACGGCTTTGCCATGCGATATAAGTAAACTAGGTGGCTACCCTAAGCGTTACCAGTATGGGCAGGCCGCTTGAGGTAACGCCGACAGCACTGCGACGCGCCGGCACCCGGCCGGCGCCCCTCCGGAATCCACGCACGGCCCCCGCCCCGCACGCCGATCCATCCAGGTCCCGGGCCACCCGGTCCCGCCGGGCAACCGCAGCCACCGAACTTCAGCCAAGACAATGCAGCAAGCCGAACACGACAAGGCCAGCGCGCGCACCTCCCCTGGCTACGTCAGCCAGTTGCTGACCGCGCCGCCGAACCGCTTCGACCTGGCGTTGCTGCCGATCATCCTGGCGGCGATCGTGCTGGTGGCCTTCGCCGCGCGGCAGATGGACGTGCCCTACCGGCCCGGCGAGCCGCTGGACGTGCATCTGGACATCGCCTACCTGCCGTACTACCTGCTGCGCACCAGCATCCGCATGCTGCTGGCGCTGGCGGCGTCGCTGCTGTTCTCGTTCGCCTTCGCCGCGCTGGCCTCGAAGAACCGCACGGCCGAGAAGGTCATGGTACCGGCGCTGGACATCCTGCAGTCGATCCCCGTGCTGGGTTTCCTGTCGATCACCGTGACCGGCTTCATCGCGCTGTTCCCGGGCAGCCTGGTCGGGGTGGAATGCGCGGCCATCTTCGCCATCTTCACCTCGCAGGCGTGGAACATGGCGTTCAGCCTGTACCAGTCGATCCGCACCATCCCCAGCGACCTGGTGGAGGCCGCGGCCATGTTCCGGCTGTCCGCGTGGCAGAAGTTCTGGCGCCTCGAAGTGCCGTTCGCCATGCCGGGGCTGCTGTGGAACATGATGATGTCGATGTCCGGCGGCTGGTTCTTCGTGGTGGCGTCCGAGGCGATCTCGGTGTCCGGCAACGACATCAAGCTGCCCGGCATCGGCTCCTACATCTCGCTGGCCATCCAGCAGCAGAACCTCGCCGCGATCGGCTGGGCCATCCTGGCCATGCTGGTCGGCATCGTGCTCTATGACCAGCTGCTGTTCCGCCCGCTGATCGCCTGGGCCGACCGCTTCCGCTTCGAGACCCTGGCGCAGGAGAACGAGCCGCAATCGTGGCTGCTCAACCTGCTGCGCCGCTCGGAGTGGGTCAGCCTGCTGCTGGCGCGCACCGCCGCGCTGGCCGAGCGCACGCTGGCCTGGGGCTCGGGGCGCAAGGCCACCGCGTCGCGCAGCGGCGACGCCCGGCGCGCGCTGTGGATCGAGCGCGCCGGCACCATCATGATCACGCTCGTCGCGGTGGCGGCGCTGTACCGCGTGATGCACTTCGTGCGCACCGAGGTGGGCTGGGCCGAAGTGGGCCACGTGCTGTGGCTCGGCCTGCTGACGATGGTGCGCGTGGTGGTGCTAATCTTCCTGGCCGCGCTGATCTGGGTGCCGATCGGCATCCGCATCGGGCTCAACCCGGCGGCGGCGCGCATCGCCCAGCCGGTGGCGCAGTTTCTGGCGGCCTTCCCGGCCAACCTGATGTTCCCGCTGGTGGTCATGCTGATCGTGCGCTTCGGCCTGAACCCGGAGATCTGGCTCAGCCCGCTGATGATTTTCGGCACGCAGTGGTACATCCTGTTCAATGTGATCGCCGGCGCCTCGGGCATTCCCACCGAGCTCAAGCTGGCCGCGCGCAACTTCGGCCTGCGCGGCTGGCTGATGTGGAAGCGCTTCCTGGTGCCGGCGGTGTTTCCCAGCCTGCTGACCGGGCTGGTGACGGCGGCCGGCGGCTCGTGGAACGCCAGCATCGTGTCCGAATACGTGACCTGGGGCGACCGCACGCTGGTGGCCACGGGCCTGGGCAGCTACATCGCGGAGATGACCGCCAAGGGCGACTTTCCCCGCATCGCGCTGGGCATCGGCGTGATGGCGGTGTTCGTGGTGGGCTTCAACCGCCTGCTGTGGAACCGCCTCTACCTGCTGGCGCAGGAACGCACCCGTCTTTGATTGCGCTTTGACCCGATCTTTCAGCACCCGCACCGGAATTCCATCATGGCAAGCTCCCCCGCCACCACCGCCGCAACCGTAGCCGAACCCGTGGTCGAACTACGCGGCGTCTCCAAGATGTTCCGCACCGCCGACCACACCGACCGCGCCGTGCTCGAAGGCGTGGACCTCACGCTGCGCCGCGGCGAGATCGTCGCCATGCTGGGCAAGTCGGGCTCCGGCAAGTCCACCCTGCTGCGCATCATGGCCGGGCTGGTGGGCGCCGACCGCGGCGAGGTGCATTTCCGCGGCCAGCCGCTGCGCGGCACCGCCGAGGGCATCGCGATGGTGTTCCAGTCGTTCGCGCTGTTCCCGTGGCTGACCGTGCAGCAGAACGTGGAGCTGGGCCTGGAAGCGCAGGGCGTGCAGAAGGAAGAGCGCGCGCGCCGCGCCGAGGCGGCCATCGACATGATCGGCCTGTCCGGCTTCAACAGCGCGCTGCCGCGCGAGCTGTCCGGCGGCATGCGCCAGCGCGTGGGCATCGCGCGCGCGCTCGTGACCGAGCCCGACCTGCTGCTGATGGACGAAGCCTTCTCCGCGCTCGACGTGCTCACCGGCGAGACCCTGCGCGACGAGATGCTGGACCTGTGGGAAGACGGCCGCACCAACATCAAGTGCATCCTGATCGTCTCGCACAATATCGAAGAGGCGGTCATGATGGCCGACCGCATCGTCATCCTGTCGAGCGACCCGGGCCGCATCCGCGCCGAGGTCAAGGTGCCGTTCCCGCGCCCGCGCAACCGCGACTCCGCGCAGGTGCGCGGCCTGATCGACGAGGTCTACACGCTGATGACCTCGCCGGCCGCGCTGGGGCCGCGCGTCACCGCGCTGGCGGCCGCCAGCAACATCGGCTACCGCCTGCCGGACGCCGACATCAGCCAGATGGAGGCCATCCTCGACCTGCTGTGCGAGGCGCCCTTCCACGGCCGCGCCGACCTGCCGCACCTGGCCGAGGAAGCCGGCCTCACCGACGACGACCTGCTGCCCGCCTGCGAGGCGCTGCACCTGCTGCAGCTGGCCACCATCGAGCGCGGCGACATCACCGCCACCGGCCTGGGCCGCGCCTACTACGAGACCGAGCCGCCCGAGCGCAAGGTGCTGTTCGGCAAGCAGCTGCTGCTGCACGTGGCGCTGGCCGCGCACATCCGCCGCGAGCTGCAGCAGTCCGAGGACGGCGAGATCCGCGAGGAACACGTGCTGCGCGAACTGGAAGACTTCCTCAAGCCGGAAGAAGCCGAGCGCGTGCTGACCATCGGCATCGAATGGGGCCGCTACGGCGAGGTGTACGAATACAGCTACAACAGCGGCATGCTGACGCTGCCGCGCGAGGAGCCGCCGCCGGCGCCCGGCGCCGGCGCGCAGCCCTGACGGCGGCGAAGCTGCAACGAAGCAGCGATGAAGCGGCGATAAAGCGGCGCTGAAGCGGCAGCGCTAGCGCTGGCGCTGCCGCATGGCGCGGCCGATGGCGCCGGTGCGCAGCGCGATCTTGGCGGCGTCCTCGCGCAGCGCGCGCAGGCGGCGCTCGAGGATGGCGTTGGCGCTGCGCCCGGTGGAGCTTGCCGTGCTGCCGCCGCCCGGCTCGCGCCGGGCCGCGGTGGCCTTGGCCAGCTCGCCCGAGGCCGCGGCCTGCACCAGCACGTCGGCGCGGCGGCGGTCGGCAGAATCGGCCAGGCGCGCGCGGCGCGCGCTGGCCTCGTCGGCGGTGGAAGTGGCATCCACCGCCGCGTTGAGCACGGCCGCCGCCAGCGGCGCGGCGCCCGCCGCGGACACATGGCCCGGCCCCGCTTCGGCGCCGGCCCTGGGCATGGCGGGCCCGGCCCCGACCGCGGCCGCCGCCGCGGTGGCCGGCTCTCCGGGGCGCACGAATCCCACGCCGCGCCCGCCCGCGCGGTCGTCCTCCACCAGCCGCTCGCTTGCCAGCGCGAGGCTGTTCGTGGCGGCGTCGATGGCCTGGCGGATGGCGGCCTCGGCCGCCGGCACGTCGAGCTCGCCGTAGTGCTCGCGCACCTGGATGCGCGCCGCCGCCACGTGCGCGGCCACCAGGTAGTTCTGCACGATGAAGCGGCTCAGGTTGTCCACCGCGCGGTGCCGGCTCTTGGGCTCGTCGAGCATGCGCTGGAACGAGCCGATCAGCGCCGACAGGCTGTCCATGAACTGCTTGCGCTGCACGCGGTAGGCGAAGTCGTCCTTGGCCACGCGCAGCAGCAGGTCGCGCGTGGCGGCGATGTAGCGGCGGTTGGCCTGCAGCACGTTCTCCACCAGTGCGGGCAGCGCGCGGTACTCCCAGCTCGGCAGCACGAAGCTGAACACCGAGGCGATCACCCCGCCGATCACCGTGTCGATCAGCCGCTCGCCGGCCACCGTGGTGCTGCCCGGCAGCAGCAGGTTGATCTGGATGAGCACCTGCACGCAGGCGGCCACCGCGGTGTAGCGGTACTTGATGGTGGAGAACGCCGTGCCCGCCACCAGCGCCACGAACAGCACGCCGAGCAGCACCAGCGGCTGGTGCACCACGCGCAGCACCGCCACCGAGATCGCGCAGCCGATCAGCGTGCCGATCAGGCGGTCGTTGTAGCGCTGCTTGGTCATGCTGAAGTTGGGCTTCAGGATGACGATGATGGTCAGCAGGATCCAGTAGCTGTGCGAGACGTAAGGCAGGTGGTCGGCGATCCACAGCCCCGCGCCCACCGCCAGCGTGATGCGCAGCGCGAAGCGGAACGCCGGCGACTTCCAGTTCAGGTTGTCGCGCAGCACCTTGAGCTCGTAGCGCTGGCGCGTCAGGAACGGCGTCATGTCCGGGCCGGGCAGCACCTTGCTGGGCTCCACCGGCGTGCGCGAGGCCTCGTGCAGCTGCGCCACCAGCGCGATGGCGCCCTTGATCATGTCGAGCGTCTCGGCCAGCGCGGTCATCGCCGCGGGCGGGATGTGGTGATGGCGCAGCTGCGCGATCTCGGCCTCGACCGCGCGCAGCTCCTGGCGGTAGTCCACCTCGGCATAGGAGTAGCGCCCGCGCGTGATGTCGTAGGCGATCGACTCCACGTCCTGGCACATCAGCTGCACCAGCCGGCGCAGGTGGTCCAGCACCGGCGTACCGGCGAAGGTCTGGCGCAGCAGCGGGTAGTCGGTGTTGGTGGAGAGGATGTACTCGTACAGGTCCAGCATGCGCAGGTGCGCCTGCACCAGCAGCCCGTCATGCGTGGTGCGGTTGCCGCGCAGCACCAGGTCGCGCGCGGCCTGCTGGCGCTCGGCCACCACGATCTGCTGGCGCACGAGCTGGTTGAACTGCGCCTCGTAGTCGTTGCCGGCATCGTAGAAGCCGGCCTTGATCTCCAGGTAGCCCGCCATCTCGTACAGCGCCTCGGCCAACACCTGCTGCTTGGTGCGCCGCTGCGTGGCCCAGCTCACCGCCATCGCGTAGCCCATGTAGGCCACCGCGCCCGCGCCGAACAGCAGCGCGTGCTCCAGCGCGCGCCGCACCACGAAATCCTCGTTGACGGTCAGCGTCATGACGAACAAGGCCGAGAACTGCAGCGGCAAGGTCTTGTTGCCGTAGGCCGTCATCATGCCGGCCATGAACGTCACCAGCACCAGCACCAGCGGCATCACGCGCGGGAACGGCGTGGCCATCGCCACCGCCAGCGTGACCGCCGTGCACAGCAGCACGCTGGCCAGCATCTCGTTGAACTTGTGGTTCAGCGGGTTGGGCAGGTCCATCAGGCTGGTGCACAGCGCGCCGATCGACACCACCATCGCGGTGGGCAGGTCGGTGAACTGCATGGCCACCAGCGTGGCGCCGATCACCCCGGTGGCCGAGCGCAGGCCCCGGTAGACGTAGTGCGAGTAGATGAAGGTGCGGGGATCGTGCGCGTATTCCATGTGGCGGCTTGGGGCTGGCCTCGGGGCGGGGCGCGGCCGGTCTTACTGGCCCAGCCAGCGGGCCCGCATGGGCTGGCGGCCGCCCTCGGCCGTCACCGTGTACCGCGCGGCCGGCTCGCGGGCGAAGGTCAGCGGCAGCACGTGCAGCTCGTCGCGGCGGAACACGTGGCACTCGGCGCGGTCGCCGGCGCGGTAGCGCGCCAGCAGCTTGTCCAGCTGCCCGGGCGCCACGCGCAGGCCGTCCAGCGCGGCCAGCAGGTCGCCCGCCGACAGCCCGGCCGCCTGGCCGGCGCCGCCGTCGAGCACCTGGGTGACGCGCACCCAGCCGTCCTCGGTCTTGGTCTTGATGCCGAGCGCGGCATTGCGCTCCGGCTTCGTGGGCACCGCCTTGATGCCGAACGGCTTGAACAGCGCCGCCAGCGGCAGCTCGCCGGTGCCTTCGGTCAGCGCGCGCAGCAGCATGCCCAGGCGCAGGCCAGTGACTTCATCGATGAGGGCATGGACCTCGGCCTCGGTCACGCCGCGCTGCTGCGCGCCCGGCGCGTAGAAATCGCTGCCGTAGCGCTGCCACAGCGCG
This sequence comes from Cupriavidus sp. FW216-B1, assembly GCF_058789195.1. NCBI lineage: Bacteria > Pseudomonadati > Pseudomonadota > Betaproteobacteria > Burkholderiales > Burkholderiaceae > Cupriavidus > Cupriavidus sp. FW216-B1. Next base: position 73,484 of record NZ_JBYTEL010000019.1, on the reverse strand, counting down.
CGCATGACGTCGTCGAGCGAGCGGCGGTTGCGGGTCCGGGCACGGATGGTGAGGTCCAGCGCCAGCGCCACCAGCGAACCCTTGGTGTAGTAGCTGACGATGGCGTTGGGCGCGTTCTCGTCCTGGCGGTAATACTTGGTCCAGGCGTCGAACGAGCTTTCGGCCACGCTTTGCTTGGTGCGGCCGTTGCCGCGCAGCACGCCGTTCCAGGTCTTGGCCAGCAGCTCGACGTACTGCGCCTCGGTGATGGCGCCGCTGCGCACCAGCATCAGGTCGTCGTAATAGCTGGTGAAGCCCTCGAACAGCCACAGCAGCGGCGTGTGGGTTTCCTCGCGCAGCCGGTACGGCACGAACGCCGCGGGCTTGATGCGCTTGACGTTCCAGGTGTGGAAATACTCGTGGCTGCACAGGCCGAGGAAGGTGCGGTAGCCCTCGGTGGCCTCCGCCTTGCTGCGCGCCGGCAGGTCCGCACGCGCGCACATCAGCGCGGTGCTGGCGCGATGCTCCAGCCCGCCGTAGCCGTCGGTGGTGACCATCGTCATGAAGACGTAGCGGCGGTTGCTGTCGAGGAACGGCGCGCGTTCGGTCTTCGGCTCGAACAGGCGGATCTGCGCTTCGCAGACCTGCTTGAGGTCGCGGCACACGCGCTCGAGGTCCAGTTGCGGCACGCGGCCGGTGAAGACCACGTCGTGCCGGGCGCCGCAGGCGACGAAGCTGCCCAGCGCGAAGGTGCCCATCTCGACCGGGTGGTCGACCAGCTCGTCGTAGTCGGCCACCTGGTAGCGGCCGAAGCCGTAGCGCTTCGCGCCGCCGCGGCCCGGCGCCTCGCGCATGGCGGTGGCGACGCGCCAGCCGGCGTAGGCCTCGCCCGCGGGCGGCAGGATGTCCACCGTGCAGGGCTGGTGCTCGCGCCCCTCGGCGCACAGGAACACGGAACTGCCGTTGAAGAAGCCGTGCGTGGCATCGAGGTGCGCGGCGCGCACCGACAGGTCCCACGCGTACACCTCGTAGCTCAGCGTCAGCGGCCCGTCCACCGGCGCGGCCTGCCAGCTCTGCTTGTCGCGCTTGGCCAGCGCGACCTGCCGGCCGCCCGCGTCGGCGCGGATGCGCACGATGTTGCGGGCGAAGTCGCGGATCATGTAGCTGCCGGGAATCCACGCCGGCAGGTAGAACTGCTGGCCGGCGGGATCGGGGGCGTCCACCGTGACAGTGACGGCGAACAGGTGCGCTTCCGGTTGAAGCGGGGCGATGGCGTAGTGGATCGGCTTCATGAGCGTGATTGTAGCGCCATGCCCGCGCGCGCTTCCGCCATGCCGCGCCGTGCCGCACCGTGCCGCACCGTGTGCCGCGCTGCGCTGGCGGCCAGCCGGGCCGTCAGGCGTTGACGTTCACCACCACGCGCCCGCGCATGCCGCCCTCGACGATCCTGCGGCCCGCCTCGATGGCGCCGGACAAGCCGATCTCGCTGGTGATGGCACGCAGGCGGTCCGGCGCCAGATCCGTGGCCAGCCGCTGCCAGGCCTGCTCGCGCCTGGCCATCGGCGCCATCACGCTGTCGATGCCGTACAGCGTGATGCCGCGCAGGATGAACGGCGCCACCGAGGCCGGGAAGTCCAGCCCCTGCGCCAGCCCGCAGCACGTCACCGCGCCGCCGTAGCGCACCTGGGCGCAGGCGTTGACCAGCGTGTGCGAGCCCACCGAGTCCACCACCGCGGCCCAGCGCTCCTTCTGCATCGGCTTGCCGGGCTTACCCAGCTCGGTGCGGTCGATCACCTCGGCCGCGCCCAGCGCCTTGAGGAAATCCGCCTCGGCGGTCTTGCCGGTGGACGCCGCCACGCGATAGCCGAGCTTCGACAGCAGCGCGATCGCCACCGTGCCCACGCCGCCCGAGGCGCCGGTCACCAGCACCTCGCCATCGCCCGGCGCGACGCCCGCGCGCTCCAGCGCCAGCACCGACAGCATGGCGGTGTAGCCGGCCGTGCCGATGGCCATCGCCTGCTGCGCGGTGAAGGCGTCCGGCAGCTTCACCAGCCAGTCGCCCTTCAGGCGCGCGCGCTGCGCCAGGCAGCCCCAGTGCGTCTCGCCCACGCCGAAGCCGTTGAGCACCACGCGGTCGCCCGCCCGCCAGCGGGGGTGCGCGGATTCCAGCACCGTGCCGGCGCCGTCGATGCCCGCCACCATCGGCCACTTGCGCACCACCGGCGCGCGGCCCGTGATGGCCAGGCCGTCCTTGTAGTTGATGGTGGAATAGTCGACCGCGACCAGCACGTCGCCATCCGCCGGCAGGGCGGATTCCTCGAGCGCGGTGACGGCGGCCTGGGTGGCGCCGCCGTCCTGGGTCAGCAGCAATGCCTGGAACGTCATGATGTCTCCTTCCGCGTCAGCGGATAGCGAAGGTCAGATGAACGAGGCGCCGGCCGACCCGGCGCGGCGCGCCGGGCATGGCCGCCGGCGCGAGAGCTTACTTCTTGAGGCCGGCGAGCTTGCGCTCGAGCGTGGCGGCGTCGGCCGCGCCGGGGATGCGCGTGCCGTCCATGAAGAACACGGCCGGGGTGCCGGTGATGTTGAGGCTCTGGCCCAGCGTCAGGTTGTCGTCCACGGGCGTCTTGCAGCTGCCGTTGCCGGTCAGCGCCACGCGGTTGAGCATCCAGTCGCGCCAGGCCTTGGTGCGGTCGGTCGCGCACCAGACCTGCTTGGCCTTGACCTCCGAGTCCGGCGACAGCACCGGGTAGAGGAAGGTGTAGACCGTGATGTTGTCCATCTGCTGGAAGGTCTGCTCGATGCGCTTGCAGTAACCGCAGTTCGGGTCCGAGAACACCGCCACCTGGCGGCTGCCGTCGCCCTTGGTCCACTTGATGGCGCGCGCCAGCGGCAGGTCCGACCACTTGATGCGGTTCAGGTCCGCCACGCGCTCCTCGGTCAGGTTGGTGCCGGTCTTGGTGTCGACCATCTCGCCGTTGATGACGTAGCGCCCGGTGGCGTCGGTATAGACCACCTGCCCGCCGATATTGACCTCGAACAGGCCCGGCACCGGCGTCTTGCCCACGCTCTTGACCTCGGCGCGCCCGCCCAGCATCTTCTGGATCGACTCCTTGATGCGGTCGGTGCCCGGCTCGCTCGCCGCCACGGCGTGCAGCGCGAAGCCGGCCGCCGCCAGGCCGCCGGCGAGAGTGGCGACGGTCGCCGACAGGGCGGGACGGCGGCGCAGGAATTGCAACATGATGACTCCAGGTATCCGGTGATCCGGCGCGCGCTTCGGGCCTCAGCCCAGCGCGCGGCCGATGAGAAAACGTTTGAGCAGCGGCTGGCCGCCCACCGCCCGCATGCCGGCATTGCGCACCGTGCGCGCCATGCCGCCCGGCAGCGAGAACAGCCGGTGCAGGCCGTCGGTGGCCGCCGTCAGCGACAGCAGGTCCGTGGCGCGCGCGCGCTCGTAGCGGCGCAGCAGGCGCAGGTCCCCTTCGCCGCGGAACGACTCTTTGGCGGCCATCACGCGGCCAAGTTCCGCCACGTCGCGCAGGCCCAGGTTCATGCCCTGCCCGGCCAGCGGATGCACCACGTGGGCCGCGTCGCCCACCAGCGCCACGTGCGGCTGCGCGAACTGCTCCGCGCGCTGCAGCACCAGCGGGAAACCCTGCGCCGGCGTCACGCAGCGCAGCGCGCCGAACTGCCGGCCCACCGCGCCGCTGGCGGCCTGCATCACGGTGGCCGAGAGCGCCTCCGGCGACAAGGCCAGCAGCTCCGCCGCGTGCGCCTCGTCGGCCGACCACACCATCGACACGCGCCGCCCCGGCAACGGCAGCAGCGCCAGGATCTCGCCGTTGGCCGGCTCCTCGTCCGCCATGAGCTTGGCCGGCGCGCCCAGGAACCACTGCCAGGCCGTGTCCTGGTGCGGCTGCTCGCATTCGAAATTGGCCACCACGCCAAGCTGACGGTAGCGCCGCTTGGAGACCGGGATATGACACTGGTCGCGCAGCCACGAGCGCGCGCCGTCCGCGCCCACCACCAGCGCCGCGCGCACCTTGTCGCCGCCGGCCAGCGTCAGCGTGGCGCCGTCGTGGTCGCGCTGGAACGCCGCGGCGGTATCGTCGAACCAGTGCACCTGGTGCTGGAACCGCAATGCCGTATCCAGCACGCGCTCCACCTGGCCCGACTCGATGATCCACGCCAGTTGCGGCACCGTGGCCGCATACGCCGAGAAATGCAGGTCGCCCGCGGCCGGGGCATCCTCGCGCGCCGCGCTGGCGTCGCCGGACACCCGCATGTCGCACACCGGCTGCACCCGCGCCGGGTCCAGCGCCTCCCACACGCGCAACTGCGCCAGCAGCGCCTGCGAGCTGGCCGAGAACGCATAGATGCGGCTGTCCCACTGGTCCGCCGCCGGCGCGCTCGCCTGCGGACGCGGCGCGACCAGCGCCACCTGCATGCCCTGCTGGGCCAGCAACAACGCGCAAGCCTTGCCGACGATACCGCCGCCGACCACGGCAACCTGGAAACGGGAGGGAGATGGACGAGTCATGGCTGGATTATAGCCATCCCGGCACTTCGCCCGCGCCCGTCCCGTGCGCCGGCCAACGCCGCGCCGGACCGCCGCCGCCGGCCACCCCGGGCACGGTGCGCACACGCCCATCCGCTAGAATAGGGGTTTTGCTATTTCAAGCCTTCTACCATGAGCCTCAAATGCGGCATCGTCGGCCTGCCCAACGTCGGCAAGTCCACGCTGTTCAATGCCCTGACCAAGGCCGGCATCGCCGCCGAGAACTATCCGTTCTGCACCATCGAGCCCAATGTGGGCGTGGTGGAAGTGCCGGATCCGAGGCTTGCCAAGCTCGCCGAGGTCGTCAAGCCCGAGCGCGTGCTGCCGGCCGTGGTCGAGTTCGTCGACATCGCCGGACTGGTGGCGGGCGCCTCCAAGGGTGAAGGCCTGGGCAACCAGTTCCTCGCCAACATCCGCGAAACCGACGCCATCACCCACGTGGTGCGCTGCTTCGAAGACGACAACGTGATCCACGTGGCCGGCAAGGTCGATCCGCTGTCCGACATCGAAGTGATCAATACCGAACTGGCGCTGGCCGACCTCGCCACCGTCGAAAAGGCCCACGCCCGCTACATCAAGCCCGCGCGCGCCGGCGACAAGGAAGCGCTGCGCCTGGTCGCCGTGCTGGAAAAGGCCCAGGCCGTGCTCAACGAAGCCAGGGCCGTGCGCACGCTCGACCTGTCTGACGAAGAATGGGCCGCCATCAAGCCGCTCTGCCTGATCACCGCCAAGCCCACCATGTACGTGGCCAACGTGCGTGAAGACGGCTTCGAGAACAACCCGCACCTGGACGCCGTGCGCGCCCACGCCGCCAAGACCAAGTCGCCGGTGGTCGCCGTGTGCGCCGCCATCGAAGCCGAGATCGCCGACCTCGACGACGCCGACAAGGCCGAATTCCTGGCCGACCTCGGCATGGAAGAACCGGGCCTGGACCGCGTGATCCGCGCCGGCTTCACCCTGCTCGGCCTGCAGACCTACTTCACCGCCGGCGTGAAGGAAGTGCGCGCCTGGACCATCCACGTGGGCGACACCGCCCCGCAGGCCGCCGGCGTGATCCACACCGACTTCGAACGCGGCTTCATCCGCGCGCAGACCATCGCCTATGAGGACTTCATTACCTACAAGGGCGAACAGGGGGCGAAGGAGGCCGGGAAGATGCGGGCGGAAGGGAAGGAGTATGTGGTCAGGGATGGGGATGTGATGAATTTCTTGTTTAACGTGTGATCAGCGTTTGAGCATACTCAGCGGCCGTCTCTGACCGGCTCGCAAGGGAAAAGCCCCGCAAGGCATGAAGCCGGCGGGGCTTTTTCATTTGGGATGTTGCTGGCGAGCACCCTGCAGCCCATGCCAGTCGAGAGCCAGCAACTCGGCGTAGTGGATTTCCATCTATACGCAATTTGCGTATGATTAACATCCATGAAAGCCGTCTTCGTCGAATTGCCCGCCTTCGCCCGATACCGGACCGCGTACCTGGATGATGATGCATTCCGTGGACTGCAATCGGCCATGATGATCAATCCGGAGGCCGGCGATGTGATCGAAGGCACCGGCGGCCTGCGCAAACTGTGGCATGGTGATCCGCGCAGGGGCAAGGGTAAGCGCGGTGGCCTGCGGGTGATCTACTACTGATGGGACGGTGGCCGGCAATTCTGGCTATTCACCCTGTACGACAAGAATGAGTTGAAGGACTTGAGCGCCGACGAGAAGAAAGCGCTCAAGCGTATGTTGAAAGCAGAACTGGAAGTCAGGCGATGAAAAAACGGAACCTGTTTGCGGAAATTGCCGAGGGTTTTGATGCCCTGTCCGATGCGCGTACCGGCAAGCAGACACTGCGCACGCACGAGGTGGAGATGAAGTCGGCGCCCGAGATCACCGCCGGCGAACTGCTCGCGCTGCGGGAGCGCTTGCACCTGTCGCGGCCGGTGTTCGCCAGCTACCTGCGCACCAACCCCCGCACGCTGGAAAATTGGGAGCAGGGCCGGGCCAAGCCAAATGCCCAGGCCGCCCTGCTGATCCGCCTGGTCGAGAAGTTTCCTGATACGGTGGAACGGCTGGCGGTGGTGTGAGGGGATTAATTGGTCGGCGAGGGATTTGACCATCCTCCGCTCGATACCCTCGTGCTCGCCATGCCGATCTCGTGGAAGGGAACGCTGCAACAATACGCAGGCCGCCTCCACCGCGAACATGCAAACAAGACTCGCGTGTGTATCATCGATTTCATCGACTCCGGCCACCCCGCCCTGCTGCGGATGTGGGATCGGCGACGGCGCGGCTACCAGGCGATGGGTTATCGGATTCCAGCGTCTTCAATCGGAAGCGATCTGGATTTCGAATTGGAGACTTCAGACGAGACGGATGCCCAGAGGACCACGGCCACACCGGACTGAGCAACGCTGCTCTCGGGAAATTCGCGGACTCAATCGAGTCGTTCAAGACCCACTCGGTGCGGCCGCAATTCATCTTGAGATGCTTCGCCAAGCAACTGCGCCCAGTCATCAGGCGGATGCCCGCTCTCCAACATCCTGCGAAACACCCGGTACGCGTCGTCGTTGCTCTCATAAGCACACCGGGTGTCATCGTCGTTGACCCACGCGAATACGATGATCTTGCTCGGCGCGTGATAGCGAAAGAACAAACGGTATTGCTGGAAGAACTTCACCCGGAACCAGTGCTTATGGCTATCGCCAAGGGCATTGCCTTGGCGATATTCCGGCCGTGAGGGATCCTGCGGAATGACCTCGAACACCAACTTGGAGATGGCCGCCAGCCGCTTGCTGGCATTCTTCTTCATATACCCGGCCGGGTCTTTTTGCCTGAGCGATTCGACCTGCCGAGTCAACGCCGCGAACTGATCGAGAAACAGCGGATGTGCAAAGATCGTCCAGCCATTGATCAGCAATGGCGCAGACTTGTGCGCCCTCATTCGTCATCCGCCGACAGCGCAGAATCAAGATCGACTTCGACGCCACCGACCAGCGACTGGAGGCGATGCACCAGACTGGCATCAATTATCTGCAGCCGCTCCGGATGCGTGACGAGGTCGTGGGCAAGGAAGTCCAGGAACCGGGCGAGTACAGGATCGTCCTCCGTCTGTGCCTCGACCCGCGACAGCACGACCTCGCCGCCAGGACGAATGGTGTAGTGGATCTTGTCGCGCTTACCCAGGCCCAGAGCCCGCCGGACAGTCTCCGGCACGGTGGTCTGGTAACGATCAGTCAGGGTCGATTCGGCCTCGACGGTGGCGGACATGGGCGCTCCCATCAAAAGAAAAGAAACAACAAACAAGGTAATGCAATCGCATTACCAAGTCAATGCGGGACGTCTGAAAAGATCCGCTAGACATGATGTCTGCGATGCTTTTGTTTCGCTGCGGTCGCCGTGCTACGTGCCGCACGTCCCTCCGCTATGCAACGCGGCCAGTTCGCTGACACCAACGTCTCGTTCACCAGCTCAGCCACCAACGAAAGCAGCCGGCCCTGCATGTCATCCGGCTGCCTTTCGAGCGTACCCGCGGCAGCGCAATCGCTCGCCATCGAAAGCAGCGCATGAAGCTGGGCCGCCTTCTCGGCCGCAAGGCTGAGCGGGCTTTCCGCTGGCGCATGTGCCGTCACGAATGTCCGACGCCTGTATGTTCGGCGGTGATACCAAAGCGGGTGTGCTTATGCATCGTATGTCCCCCTTTGTGCAACCAACACACGTTGAGAACATACTGGTTTCTGCTGGGATAGAAATCGCCCGATATGGGCGAACGAACGTCTGGACATAGAGTTACCTCCTGAACGGTTCACACACTACCTGACGGTGGTCTTCCTACGTTCCCGAGACGCCAATCCCGACCGCGCTCGTTGCTGCGGCTAGCCCAGTATAGTGTTTGCTCTGTGCGTCAGCGCTGCTGTCGCAGCATTTGAGAATCGGCTCACAAGACAATTCCGAGCATTCGGCATACCGACTCTGCCGCCCCAACAAAAAGCCCCACAAGTCCATCAACCCGCGGGGCTCCCAAGTCCAAGCAGCCCTTCAAACCAGCCGCTCAAACCCAAGCACAACCAACCTCAATCCGTCTCATACCGAGGCGACCGGGGCCCGAACAGGATGCTGCCCGGATGCCCGGCCGACAGCAGCCGCGTGCTCGTCACGCCGGCCACCTTGTGCCCGGCTTCGGTGACGTTGTTGAGCACCTGCTTGACCGCCGCGGCCACCAGCGCGCCGATCAGCCCGCCGCCGCTGTTGCCCTGGTCGTCGGTGGCCGAGGCGCTGCCGCTCCACAGCGTGGCGCCGGTCTTCAGGTCGACCAGCTTGGCGCTGGCGGTCACGGCCGTGACGCTGTTGATGACCATGTACGAGGTGCCGTACTTCGATACCGTGATGTAGAGCGCGGCGTCGGCGCCGAAGATCTCGCGCAGCTTGGCCGGAGCGACCTGGTGGATGTCGCCGGGGGTGGTGAGGCCGTTCTGCTTGAAGGTTTCGTCCACCAGCGCCACGGGCAGCACGTAGTAGCCGGACTCCGCCAGCGGGTAGGTGACCTGGGACAGCATGCTGTAGGTCGCCTTCACCTCGGGCGATTCGTTGAGCGGCGGCAGGACCACGATGGAGCGCGGGCGGCTGGACTTGAACGCGGTGTAGTCGACGTTCTTGCGCGGCGCGGCGCAGCCGGCGGCGAGCACGGTGATCGCGGCGGCGGCGAAAAGGCGTTTGAACATGGGCTTCATTTCTTGTCTTCACCCCGCTTGACGTTCTTCATCAGGAAATCGACATAGGTGGCCGACTCGGGGAACAGAGTCTTCTCGGTCTGGAATTCCTGCACCATCTGGTCGTCCTTGCCGATCTCGGCGTAGAGCATGCCCAAGTGGGCGTGGTAGCCCGGCGGCGGCGTGGCGCCGGCGGCCGCGATCTTCTGCATGTCGCGCTCGAGCGCTTCGATCTGCGCCTGCTTGGGCTCGCCCTTGAAGTATTCATAGACCTGGGGCTGGTAGCTTTCCCATTGGTACAGGGTCTTGGGTGCCGCGCACCCGGCCAGCAGAACGCTTCCCGTCAAGGCCAGCGCCACGGGGCGCCACGGCCGGTACTGCTTATGCTTTTTGACTTCTTTCACTTCTTCTCCTCTTCGACAAACGAACCGGCCTGGCCGGTCTCACCGGCTTTACGGATTGCCCGGCTTCCACGCTCCGCTTTCGATGCCGCTGATCAGGTTGGTGACCGCTTCGCGCATGGCCAGGTCGAGCACCTTGCCGTTGAGCGTGGAGTCGTAGCTCTGCGTGCCGCCGAAGCCGATCACCTCGCGGCTGGACAGCGCGTATTCCCCGGCGCCCTGGCTGGAGAACACGACTTCCGAGGTGGCGATGTTGACCACGTTGAGCGCGACCTTGGCGTAGGCCACCTGCGACTTGCCGCGGCCGAGAATGCCGAACAGTTGCTGGTCGCCGACTTCCTTGCGGCCGAATTCGGTCACGTCGCCGGTGATCACGTAGTCGGCGCCCTTCAGGCGCTGCGCCTGGCTCTTGATCTCCGCCTCGCGCTTGATCTCGGCCATGTTGTCGCGGTCGAGCACGTTGAAGCGGTTGCTCTGCTGCAGATGCGTGATCAGCACGGTCTTGGCCTGGCCGCCGAGGCGGTCGATGCCGTCCGAGAACACGCCGCGCATGTAGCTCGAGCGGTTGTCGAACTTGCCCACGGCGATCGGCGTGCGCACGCCGGTGTATGGGCGGCTCGCGCTTTCCACTTTCTGCACCGGCAGCGCAGTCGACGTCTCCGTCGCGCAGCCGCCGAGCAGCCCGGCTAGGGCCACGGCCCCGAGCAGGTGCATTGCGCTGGATTTCTTGTTCACTAAGATTTCTCCTCTTCATTGCCCCATCAAACATCGGACTCCGCCGCGCGGGGCGGTCGCGGAAATCCGGACAACCGATAAGAGTAACGGCAGCACGCCGCCATGCCCGCACCCTTCCATCGTCGGGTGTACAGGGCGAATGGATGGTGCCGGCGGCTTGCGGGAAATGACGAAATCCGTGCGGCGATCGCCTGGGCTGAACGTGCCGTCAAGGCACGCAGGGATCGAGGCGCGAGGCGCGGCTTTGCGCATCGCGCGCGTAGCGTTGCGCCATGTCTTGAAGACGATACCAAGCAGGACCTGCGCGAATCATTGCGCGTTGTGGCAATGCCGCGACACGCAATCAGAGCGGTCTTATATAGCCATCTCGAAATAAAACGAGACGGGGTATCGCCGGGTGCGTGGCCGTGAATCGTATGTGAATGTCAGTTTCAGAGGGGCTGCAGGTTTTCGTCCCGCAGCCCTACCAGCAGTGCCTGCCCCTCAGCCCCCACACGGAACTCGCCGAAGCGCGCTTTCTCGAAGCGCGCGCCCTGCCCTTCCTGGAAGAAATAGGCGTCGGTCGATACCTGCACCTGCACGCCGCCCCAGCGCGACGGCACGGTCTGGAAGCGCAGCAGTTGCTCGCCCGCGGCGAGCGGCTCGCCGGCATGCAGGCGCACAAGGCTGGCTTCGCCGCGCGCGTCGCGGCGGACCACGGCGACCTGCTCGCGCTCGGCGGGTAGATCCTGCCGCTGGCGCGCCGCGCGGATGGCGTCGGCAATGGCGAAGTTCAGCGCCATGTAGTCGCCCTGCATCAGCGAGCGCGGATCGACGGGCGCCAGCCGCAGATAGACGGTGTCGCCGCGCGCGAGCAGGTGCTCCTTGGTGCCGACGGCGGCGGCGGCCAGCCCGAGCGTGAGCACCCAGGCGATCAGGATCCAGCGCTTCATGACGAGCTCCTTGCGCCGGCGCGTTGCAGCCCGGCGCGCAATGCCAGGACGGCGAGGCCGGCGCCGGCCAGCGTGGCGGACTTGATCAGCAGCGTCCAGTGCAGCGCGCCGTAGTACCAGATGAAGCCGCCGGCCAGCGCGGCCACGGCCAGCCCGAGCCACGGCAGCGAGCCGCGGCGCAGCGCGAGGCCGAGCGCGAGCGCGGCGGCAACGACTGCGGGCGCGCCGGCCAGCAGCGCGCCGAACAGCACCGCGCCCGCCACGGCCGCGGCGCGTATCGGGCCGGCCAGGCGCAGGCGGCCGCTCTCGGCGAGCACGAAGGCGGCCAGCACCGCGCCGCACAGCGCGCCGGCCATCCAGTATGGCGTGGCGCGGCGCGCGGTCTCGGCATCGAACAGGAAAGTGTAGGGCGTGCCCAGGCCAGTCACCACCAGCGCGGCGCCGAGCGCGAACAGCAGCGTGGCATCCGCGGCCGGCTCGAGCCAGCCGTGCCGGCCCGCGGCGCAGAGCCGGCCTTCGGCCCACGTGAATCCGGCCAGCAGGGCCAGCGCGAGCGGCGCCAGCCAGACCAGCGACAGCGCCGTCCATTCCCAGGCATGGCGCAGGTCCGGCATCATCGCCAGTTGCAGCGCCACCGCCGCGCCGCTCCACACGCCGAGCGCGCACAGGAAGCGATGCAGCCGGTTGCGCACCAGCGCGTAGAGCACGGCTTCGAGCAAGGCCAGCGCGATCCAGAACGCGGCGGTCTCCAGCAGGCGGGTGCCGCCGTAGGCCTGGCCCGTGCCGAACGCCAGCAGGTTCTGCCCGCTGAGGCTCACGGCGAGCGCGAACTGTTCGAGCGCGATGCCGGTGCGGCTCCGGTACAGCACCGCCGCCAGCGCGATCATGGCGGCGCCGCACAGGGCCATCGCCACGCCGCTGTCGCGCGCGGCCACGAAGACCGAGCCGAGCAGGAAGGCTAGGAAGAAGATCGCGCCCAGCCAGCCGGCCGCGCCCATCAGCAGCCGCACCGCCCACGGCGCGCGCGCCTGCGCCGGCGCAGGCTGCGCGTGCACCAGTCCGCGCGCGACCAGGTCTTGCCACAGCCGCTGCACCACTTGCACCACTTCGCGCTGGTTGCTCATGCCGGCTCTCCTTGCGCGAAGGCCGCGTCGTGCTGGCGCTGGGCGCGCAGCAGCCACGCGGCGGCCGTGGCGGACAGGCCGATGGTCAGCAGCCCCAGCAGCAGGAACGCGCCAAAGCCCGCGTGGCTGCCGTCCAGCAGCACGCGCGCGGCGGCCGTCACCACCATCACGATGAGGGCGAAGCTGGCGAGGCTGAGCGCCACCACGTCGAACGCGCGCAGCCGGAACCAGGCCAGCAGCGCGCCCAGCGCCAGCAGCGCAAGGCCGAACATGGCGGCGTCGAAGCGGCTGTCCAGCAGGCTGCCGATGCCGAGCCAGCCGGCATACGCGCACGCCAGCGCGGCCAGCATGCGCGCGCCGGCCAGGCCGCGAAAACCGAGCGCGGGCAGCGCGGCGCGCAGCGCGAACCACAGCGCGAGCTGCGCCAGCGCGGCGGCCAGCAGGAACAGCGTGGTGCCGCGCTCGCCCGCCGCGCCGAACAGCAGGTCGAACATGCCGCCCACGCCCAGCCGCACGCTGCAGTAGCGCAGCAGCGCCACGTTGGCCAGCACGAGCACCAGCCACCAGTGCGGCGCGGCGCGCGCGGCCAGCGCCCACGGCACCGCCAGCAGCGCCCACAGCGCGAACAGTTGCCAGGCGTCGGCGCCGCTCTGGTAGACCTGCCCGATCACGGCCAGCAGCACACCGGCCACCACCTGCGCGCCGCACAGCGCGGCGCGGGCAGCCATGTCGCCGCCCGGGCGCAGCCACGCGAAGGCGGCCAGCAGGCTCAACGCGCCGGCCAGCAGTCCGAACCTGGCGAACTTGTGCAGGTCCTGCCAGTTGAAGGCGAAGAAGACGATCACGCCGGCGCACAGCAGCGCCGCGCCGAGCGCCAGCAGCGCGCGGTCCAGCCAGTGGCGCCACGCGGCGGCGTCGGGCTCGGCGCGCGGCCAGGCGGCGGCCACGCCGTCGGCGGCGATGGCACGCTGCTCGCGCCAGTCCGCCAGCGCCTGGCGCATGGCGCGCCGGTCTTGCATGCTTTGCATCGAGGATGGCTGCATGAGTGTCCCGTGTGATGGATACGCCTGTGCACTGTAGCAAACGCGCGCGCGGCCGCGCAGCTTTCCTTGCCGGCGCCGCCACCGCTTTGCGCCCGCCCGGCGGGCCGGTATGCTGTGCGTTTCTCTACCTGCGCCCGCCATGACCCTCGGTATCCTCGCCGCCATCCACGATGAAGTCGACGGCCTCGTGGCCGCCATGCGCCACGACGACGCGCGCGCCACCGTGCGGCGCATCGGCATGCGCGACTATCACGTCGGCCACCTGTACGGCCAGCCTTGCGTGCTGGTGCTGGCGCGCATGGGCAAGGTGGCGGCCGCGGCCACCACGGTGACGCTGGTGCGCGAGTTCGGCGTGGACGAGATCGTCTTCACCGGCCTGGCCGGCGGCATCGGCGCGCGCACGCGCGTGGGCGACGTGGTGGTGGCCGACCGCACGCTGCAGCACGACCTGGACGCGCGCCCGTTCTTCGCCCGCCACGAGGTGCCGCTGCTCGACCGCGCCGAATTCCCCGCCGACCCGGCGCTGACCGCCGAATTGCGCGCGGCCGTGGACGGCTATCTGCGCGAGGAGCTGCCCACGGCGATTCCCGCCGATGTGCTGGCCCGCTTCGGCGTCGGCGCGCCCGCGCTGCACGTGGGCATGATCGCCAGCGGCGACCAGTTCATCGGCTCGCCCGCGGCCGCGGCGGAATTGCGCGAGCGCCTGCCGGGCGTGCTGGCGGTGGAAATGGAAGGCGCCGCGGTGGCGCAGGTCTGCCACGAATATGGCGTGCGCCATGCGGTGATGCGGACCCTGTCGGACCGCGCCGACGATACCGCGCACGTGGATTTTTCCGCGTTCCTGACCGAGGTGGCCAGCCATTATTCGGAAGGGGTATTGGGGCGATTCTTGCGCAACCGCAAATAAACCGATTCGCCACGCGCCACCGCGATAACCCGGACAAGAATGCCGGTCAGCGCCGCCGCGCCAGCCCCCAGACTCCGACCAGCACGCCGGCGCCGGCGACGCCGGCAAACCAGCCCGCCATCTGCCCGTCCGCGAACCAGTGCAGCGCGCGGCCGCCATAGAAGGCCGCCATCGCGCCAAGCGCGCCGAACACCACGGCCGCCGGCACGCTGACCCGCCCCGAGGGGTGGAGCGAGCGCGCGGCGAGTCCGACCAATACGCCCACAATCAGCGTCCCAAGCATCACTTTTCCCAAGAATCCGTGCCATGACGCGGCGTTTGCGGCACGAGCGCCGGCGCCACGTGGCTCCGAGGATACGGTAAACCGTTCCCGACCCCGCCCTTCCGAAGCAAATTCTGCATCGGGCGTTATAATGTAGCCCGGTTCGGCGGCGCAATGCGCCGGAATCCGCCGCGTGGAAACCGCGCTGCGGATTTGCCTTTTGAAGCCCGCGCGGCAGCCAGCCTGGAGCATGGCACCCCGCGGGGCCCGGATCCAAAGACGTGTCCCCCACCATGCAACTGCTTGCGATCGGTATCAATCACACCACGGCGCCCGTCTCGCTGCGCGAACGGGTGGCGTTTCCGCTTGAGCAGATCAAGCCGGCGCTGGGGGCGCTGCGCACGCACCTGGCGGGCAGGAACGGCACCGAAGCCGCCATCCTGTCCACCTGCAACCGCACCGAGATCTATTGCGCCACCGACGTGCTGGTCAACGGCGACGCCGGCTTCGAGCACACGCTGCGCTGGCTGGCGCAGCACCACAACGTGCCGGCCGGCGAACTGGCGCCCCACCTGTATTCGCTGCCGCAGTCCGAAGCCGTGCGCCATGCGTTCCGCGTGGCCAGCGGGCTGGACTCGATGGTGCTGGGCGAAACCCAGATCCTGGGCCAGTTGAAGGACGCGGTGCGCACCGCCGGCGAGGCTGGGGCGCTTGGCACCTACCTGAACCAGTTGTTCCAGCGCACCTTCGCGGTGGCCAAGGAAGTGCGCGGCCAGACCGAGATCGGCGCGCATTCGGTGTCGATGGCCGCCGCCGCGGTGCGCCTGGCGCAGCGGATCTTCGAAAGCGTCTCGACCCAGCGCGTGCTGTTCATCGGCGCGGGCGAGATGATCGAGCTGTGCGCCACGCACTTCGCCGCGCAGACGCCGCGCCAGATCGTGGTGGCCAACCGTACCGTGGAGCGCGGCGAGAAGCTGGCCGAGCAGCTGGCCGAGCAGGGCCTGACCACCGAGGCAATCCGCCTGTCGGACCTGGGCGCGCGCCTGCATGAATTCGACATCGTGGTGTCCTGCACCGCCAGCTCGCTGCCCATCATCGGCCTGGGCGCGGTCGAGCGCGCGGTCAAGCTGCGCCGCCACCGCCCGATCATGATGGTGGACCTGGCCGTGCCGCGCGACGTGGAGCCCGAAGTCGCGCGCCTGGACGACGTGTTCCTGTACACCGTGGACGACCTCGGCGCCATCGTGCGCGAAGGCAACGCCATGCGCCAGGCCGCCGTAGCGCAGGCCGAGGCCATCATCGAAAGCCGCGTGCAGAACTTCATGCACTGGCTGGAAACCCGCAGCGTGGTGCCCGTCATCCGCGACCTGCAGGCGCAAGGCGAGGCCATGCGCCAGGCCGAGCTGGACCGCGCGCGCCGCATGCTGGCGCGCGGCGACGACCCCGAAGCGGTGCTCGAAGCGCTCTCCGGCGCGCTCACCCGCAAGTTCCTGCACGGCCCCACCCACGCGCTCAACCACACCCAGGGCGACGACCGCGAAACCCTGCTGCGCCTGGTGCCCGGCCTGTTCCGCCACAGCAGCCACTCCGAGCGCTAGCAGCGCTCTGCCACCGGCGGCGCGCGTCCTGCGCGCCACCAGCCCTTGCCTGCCGCGGCATCTTGCCCGGACATGCAATCCCGACGCCGCCTGCCGGCATCCGCCCCCAACCCAGTACGACCTCCGCTTCAGCGCGACCCTGCCCGGATACCCATGAAAGCCAGCATGCTAGCCAAGCTCGACCAGTTGTCCGAGCGACTCGACGAAGTCAACGCCCTGCTCGCCCGCGAGGACGCCACCGCCAAGATCGACGTCTACCGTAAGCTCACGCGCGAGCACGCGGAACTGTCGCCGGTGGCCGAGCAGTACGCGCAGTACCGCCAGGCGCAGGAAGACCTGGCCACCGCGCAGGCGCTGCTGGACGACCCCGAGATGAAGGAGTTCGCCACCGACGAGATCGGCGCCGCGCGCGCGCGCCTGGAGGCGCTGGAGATCAGCCTGCAGAAGCTGCTGCTGCCCAAGGACCCCAACGACGACCGCAACCTGCTGCTGGAAATCCGCGCCGGCGCCGGCGGCGAGGAAAGCGCGCTGTTCGCCGCCAACCTGCTGCGCATGTACACGCGCTACGCCGAGCGCCAGCGCTGGCAGGTGGAGGTGATGAGCGAATCGCCGTCCGACCTCGGCGGCTACAAGGAAGTCATCATCCGCATCGCCGGCGACGCGGCATTCTCGCGCCTGAAGTTCGAGTCCGGCGGCCACCGCGTGCAGCGCGTGCCGGCCACCGAGGCGCAGGGCCGCATCCACACCTCGGCCTGCACGGTGGCGGTGATGCCCGAGGCCGACGAAGTGGCCGAGGTGCAGATCAATCCCGCCGACCTGCGCGTCGACACCTTCCGCGCCTCCGGCGCCGGCGGCCAGCACGTGAACAAGACCGACTCGGCGGTGCGCCTGACCCACATCCCCACCGGCATCGTGGTGGAGTGCCAGGACGACCGCAGCCAGCACCGCAACAAGGACAAGGCCATGAAGGTGCTGGCCGCGCGCCTGATGGACGCGCAGCTGCGCGCCGCGCAGGCCAAGGAGGCCAGCACCCGCCGCAACCTGATCGGCTCGGGCGACCGCAGCGACCGCATCCGCACGTACAACTTCCCGCAGGGCCGGGTCACGGACCACCGCATCAACCTGACGCTGTACAAGATCGAGGCGATCATGGACGGCGACCTCGACGAGCTGCTGTCCGCGCTGGCGGCGGAACACCAGGCCGACCAGCTCGCGGCGCTCGGCGAGGACCATTAATCGCATGAATGGCCGCGCAGCGCCGCCATTATCGGGTGCCGGTTATGGCGGCCGGGGCCGCGATAACCCATCTCGCGACCTATAAATCGGCTCTTAACGAAAACCTTTGTATCTGTTGTAAATGCTTGAAACAGCACTGGCGTGACATATGCCGCTGTCTATAATCGATTTCGACCGAGTCGCCACACAGAGGGCGGCGTGTCGACCCTCCTAATGGACAAAAGGACGAAATCATGAAGAAATTGCTCGCGCTGTTGATGATCACCGCTGCCCTGACCGCCTGCGGCAAGAAGGAAGAAGCGCCCGCCACGCCTAGCGCCGACAGCGCCATGCAGAACGCCGCCGATTCCGCCAAGGCCGCCGCCAGCGATGCCGCAGCCGCAGCCAGCAATGCCGCCGACGCCGCCAAGGCCGCCGCCAGCGGTGCCGCAGCCGACGTCTCCGCCGCCGCCGAGCAGGCCAAGACGGACGCCGGCAACGCGATGCAGCGCGCCAAGGATGCCGCCAAGGATGCCGTGAACGCCGGCGCCGACAAGGCCAAGGACGCCGTCAACAAGTAATGCCGCCGCGCGGACAAGCGCGCTACACTGCGAACCCCGCCGAGGCACGCGCCAGGCGGGGTTTTCCTTTTTTCCGGCGCCCTTCCCGGCGCCTTCCCCGTCGTTTTTCCGGCACCCGCCTGTCACCCGCTCGTCATTCGCTTGTTACCCGTCCGCCGCCTGACTTTCACCCATGTCCAGCCCCGCCCCCGCCCAGCCCGCCGTCCTGCCTGAAACCGTCACGGTGCGCCATGCCCTGGCGCTGGCCACGGCGGCCGGCCTGCCGGCGCTGGAGGCGCGCATGCTGCTCACGCACGTCACCGGGCTGACCCGCACGCAACTGATCACGCGCGACGGCGACACACTGGCCGCCACCGAGCGCGACCGCTTCGGCGCCCTGCTCGCGCGCCGGCTCGCCGGCGAGCCGGTGGCCTACCTGCTCGGCGAGCGCGAGTTCTTCGGGCGCCCGTTCCGCGTCACGCCGGACGTGCTGATTCCGCGGCCCGACACCGAGATCGCGGTGGAGACCGCGCTCAGGCTGATCGCGCCGCTGGCCGCGCCGCGCCTGCTCGACATGGGCACCGGCTCGGGCGCGCTCGCCGTCACGCTGGCCTGCGAGCGGCCGGACGCGGAAGTCTGGGCCACCGATGTCTCGGCGGGCGCATTGCGGGTGGCGCAGGACAACGCGCGCGCGCTCGGCGCGGCCAACGTGCGCTTCCTGGCGTCGGACTGGTACGCCGCGCTGCCGGACGGCCTGCGCTTCGACCTGATCGTCAGCAACCCGCCGTACATCCCGGCAGGCGACCCGCACCTCACGCAGGGCGACCTGCGCTTCGAGCCGGTCGACGCGCTGACCGACCACGGCGACGGCCTGTCCGACCTCGCCGCCATCGTCGCCGGCGCCGACGCGCGCCTGCGCGCCGGCGGCTGGCTGCTGATGGAGCACGGCTACGACCAGGGCGAGGCCGCGCGCGGGCTGCTGGCGGCGGCGGGCCTGGCCGACATCTTCACCGCGCGCGACCTCGCCGGCCACGAGCGCTGCAGCGGCGCGCGGCGCTTTGTGGCGCCGCCGGCATCCGGCGGCGGCGCCTGAACGGGAACGGCCGATTCCGGTAAAATCGTTTCCTTCATGGCGTGCACTCCCCGCGCCTGCCGATTTCCCCCGCCTGCGGCCGCCGGCACGACCGGCCCCGCGCAACCGAAAGAGACATCATGAGTGACGTGCAACAAAAGATCGACCAGATCGTCAAGGGCAACCCGGTGGTCCTGTTCATGAAGGGCACCGCCCAGTTCCCGATGTGCGGCTTCTCCGGCCGCGCCATCCAGATCCTGAAGGCCTGCGGCGTGGACGCGCCGACCACGGTCAACGTGCTGGAAGACGAAGGCATCCGCCAGGGCATCAAGGAATACGCGAGCTGGCCGACCATTCCCCAGCTCTACGTCAACGGCGAATTCGTCGGCGGCTCGGACATCATGATGGAGATGTACCAGAACGGCGAACTGCAATCGCTGCTCAAGGCCTGAGCACGCGATGAGCGCAGCCGGTGATGCAGGCCGGGGCGCCGGCAAGCCGCGGCGCCTGATCGTCGCCATCACCGGCGCCACCGGCGCGGTCTACGGCGTGCGCTTGGTGCAGATCCTGCGCGCCGTGCCCGGCGTCGAGACCCACCTGCTGATTTCGCCCGCGGGCGTGATGAACCTCCAGCACGAGCTCGACATGGGCAAGGCCGAGGTCGAAGCGTTCGCGCACGTCGTGCACAACGTGCGCGACATCGGCGCCACCATCGCCAGCGGCTCGTTCGCGTCCCACGCGATGGTGGTGGCGCCGTGCTCGATGCGCACGCTGGCCGCGGTGGCGCACGGCCTGTCCGACAACCTCATCACGCGCGCGGCCGACGTCACGCTCAAGGAGCGCCGCAAGCTGGTGCTGATGGTACGCGAGACGCCGCTGAACCTGGCCCACCTGCGCAACATGACCGCCGTCACCGAGATGGGCGGCATCATCTTCCCGCCCGTGCCGGGCTTCTACCAGAAGCCGCAGAGCGTGGCCCAGCTGGTGGACCACACCGTCGGCCGCGTGCTCGACCTGATCGACGTGCCGCAGACGCTGGCGCCGAGCTGGGGCGGGCTCAACGGCCAGGCCTGAGGCCGCGGCGGGCGCGGCCCCGTCCGCCTCAATGCCAGTAGCGGTAGCGGCGGCCGCCGCCGTAGTAACCGCCGCGATAGCCGTAGTAACCGCCGTAGACCCCCGGCGTCACCACCACCGCGGGCGCGGCATACACCGGCGCCGGCGCCACGGCCACTTCCCCGCCGCCGCCGTAGCCATAGGCCGGATAAGCCGGATAGACCGCGCAGCCCCCGAGCAGGGCGGCGCCGGCCACTGCAATCCCAATCATCCACGTTTTCATTTTCGTTGTCCTTTGCGGGCAGGTTGTTGCCTGCCCATAAGAACGTTATACGGGGCGGGTCGGTAATACAGGGTCAATGTGCTGTAACCGTTGTTACGAATGGAAACGGGATGGCGTTTGTATGGGCCAATCGGGAAGAACGGGAAAAAGGGGAAGACGGAAGCGCCGTGCTTCCGCCATGTCCGCGCCATATCCGCACCATGCACGCGCGATGTCCGCGCCACGCCCGCGCCTCACACCTCGAACCGTATGCCCTGCGCCAGCGGCAGCGCGTCGCCGTAGTTGATGGTGTTGGTGGCGCGCCGCATATAGCCCTTCCACGCGTCCGAGCCGGACTCGCGCCCGCCGCCGGTGGCCTTCTCGCCGCCGAACGCGCCGCCGATCTCGGCGCCGCTGGTGCCGATGTTGACGTTGGCGATGCCGCAGTCGCTGCCCGCGGCGGACAGGAAGCGCTCGGCCTCGCGCAGCGACTCGGTGAAGATGCACGACGACAGGCCGTGCGCCGCGGCGTTGTTCAGCGCGATGGCTTCATCCAGCGTGTCGTAGGGCATCACGTACAGGATCGGCGCGAAGGTCTCGGTCAGCATGGTCTCGTGCTGGCGGTCGGTCAGCACCAGCGCCGGGCGCACGTATTCGGCATTCGGATAGCGCTCCGCCAGCACGCGCTCGCCACCGTGCACCACGTTGCCGTGGCCGCGGCAGCGCAGCAGCGCGCCGGCCATCGCGGCCCCGGCGGCGCCGTCGATCAGCGGGCCGACCAGCGTCGCTTCCGCGAGCGGGTCGCCCACCGGCAGGGTGCTGAACACATGCATCAGCCGCGTGGTCACGGCGTCGAACAGGTCGGCATGGACGAAGGCGCGGCGCAGCGTGGTGCAGCGCTGCCCGGCGGTGCCGGCGGCGGAGAACGTGATGGCGCGGATGGCCAGCTCGATATTGGCCGACGGCGCGACGATCGCCGCGTTGTTGCCGCCCAGCTCCAGGATCGCGCGCTTGAACTGCCCGGCGCAGGCGATGCCGACCTCGCGGCCCATGCGCGTGGAGCCGGTGGCGCTGACCAGCCGCACGTCGGCGTGCGCGACCAGATGCTGCCCGAGCGCCTGCGTGCCGGCCAGCACCGTGGCGATGCCGGCGTGATGGGGCGCGGCGATGTCGAGCACGCCGTCCAGCAGGCCCTGCACGGCGAGCGCGCACAGCGGCGTCTTCTCGGACGGCTTCCACACCACGCCGTTGCCGCACACCAGCGCCAGCGCCGCGTTCCAGGCCCACACCGCGACCGGGAAGTTAAACGCCGAGATCACGCCGCACAGGCCATACGGATGCCAGGTCTCGCGCATGGCGTGCTGCGGCCGCTCCGAGGCAATGGTCAGGCCATGCAACTGGCGCGACAGGCCGACAGCGAAGTCGCAGATGTCGATCATCTCCTGCACCTCGCCCAGCCCTTCCTGCAGGATCTTGCCGGACTCCAGCGAGACCAGTTGACCGAGATGCTTCTTGTGCTCGCGCAGCACCTCGCCGAAGCGGCGCACCACCTCGCCGCGCACCGGCGCCGGCACCAGCGCCCAGCTGGCCTGCGCCGCGCGCGCGCGTTCGATGCGCGCGTCGGCCTCGGCCGGCGTGCAGGCGGGCAGGTGGCCAAATGCCTCGCCGTCGATGGGCGAGCGCACCGGCAGCGCGCCGGCGGGCCCTTCGCCTTCGCGCCACGGCGCGGGCAGACCGATGGCCTGCCAGCAGGCCGCGAATTCCCTGGCTTTCATACCGTTGCCTCCTGGAGCGGGTGACAGGTGTAGTGTCGGCCGAAACGGTTGGCGAGGAAAGCGTCCAGCGGCATCGCCTCCTGCGGCACGAAGCCCTGCCGCGGCAGCACGCCGGTGGCCACGAGGTCGAGCGCGGCGCAGATGCCGGCGGCGGTGGTGAGCTGGATCGCGTTGAGGTGGCCGGCGGCGGTGTCGGCCCCGCCGATGCGCGCCGAGAACGACTCCTGCATCAGGCGCCCGCGCGCGCCGCCGCTGCCGGCGGCATGGCCGGTGGCGCTGGCGAACACGATCACCACGTCCTGCTGCGTGGCGGGAATCGCGCTGTCGAAGATCTCGCGCATCCAGTCGCGCCGCTCGCGCAGGCGCAGGTCGTTGAGCAGCAGCTTCATCACTGCGCAGTGGCCCGGATAGCGGATTGACTTGTAGTCCACGTCGCGCGCGCGCCCGGCCAGCGTCTCGGGCAGCGTGCCCAGCCCGCCGGAAGTGTTGAAGGCCTCGTATGCGATGCCGTCCAGCGCGAAGCTCTCCAGCCCTTCGAGCGCGGGCACCTCGACGCGGCGCCCGTCGACGATGGCCTCGCACGGATTGCAGTATTCGTTGATGAGCCCCTCGGTGCTCCACGTCAGGTTGTACTTGAGCGCGTTGCTCGGAAAGCGCGGCAGCGCGCCCACGCGCATCTTCAGCGCCAGCAGTTCGCCGCCGCCGCGCAGGAAGCGCTGCGCGAGCTCGTTGCCGACCACGCCGATGAAACCCGGCGCCAGCCCGCACTGCGGCATCAGCACCGAGCGCGCGCCCACCGCCAGCGCGCGGATGGCGTGGGTGGCGGCCACGTCTTCGGTCAGGTCGAAGTAATGCACGCCGAGGCTGGCCGCCACCGTGGCCACGCCCACCGCGGCATGGAACGGCAGCGCGTTGAGCACGGCATCGGCGCCGCGCAGCAGCGCCGCGCAGTCCTGCGCCCGGTCCAGCGCGCGGGCGCCGACCGCGATGCCTTCGGGCAGGCCCTGGAGCTGCGCCGGGTCGCGGTCCACCAGCGTGACGCGGTAGTCGCCGCTGTCGTGCAGCATGGCGGCGATGGTGCGGCCGATCTTGCCGGCGCCGAGCACCACCACTCGCAGCGGGAACGGGGAAATGCCCGCGGGGGATGCCGCCGGCGCATTGGCGGCCGGGGCCAGCAGGCTGGGCGGATCGAGCTTGCTCATGAGGTTCTCCTGTCGGTATGGCCTGTGTTCATTCACTTGCTGACTGAAGTATGGTGTCGGGCACAGTCGGAATGAACAGGCAAGATTGACGAAAACACCTCATAATCGAACGATTCGACAAGATGAATCGTCGAATCGTAATCCCCCTCCCTGCGACGCCGCGCCATGACCGAACTCGACCAGACCGACCGCCACCTGCTCGCGCTGCTGCAGGCCAACGCGCGCGAGAACGCCGCCAACCTCGCGCGCAGGCTGGGCATCGCCCGCACCACCGTGGTGGCGCGCATCGCGCGGCTCGAGCGCGACGGCGTGATCGCCGGCTACGGCGTGCGGCTCGGGCAGCAGATGGAAGACAATGCCATCCTGGCGTTCTGCGGCCTGTCGGTCATGCCCAAGGCCGCGCCCGCGGTGGTCAAGGCGCTGCGGCGCTTCCCGGAAATCGAGGAGTTGAATTCCGTGAGCGGGCCGGTGGACTACATGGCGGTGATCCGCTGCGACACGCACGCGCGGCTCGACAAGCTGCTCGACGAGATCGGCGCGCTCGACGGCGTCAACCACACCACCACGTCGATCGTGCTGGCGCGCAAGATCGACCGCCGCCGCGCGGCGGGCTGAACGCATCCGCAGACTCACTTCAGGAGAACAGCACGATGAGCAATCGCATCCGAGTCGCCGTGGGCGGCGTGACCGGCTGGGCCGGCGGCGAACTGGCGCGCGGCGTGGCGCACGCCGACGACATGACGCTGGTGGCCGGCCTGTCGCGCGGCGCGGCCGGCCAGACCCTGGCCGAACTGACCGCGCACAAGGGCACGCCCGGCGTGGCGGTGGCCAGCATCGACGAACTGGCCGCGGGCAGCTTCGACGTCTACGTCGAATATACCAAGCCCGACGTGGCCAAGCGCAACATCCTGCAGGCGCTGGCCCGCGGCGCGCACGTGGTGGTGGGCACCTCGGGGCTGTCCGACCAGGACTACGAAGAGATCGACGCCGCCGCGCGCCAGGCCGGCCGCGGCGTGCTGGCCTGCGGCAACTTCGCCATCACCGTGGTGCTGCTGCAGAAGTTCGCCGAGATGGCCGCGCGCCACCTCGAGCACTGGGAGATCATCGACTACGCCAAGGCCGGCAAGATCGACGTGCCCTCCGGCACCGTGCGCGAACTGGCCTACCGCCTCGGCCAGATCCGCGAGGCCAGGCAGGTGGTGCCGGTCGATCAGGTGAAAGGCCCGAAGGAAGCGCGCGGCGCCACGCTGTCCGGCAGCCAGGTGCACGCAGTGCGCCTGCCCGGCTACCAGCTCGGCGTGGAAGTGATCTTCGGCTCGGACGGCCAGCGCCTGCACCTCAGGCACGAAGCCGGCGACGGCTCCAAGCCCTACGTCTCGGGCGCGCTGCTGGCGATCCGCAAGGTCAGCGGGCTGCGGGGCGTGGTGCGCGGGCTGGACAAGGTGATGGAGGGGCTTTGAGGCTTTGAGGCACAAACCCCGGGGCCGCAGGGCCGCCCGACGGCCTACCAGCCCTTCTTGTCCCCCGCCTTCCCGGCCGGCGCGGCCTTCGCCGCGGAGGCGGCTTCCTGCGGCTTGAGCTGCTGCGCCATCGCCGCGTCCTGGTTCGCCATCAGCAGGCGCGCCTGCGGCAGCAGCAGTTCCACCGTGCCGGTGTTCGGGTCTTCGGGGATGGCGTACAGCTCCACCGTCAGCGGCCGCTTGTTCCAGCCGGCGTGCACGCTCTTGACCGGCTTGCCGGCCTTGTCCTTCATGTCCACCTGCTCGGCGCGGAACGGCTTGCCGTAGCGCGCGGTGAGGCTGTCGACGGCGGCCTGCTCGGAGCGGATGCCGTCGGTGGGCACGATCAGCCCGACCAGCGCGCTGCGGTCGACGAAGGCCACCACGTGCGGGCCGTCCATGAACGCGGGGCGCTTGTCGCGCGGCACGCCGACCTGGCGCATCACGCCGTCGCCGCGCAGTTCCACGCACAGGGCGGTCACGTCGCGGCCATCGGGGGTGCGCTTGTCGGCGCAATCGGGCAGGTCCGGCAGCGGGCCGCCGATTTCCAGGCTGTCCAGCATCGGCGCGAACTTGTCGGCGCCGTCCTTGGCCGCGGCGCCGGCCAGCGGCGAGAGCAGCAGCAGGCTGGCGGCGGCCAGCCCGGCGAGGGGGTATTTCATCCAGACTCCTGAGAAAAGCTGCGGATTGGAGCGCCCCCCGCGCGCGTGGTTCCGCCGGGGGCTATTGCGTCATACGCGACACCGCGTTGGCCAGCACCGCCAGCAGCACCAGCAGCAGGCCCCACAGCAGCAGGCGCGGCACGCGGCTGGGCGGCAGTTGCCGCTGCGGGGAGCGCGCGCCGCGCGGCAGCGGCGCGCGCAGCCGGGTGTGGCCGTGCAGGCCGCGCGTGTGCCAGACCGTGTCCGGCCCGAGATCGCGCACGGCGGTGCTCTCCTTGGCCGGCGGCCTGGGCTGCTGCGTGCGCGATGCGCGTGACGTACCCGATGCGCGCTGGGCGCCGCCGTTGCCGGACGGTCGTTGCGTGGCCATCTGTGCTCCCCGGTTCATGATGCCGGCGCGGATCGTCATGTGCCGCCGGTACACAGCGCCGGTGCGGTGGCCCGGGCGCCGCCAATGGTAAGGCAAAGCAGCGGCGGGCACCACGTCCTGAACGCCGCTTATGTGGCCGGCGCCACTTTCCGCGTGGCGGCCAGCGCTTCGCGGCGGAAGGCATGGGCGACGTGGTGGTAGAACGGGCTCGGGCAGAACTGGCGCGCCACGAAGGAAGACAGCAGCGCCGCGGCCAGCAGGAACACGGTCAGGTCCTGCGAGCGCGTCATCTCCATCACGATCACGCTGGCGGTGATCGGCGCCTGGGTGGCGCCGGCCAGGAAGGCGGCCATCGACACCAGCGCCAGCACGCGCGGCTCGGTAAGCGGAATGGACAGGTAGGCCACCACGTGCTCGAGCGCCGCGCCGATGCCCGCGCCGATGGCCAGGCAGGGCGTGAAGATGCCGCCGGGAATGCCGGCGAAATACGACACCACCGTCGCCGCCAGCTTGGCCACGCCGAACCACAGCGTCGGCGCCGACTCGCCGTTGATGAGGCGGCTGGCCTGGTCGTAGCCGGTGCCGAAGGTGGCGCCGCCGCTGGCCCAGCCGATCGCCGCCGCCACCAGCCCGCACAGCAGGGCGGCCAGCACCGGGTGGTCGAGCGGCCACGCCCGCAGGCGGGCCGGCAGCAGCGCCGGCAGGCCGCCGATCAGCGCCTTGGCGAACAGGCCGCCGAGCACGCCGTTGAACAGCGCGGCCAGCAGCACCGGGCCCCACGCATCGTGCAGCGCGAGGATCGGCGTCTTGACGGCGAAATACGGGTTGTTGCCGAAAATCGCCAGCGACAGGAAACCCGCCGTCAGCACGCCCGACAGCACCAGCCGGTCCCAGCGCACGGTGGTGCCGCGGCCCAGCTCTTCGATGGCGAAGACCACGCCGGCCAGCGGCGTATTGAACGCCGCCGCGAGGCCGCCGGCGGCACCCGCGGCGATCAGCGCGTTGGGATGGAAGCCGATGCGGAAATGCAGCCGCTCCTGGCACCAGCGCCCCCAACTGAGCATGGCCGCCGCGCCGACCTGCACCGACGGCCCTTCGCGGCCGATGGACGCGCCCGCGAGCAGGCCGCCCGTGGTCAGCAGCACCTTCCACATCGATTGGCGGAACGACACCAGCAATGTTTGCGCCGGGCCGGCCGGCGGCAGCCCGAACGAGGCGATCACCTGCGGAATGCCGCTGCCGCGCGCCTGCGGCGCCAGCCGCAGCGTCAGCCAGCGCAGCGCGGCCAGGCCCGGCGGCAACAGCACGAAGGCCAGCCACGGCGTGGCGGCGGTGGCCCGCTGGTTCCAGTTCAGCGCCAGTTCGGCGATCCACGCGAACAGCAGCGAAAACAGCGCCACGCCGCCGGCGCCGCACATGAACACGGCGTAGCGCAGCGTGGTGCGGGAGATGCGCCACATCTGGCGCGACTTGCGCCCGGCGGCCAGGCGCGCGCGGCGGCGCAGCGCGCGCAGGTGGGCATGCTCGGCGGCGGCGCGCGCCTGCGCGCGGGCTTCGGCGCCGGCCTCGCGCCCGATGTCCCGCGGCGCGTCCGGGCCGGCGCCGGCCTCCGGCTCGGGACCCGAGGGCGATGGCGGTTCTGGTTCGGGACGGGAGTCGGTCTCGGCGTCTTTCATGGAGCGGCAGGGGCGGAGAAATGCGGCGGGCGGCCCGGTGGGCCGGACACGCCACGGCGTCACGGCACTATACGCCGATCGCCGCGCCGGGTCCGCCGCCGGCGCCCCTGCCGCCGGCGCGCTCAGTCCAGCGCGATGTGGTTGGCCTGGATCACCGAACCCCAGCGCGCGCGGTCCGCGTCCACGTAGCGCTGCACCTCGGCGCTGTCGCGCGGGCGCTGGATCACCAGCCCGAGCGCGGCGAAGGTCTGGCGGAACGGCGCGTCGCCGGTGGCCCTGGCGGCGGCGGCCTGCAGGCGCGCGACGGCCTCGGGCGGGGTCTGCGCCGGCACCGCCAGGCCGAACCACGTGGCGGCCTGGAAACTGGGATGGCCGCTCTCGGCCACGGTAGGCACGTCGGGCAGCACTTCCAGGCGCTCCTTGCTTGTGACCGCCAGCGCCTTGAGCTTGCCGGCCTTGATGTGCGGCAGCGAGGTGCTGACCACGTCGATCATCAGTTGCACGTCGTTGGCCAGCAGCGCCGCCAGCGCGGGCGCGCTGCCGTTGTAGGGCACGTGGGTGAGGTCGATGCCGAGCTCGGTCTTGAGCATCTCGGTGGCCAGTTGCAGCGGGTTGCCGAGGCCGACCGAGGCGTAGTTCAGCTTGCCCGCGTTGGCCTTGGCGTAGCCGGCGAACTCGCGCACGTTGGCGGCCGGCACCTGAGTGTTGGTCACCACCACCAGCGGGATCTCGGCGGCGACCGAGATCACCTTGAAGTCGCGCCGGGCGTCGTAGCCGACCTTCTTGTAGAGCATCGGGTTGAGCACCATGCTGGCGTTGCTGGCCAGCAGCACGGTGTAGCCGTCGGCGGGCGCGCGCGCCACGCTGGTGGCGGCGATCATGGTGTTGGCGCCGGGGCGGTTCTCCACCACCACCGGCTGCCTGAGCTCGCGGCCCATGCCGTCGGCCAGCGCGCGCGCCAGCTGGTCGGCCGAGCCGCCGGGCGTGTACGGCACCACCAGCTTGACCGGCCGGTCGGGAAAGGCGCCCGCCGCGGCGAGTTGCGCGCAGGCCAGCGCGCCCGCGCCGAGCACGGCGCGCCATGTGGAAATCCAGCGTTGCATTTGGTTGTCTCCTTCTTTTTTATGATCTGCCTTGCGGTTTGCCGGCTTGCGCCGCCGGCAGGCGTGCCGCCGCCGCTCACACGCGGCGCGCGCGGCCCTCCCAATATTTGTCGCGCAGGCGGCGCTTGGCCAGCTTGCCGGTGTCGTCGCGCGGCAGTTGCGCCTCCACCACGATGGTGCGCGGCACCTTGAAGCCGGACAGGCGCTGGCGCAGCCATTCGATGATGGCGCCCTCTTCCAGCCCGGCGCCGGGCACCGGCTGCACCATCGCCAGCAGGCGCTCGCCGTATTCGTCGTCGGGCACGCCGAACACCACGCAGTCGGCCACGCCGGGATAGCGCACCAGTTCGTGCTCGATCTCCGCCGGGTAGATGTTCACGCCGCCGGAGATCACCATGTCGGAGGCGCGGTCGCAGATGAACAGGTAGCCGTCCGCGTCCAGGTAGCCCATGTCGCCGAGGCTGACCAGGCCGCCGCGGTCGATGGCCTGGCGCGCCGCTTCGTTGTTGCGGTAGGTGAAGTCGGGGTAGGCCGGCTGGCGCACGTAGACCAGGCCGATCTCGCCGGGCGCGCAGGGCGAGCCGCGCTCGTCGAGGATGCGCACCTCGCCGTCGTCGACCGCGCGGCCGGCGGTGCCGGGCTTCGCGGCGGCGTCGGCGGGCGTGGCCACGGTGATCATGCCGGCTTCGCTGGAGGCGTAGGTTTCGTGGATGACCGGGCCGAACCAGTCGAGCATGGCGCGCTTGACCTCGGGCGCGCACGGCGCGCCGGTGGAGGCGACGAAGCGCAGCGAGGACAGGTCGTAGCGCGCACGCACCTCGGGCGGCACCTTGAGCATGCGCACGTACATGATGGGCACCAGGTACAGCACGTCGATGCGGTGCCGCTCCACCAGCGCCAGCACCTGCTCCGGATCGAAGCGCGCGCACAGCACCAGGCGCTCGCCCATCTGCAGCGCGTTCTGGATGAACACGCCGGGCGCGCTGTGGTACAGCGGCGCGGCCATCAGCGCGCGGCAGCCCGGCACGATGCCCATCGTCTGCGCCACCACCGAACGCATGCGCTCGAGCTGCGCGTCGAGTCGTTCCAGCGGGATCGGCGCGCGCAGCACGCCCTTGGGCCGGCCGGTGGTGCCGGAGGTGTAGGCCATGTGGCCGCGCGGCGCCACGCGCGGGCCGTCGTAGGGCGGCTGCGCGGCAAGCCAGTGGTCGTAGTCGATGGCATCCGCCGGCACCGGCGCGCCGGCCTCGGCCAGCGCCAGCACCGGCACGCCGGCGGGCACCACGGCGCGCACGCCGTCGAGCAGGCCGGCATGGACGATCAGCGCGCGCGCGCCGCTGTCGGCCAGCAGGAAGCGGACTTCCTCGGCGGTGAAGTGCCAGTTGATCGGGCAGTAGTAGGCGCCGGCGATGCGGCAGGCGTGCACGATGTCGGCAAAGGCGGGGTCGTTGCGCAGCAGCACGCCAACCACGTCGCCCTCGCCCACGCCCAGCGCGCGCAGGCCGCCGGCCAGGCGCGCGCCGCGCGCGAGCAGCGCGTCGCCACCGCGGTGGAGGTCCTCGAACCAGAGATCGGCGGCCATCAGTCGGCTCCGGCGGCGGCGGGCGCGCCGACCGTGCGGGCGGCGCGGTCGGCGGCGTTCTTCGCGGCGATGCGTTCGCGCGCGGCCTGCCACTCGGCGTCGCCCCAGTCCAGGTACTGCGTGAAATACGCGCCGTTGGCGAAATGGTCGCCGCCGTCCAGCGCGATGGTCTGCCCGTTGATCCAGGTGTTGTCCGGCGCCAGCAGGAAGGCGGCCAGGTTGCCGATGTCCTGCGGCTGGCCGAGGCGGCCGGTGGGATTCTGCGCGGCAAGCTGGTCCTGCTGCGAATCCCGCGGGCGCAGCCGCGAGCCGGCGCCTTCGGTCGGGATCACGCCCGGCGCGATGGCGTTGCAGCGGATGCCGTGGCGGCCCCACTCCACCGCCAGCGACTTGGTCATGGCGTCCACGCCGGCCTTGGACATGGCCGACGGCACCACGAACGGCGAGCCGGTCCAGACCCACGTCACCACGATCGACAGCACCGCGCCCGGGTGGCCGTCGCGGATCCAGCGCTTGCCGACCGCCTGGGTGGTGTAGAAGGTGCCGCGGAAGACGATGTCGGAGATCGCGTGGAAGCCGTTGGGCGAGAGGTCCTCGGTGCGGCTGATGAAGTTGCCGGCGGCGTTGTTGACGAGGCAGTCGAGCGGGCCGTGGGCGCGCCAGATGGTCTCGATCATGGCGTCCACGGCAGCGGCGTCGCGGATGTCCACCGCGTGCGTCGCCACCTTGGCGCCGTGGCGGCCGCGCAGCATTGCCGCGGCCTCGTCGAGCACCGGCAGGCGGCGCCCGCACAGGTGCAGATCGGCGCCCAGCCCGGCCAGGCGGTCGGCCATCGCCAGGCCCAGCCCGGTGCCGCCGCCCGTGACCAGCACGCGCCGGCCGGCGAAAAGATCGTCCTTGAACATCGTTGTCTCCTGTCTGGCCCCGCGCATGCCAGTCCGGCGGGGGAGCACTCACTGTAGTCCTGGCACGCGGCATCGACAATTCCCGACGGCTGACTCACAATGTTGCGCCACAAGTGACAATCCCCCAGGGAATCCCGGATGGACCTCAACCTGATCCAGGCCTTCGTCGACATCGTCGAGGCCGGCAACTTGTCCGAGGCGGGCCGCCGGCGCGACGTCACGCGCTCGCAGGTCAGCCGCCAGCTGCGCGAGCTGGAGCAGCAGGCCGGCGCCCAGCTGCTGCGCCGGACCACGCGCCGGCTGGAGCTGACCGAGCCGGGCCGCTCGCTCTACCAGCACGGCCTGCGCATCCTGCAGGAGGTGGCGCTGGCCCAGGCCGAGATCGACAGCCTGGGCAAGACGCTACGCGGGCACGTGCGCCTGAGCGTGCCTTCCGGGCTCGGCGACACCTTCATCGCGCCGCTGCTGCTGGAGTTCGCCGGCGAGCATCCCGGCATCACGCTGCGCGTGTTCTTCGCCAACCGCGTGGTGGACCTGATCGCCGCCGAGATCGACGTGGCGCTCAGGGTCACGTCGCGGGCGCAGCAGGATTACGTCGCGCGCGACATCTGCGCGATCGAGTGGCAACTGTTCGCCTCGCCCGCCTACCTGGCGCGCACCGGGCCGCTGCACGCGCCGGCCGACCTGGCGCGCTGCCAGTTCCTGTGCCCGCCCTACCCGGCGCGGCGCTTCGTGCTCACGCTGGACCGCGGCGAGCAGCGCGAGCAGGTGGCGCTGGCGCCCTACCTGCAGTCCGAGCATTTCCCGTTCCTGATGCGCGCGGTGCGCGAAGGCCACGGCGTGGGCCTGCTGCCGGCCTATGCCGGCTGGGACGACGTGCGCGCCGGCCGCATGGTGCGCGTGCTGCCCGAATGGCACGCCGAAGGCCTGGGCGACCGGCTGTACATCATCACCACGCCCAACCTGCATCCGTCGATGGCCACGCGCGCGCTGATCGATTTCCTGCGCGAACGCATCCCGGCGCTGGACGTGTTCGCCGGCCAGGGCGGCGGGCCCGCCGCGTGACGCCGCGCGCCGCGCCAAGCGAAGGCCACACAAAGACCATGTGAACAATTCGCTGCGCGCTCTTGAATCCGCGCGCAGCCAGCCTCAGCTACGGGATTCGCGCGCGGCGCGGCAAGACGGCGCCGCCGCGCGCCCGCCGGACCCGGCATGCGCCGGATCCGCCTCAAACTCCCTGGAGGTGGCATGCCCCCTCGCACCACCGTTTTCGTGGCCGCCCTCGTGGTCGGCCTGCTCCACATCTATATCGGCGTGCGCCTGCTGCCCGACCTGCCGGTCGCCTTCGCCGTCAAGGCGCTCGCCGTGGCGTGGCTGGCGCTGTCGTGGCCGCTGATCCCGGCCGGCCTGCTGGCGCGGCGCCTGGACCAGCCCTGGTCCGACGCGCTCACCTGGGTCGGCATGCTGGCGATGGGCTTCTTCTCGTCGCTGCTGGTGCTGACGCTGGCGCGCGACGTGGCGCTGCTCGGCAGCGCCATCGCGGGCTGGCACCCAGGCTGGCTGCTGCCGCGCACGGCCGCCGCGGTGCCGCTGCTGGCGCTGGTGGTCACGGCGCTGGGCTTCTTCAACGCGCGGGGGCTGGCGCGCGTGGTGGAGGTGGAAGTGCCCATCGCCGGCCTGCCCGACGCGCTGCACGACTTCACCATCGTGCAGATCAGCGACATCCACGTCGGCCCCACCATCAAGCGCCCCTACCTGGAGCGCATCGTGGCGCGCGTCAACGGGCTCAAGCCGGACGCCATCGCCATCACCGGCGACCTGGTGGACGGCACCGTGCGCGAGCTGGCGCACCACACCGCGCCGCTGGGCAGCCTGCGGGCGCGCCACGGCACCTACTTCGTCACCGGCAACCACGAGTATTACGCCGGCGCCGATCCGTGGATCGCCGAGCTGCGCAGGCTGGGCCTGCGCGTGCTGATGAACGAGCACGTGGTGATCGGGCAGGACGAGGACGCGCTGGTGCTGGCCGGCGTGACCGACTACACCGCGCACCGCTTCGACGAAAGCCACCGCAGCGACCCCGCGCGCGCGCTCGAAGGCGCCCCGCCGGTGGCCGCGGCGCGCGTGCTGCTGGCGCACCAGCCGCGCACCGCGCCGGCTGCCTCCGCCGCCGGCTTCGACCTGCAACTGTCCGGGCACACGCACGGCGGCCAGTTCTGGCCGTGGACCCTGTTCGTGCCGATGCAGCAGCCGTATGTCGCCGGGCTCAAGCGCCATGAGGCGATGTGGGTCTACGTGAGCCGCGGCACCGGCTACTGGGGACCGCCGAAGCGCTTCGGCGCGCCGTCGGAGATCACGCGGCTGCGGCTGGTGAGGAAGTAGGCGGCCCGGACAAAATAAAGGCCTCGCGCAATGCGAGGCCTTTTGCTGCCGGCAACGCCGGCTTCAGCGCGCGATCGGCTTGTAGCGGATGCGCTTGGGCTTGGCGCCTTCCTCGCCCAGGCGGCGCTTCTTGTCCGCCTCGTATTCCTGGTAGTTGCCCGGGAAGAACTCCACGTGCGACTCGCCTTCGAAGGCCAGGATGTGGGTGGCGATGCGGTCCAGGAACCAGCGGTCGTGGGAGATCACCATCACGCAGCCGGCGAATTCCAGCAGCGCGTCTTCGAGCGCGCGCAGCGTTTCCACGTCGAGGTCGTTGGACGGCTCATCCAGCAGCAGCACGTTGCCGCCGGCGATCAGCGTCTTGGCCAGGTGCAGGCGGCCGCGTTCGCCGCCCGAGAGCGTGCCCACGTGCTTCTGCTGGTCCGAGCCCTTGAAGTTGAAGCGGCCGATGTAGGCGCGCGACGGCGTTTCGTAGCGGCCCACGGTCAGCATGTCGGCGCCGCCGGAGATTTCCTCGAACACGGTCTTGCCGGCGTCGAGCGCGTCGCGGCTCTGGTCCACGTAGGCCAGCTTGACGGTCGGGCCGACCTTGATCTCGCCGCTGTCCGGCGTTTCCTTGCCGGTCAGCATGCGGAAGAAGGTCGACTTGCCGGCGCCGTTCGGACCGATGATGCCGACGATGGCGCCGGGCGGCACCTTGAAGCTGAGGTTGTCGATCAGCAGGCGGTCGCCGTAGCCCTTGCTCACGCCGTCAAACTCGATGACCTCGTTGCCCAGGCGCTCACCCACCGGGATGAAGATTTCCTGGGTTTCGTTGCGCTTCTGGTATTCCTGGCTGTTCAGCTCGTCGAAGCGGGCCAGGCGCGCCTTGGACTTGGCCTGGCGGCCCTTGGGGTTCTGGCGCACCCACTCCAGTTCCTTGTTCAGCGCCTTCTGGCGCGCCGACTCGGTCGACTCTTCCTGCTTCAGGCGCGCTTCCTTCTGGTCCAGCCAGGAGCTGTAGTTGCCCTTCCACGGAATGCCGTGGCCGCGGTCCAGCTCCAGGATCCATTCGGCGGCGTTGTCGAGGAAGTAGCGGTCGTGGGTCACGGCCACCACGGTGCCCGGGAAACGCGTGAGGAACTGTTCGAGCCAGTCCACCGATTCGGCGTCGAGGTGGTTGGTCGGTTCGTCGAGCAGCAGCATGTCGGGGCGCGACAGCAGCAGGCGGCACAGCGCCACGCGGCGCTTCTCGCCGCCGGACAGGTTGCCGACCTTGGCGTCCCACGCCGGCAGGCGCAGCGCGTCGGCGGCGATCTCCAGTTGCAGCTCGGCGTTGTTGCCG
Source organism: Cupriavidus sp. FW216-B1 (assembly GCF_058789195.1). Taxonomy (NCBI): domain Bacteria; kingdom Pseudomonadati; phylum Pseudomonadota; class Betaproteobacteria; order Burkholderiales; family Burkholderiaceae; genus Cupriavidus; species Cupriavidus sp. FW216-B1. Next base: position 38,615 of record NZ_JBYTEL010000019.1, on the reverse strand, counting down.
TCGCTGGCGGCGAGGATCGCTTCGTACTTGGCCTGCTCGGCGGCCAGCGCGTCGAAGTCGGCATCGGGCTCGGCATACGCGGCGTAGATCTCGTCGAGCTTCTTGCGCGCCTCGAACACGCCGCCCAGCGCCGCCTCCACCGATTCGCGCACGGTCTGCTCGGGATCGAGCTGCGGCTCCTGCGGCAGGTAGCCGATGTTCAGGTTCGGCATGGGCGTGGCTTCGCCCTCGATTTCTTTGTCGATGCCGGCCATGATCTTGAGCAGCGTCGACTTGCCGGAGCCGTTCAGGCCCAGCACGCCGATCTTGGCGCCCGGGAAGAAGGACAGCGAGATGTCCTTGAGGATGTGGCGCTTGGGCGGAACGATCTTGCCCACGCGGTTCATCGTGAAAACGTACTGTGCCATGCGAGTCCGGGAAGTGTGTATGGGAATGGCGGCAGTGTAGCAAAACGCCCTGCCCGCCCGCGCCCCTAGGATGCATGCCTGCATGCGGCTGGCGGCCGCGCCCTTGCAAACGGCGGCCGGCACGCCATGTATCATCTTGCCTTTGCCGGCGCGGGCCGTTTTTGCCCCCGCGCCGCCATCCGCCACAAGCCAGGAATCCAGCCGCAGCATGAGCAAACCCGCCCGCACCCTCACTTTCAAGTGCCACAAGTGCACCAAGCCCGTCACGCTGTTTCTGCAGAAGGCTTCGGCGTGCGCGCACATCCAGCCTTACCAGGGCTGGTGCAAGTGCGGCGAATTGATGCGCCACGCCACCGGCGAGCAGGATGCCGTGCAGACCTTCGTCAGCACCGGCGAGATCGCTCACCATCATCATCATCACCATCACTGAGCCGCGGTGAGCCAGGCCAGCAGCCCCGCTTTCGCCGGCACTTTCGCCGGCAACACCTGGCGCCCCGGCGCCAAGGACCCGCTGCGCTTTCTCGGCGGCTATCCGCCCGACGTGCTCGAGCAGGTGCGCCAACTGGTCGCCGCCAACCGGCTCGGCGAGCATCTGGCCAGGAAGTACCCCGCGCGGCACGCCGTGCAGACCGATCGTGCCCTGTATGAATACGCCGGCGAACTGAAACAGGCATTCCTGCGCAGCGCGCCGCCGCTGCACAAGGTGGCCTTCGACGCCAAGATCGACACCGTGCACCGCGCGCTCGGCCTGCACACCGCGATCTCGCGCGTGCAGGGCGGCAAGCTCAAGGCCAAGAAGGAAATCCGCGTGGCCTCGGTGTTCAAGGAAGCGCCGCCGGAGTTCCTGCGCATGATCGTCGTGCACGAGCTCGCGCACCTGAAGGAAAGCGATCACAACAAGGCGTTCTACCGGCTCTGCGAACACATGGAGCCGGCCTACCACCAGCTCGAGTTCGACACGCGGCTGTACCTGGCGTGGCGCGAGCTCGACGCCGCGCGGGGCTAGCGGCTGCCCGCGACCACGGTCTTGCGGTAGCTGCCCGGCGCCGCCTGCCGGTGCAGCACGCACACCTGCACCTCGCCCGCGGGCGCGGCCTTCTCCACGCAAGCCGCCAGACGCGCCAGTATCAGGTCGGCCATCGCGGCCTGCATCGCCTCGGGGCGCGCGTTGGTCATCACGAGATGCGCCACCAGGAAGCCGGTGGCGGCATCGCCGCCGACCAGCGCGGCCTCCGCCACCAGCACGCGACTCTTGAAGTCCTCCAGGCGCGCGTAGCCCAGCGCCGCCATCTCGCGGTGCAGGCCGGCAAAGACGCCGGGGAAATCGATGCGGCCGGCCAGTTGCCGCGTGGTCTCCACGATCAGGTGCGGCATGGTCAGTCCGCCTTGACCGCGGCGGCGGTGACGGTGCGCGTCCAGCTCGCCTGGGCCTGCGCCAGGAACTGGCGGAAACCGGCCGCGTCGAGCGGGCGGGCCTCCACGCCGAGCGCGAGCAGGTGCTCCTGCACCGGCTTGTCGGCCAGCACGGCGTTCAGCTCGCGGTTCAGCCGCGCGAGGATGTCGGCGGGCACCCTGGCCGGCGCCATGATGCCGTACCACGGCGCCGCGTCGAAACCGCGCACGCCCTGCTCGCGCATGGTCGGCACGCCGGGCAGCAGCGCCGAGCGCTGCGCGCCGGTCTGCGCCAGCGGCACCACGGTGCCGGCCTTGATGTGCGGCAGCAGCAGAACCGGGCTGTCGAACATCAGCGCGATCTGGCCGCCGAGCAGGTCGTTGATGGCCGGGCCCGAACCCTTGTACGGCGAGTGCAGCAGCTTCGCGCCGGTGGCCTGCGAGAACATCGCGCCGATGATGTGCTGCGGCGTGCCGTTGCCGGCCGAGCCGTAGGCGATGGTGTCGGGCGCGGCATTGGCCGCGCGCACCAGCGCCGGCACCGAGTCGAAGCGCTGCGCGCGCGTGCCGGCCACAAGGATGAACGGCACCGTGCCGATCAGGCCCACGCCGGCGAGGTCCCTGGCCGGGTCATAGGGCAGCGTCGGATACAGCGCCTTGCCCACCGAGATCGGCCCGACCGCGCCGAGCAGCAGCGTGTAGCCGTCAGCCGGCGCCTTGCTCACGTAGTCACTGCCGATGGTGCCGCCGGCGCCCGGGCGGTTCTCCACCACCACCGATTGCTTCAGGCGCAGTTGCAGCTCCTTGCCGACCAGGCGGGCCAGCGAATCCGTGGTGGCGCCGGGCGCGTAGGGCACCACCAGCTTGATCGGGCGCTCGGGCCAGTCGGCGCGCGCGGCGGACGTGAACGACAGCGCGGCCAGCGCGATGGCGGCCAGCGCGGGCAGGCGGAAGCGAACGGGAAAGCGGGCAAGCATGGCGGTCTCCTCTCTGTTTTCCATGTTTGCCGTCATTCCACCAGCCGCGGCATGCTCTGTAAAATGATGAATCGATTTTCCATTCATCACGACAACTTATGCGACCGACCGCCACGCCCACCGCGCTGGACCTGCGCCTGGTACGCAGCTTCATGGCGGTGGCCCGCCACGGCAGCGTTACCGCGGCGGCCGACTCGCTGGGGCTGACGCAGCCGGCGCTGTCGCAGCATCTGCGCGCGTTCGCGCACAGCCTGGGCGTGCCGCTGTTCGGGCGCGTGGGCCGCCGGCTCGAACTCACCGACGCGGGCCGGCAACTGGTGCTGTCGCTGGAGCCAGTGCTGGACCAGCTGGAACAGGTGATTGCCGCGGCCGCCTCGCCGCGCGGCGCGGTCGAGGGCACGCTGCGCGTGGGTGCCATCCACACCTATCTCTCGGCGCTGGTGATGCCGGCCGCGCAGGCGCTGCTCGACGCGCATCCCGCGCTCGACGTGCAGGTCTTCGAGTTCGCCGCCAGCGAGGTCGACCGCGCCCTGCTCGACGGCCAGATCGACCTGGGCCTGGCCTTCGCGCGCGAGGCGCCCAAGCGCATCGCGCTGGTGCAGCTGTTCTCCGAGACGCTGGCCCTGATCGCCGCGGCCGGCAAGCTGCCCGAGGCGCCCGGCGGCATCACGCTGGCGCAGCTCGCCACGCTGCCGCTGGCGCTGCTGCCCGAGCGCTTCGCCATGCGCCGCCAGATCGACGCGGCCGCGCAGGCCGGCGGCTACAGCCTGCGGCCACGGCTGGAAGGCCCGAGCGTGGAAGCGCTGCTGCGCGCCGTGCCGGGCGGGCGCCTGTTCACCATCGCCAGCCCGCTGGCGCTGCATATCGCCGGCACGCGCCGCAACGCCGGGCTGGCCGGGCTCGCGCACGCGCCGGTGGCGCACCCCGGCTTCACCCGCACGGCCGCGCTGCACCGGCGCCGCGGCCGGCCCGACAGCGCCGCCGCCACGGCGTTCATCGCAGCGCTGGGCGAAGTCATCGGCGCCGCCGCGGCGGGCGGCTATCTCACGCCGGCCTGAGGATTGGCGGCGCTGCCGCCCGGCAGCCGCTCAATCGCAGGCGTAGCGGAACGCGTCGTTCAGGTCCAGCGGCAGCACCAGCGTGCGCAGATGCGCCGCCTTGGCCGAGGCGCACAGCGTGGCGCGCGTCGCCGCATCCCTGTACTTCGTCGCGTACTCCACGTTGAACACCGCCTTGCCCTGCGCGGTCAACGGCGTATAGCTCGCGCACTCCTTGTACTGGAAGCACTGCTCGTTCACGGCGAAATCGAAATCGGTGGCCAGCGACGCCACCTGATCCACATCGTTCTTCAGGCCCACGGCCAGCCCGCGCGCGTGCGCCTCCGTGGCCAGGAAACGGTTGTAGTCCAGCTGCGTCGCCGCCGTCAGCGGAAAGCCCGGCTTGTTGGTATATCCATCCACGTTGTCCGGGTCCACGCCATCGCAACCCTTCGAGCGCGCCAGGTCCATGCGCGCCTGCATGATCCTGCGCACATTGGCCGACCGCGTATCGAGCCACTTCTCGCCGGCCCAGCCCGACAACGCCTTGCCCATGTCCGCCGCCACGAACTGCTTGAAGTCCGGCCGCCAGTTCTCTGAGCTGCCCGCCGAGAAATAGCAGACCACGCGCTTGCCCTGCGCCTTCAATGCGTTGATGGTGGCCTGCGGCGTGTCGAAGAGGTCGATGTCGTAGACCTGTGCCGGGTAGCTCGTATTGATCGTGCCGGTCAACTGCAACTGCCAGGTATCGGCGGCGGCCGGCATCCAGTGGGTGGTAGCCAGCGCCTGCGTCGACAGCGAAGCGGTATCGGCAATCGCGTTGGCCGACGACACGGACTGGACCGCGGCACCCGAATCCCCCGTGCCGCCATCCCCGCCACAGGCCGCGAGGAAAGCGAGCGGGAGCAACCATGCCAGGCTTGCGAGTTTTTTCGTCACGGAGGGGTTCCTTTTTGGGATGGCGGTGGGAGGGATGGTTTATGCCTGAGCTCTGGAAGATTGTCGGCTGTTTTCGTGCAGAGCTTGAATGAATTGGCGAGCAATAAGTTAGGTGGGGTAGGTGACGGGGATAAGACAGCGCGATTTGAGCGCAGGACGTCGGCCGAATCAAGACGCGTCCCATTTACCGCAGGCAAAGGGCCTGAAATACTCCCTGTCTCACCCGCCTTCCCACCGCGAGATGCACCCGACATGTAAACCGATGCTGGCCAGCCATCTCCTGGCAATAGCCCTCGCGCAGGGAATGGCAATTGCCGCAACAGCAACGCCGGCGGCGCCCTTTACCGGCGTATTCCACGGTCAGGGCCGCGGATGCTGGGGCAAGCTATATGTCAAAACCAAAACCCTTGAATGGAACACGCCCTACAGCGTCTGCGCGAAGACGCCCTACACCGTGATCGACAAAGACATGGACGCATCCGCGCCCAGCATCGCTTTCGTGCTCCAGCACAAGAGCCGGTCGTGCCGGTACGAGATTGTTCAACTCGCGTTTGATCCCGCCTATCCGGACTACTGGCTCGCCAGGGGCTATGCGTCTCGCGCCGACTATGATGGCAGGAAAACCGCCGACAGCGCCGCGCAGTCCAGAACGCTCTCGTGCAGCGTCCAGAGACAAGACTGAAGCGTTACGCGGCGAGTGTCATTTTCACGCGGCATCGCGGATAGTTTGCAGAAGATGTCTGAGAGGCGTTCGGTACAAGACCGCCCCCCGCAAATGCAAAAAACGGCCCCAATCGCTTGGGGCCGTTGTCACATTGCAGCGCAATTGCAGGACTCGATCCCTGCCATCTGACGGCCATCAATCCTCAACAGACCCGACCAGTTCGCGGTGCAATGCCACGTATTCCTGGGCAAGCTTGTGCCGCGGGTCCAGATAGATCATCGGCCTGGCGTGCTGATGGGATTCGCGGATCTTCACGGACGAGGACAGCCGCGAGCCAAGCACCGGCAACCCTTCGCTCACCAGTTCATCGACCAGTTGCTGAGGCAGGCTGGCGCGAGGCTGAAACTGATTGATCACGATGCCCTCGACCTCCAGCTCCGCATTGTGGTCCTGCTGGATCTCCTTCACATTGTCCAGCAGCGCATACAGGGCGCGACGGGAAAAGTCGTCGCAGTCGAATGGAATCAGGCAGCGCTCGACGGCGATCAAGGCCGAGCGCGTATAGAAGTTCAGCGCCGGCGGCGTATCGATATAGATGGCATCGTAGGTATCCAGCTCGTTCAACGCGTCGCGCAACTTGTAGATCTTGTAGCGCGACTCGAGCTTGCCGTGCAGCGCATCGAGATCGGGGTGTGCCGGCATCACGTCCAGATTCTCGAACGGCGTCGCGTGCACGAACGAGGAGAACTCGACCGGCTTGAAGCTGTAGGTCAGCGCGGTCTCGAAGAAATCCGCCACCGTCGGGGTAGCCTCGCCGGCCCGCTCACCCAGCAGATACTGCGTGGAATTTCCCTGCACATCCAGGTCGATGACCAGGGTACGCAAGCCCTCGCTGGCGCTGATCGCCGCCAGGTTGCACACAATGGTCGACTTCCCGACACCACCCTTCTGGTTGAATACGACGCGCCGCATTTGCCCTCCCCGTGGAATTTCTCCCGACTAAAGACAAGAGCTTACCGTCAGGTTGCGCGTTTTGGCTGCACTGCAGCATGAAGATTCGCGGGATTGCGGAATGGGCTTGCGTCGGCGGGGCGGCAGCGTCACTTCGATGCGATAGCGCCCGACCGACAGACGCTGCCCGGCGATGCCTCTGGCATGCAGTGTCGTTTGCCCTATGCCACTGAAAAGAGGGGAAGAATTCCAGAGCAAAGACCGAGGTCTTACGCGGAAAGCTCCATTGTCACTGTGCACCCCGCAGGATAGTTACTGCATCCCCAGAACGAGCCGCGTCGGCCAGTACGCTTGACGAGCTTCACCCCGCATGCCGCGCAAGTGGGCGTTCTGTAGTCACCTTCGAACGCCTTGGCCAGTAACGCGGTTTGCTGCGACGGCTCCAGTTTCCGGATGCGCTCGACGATGCCCGCGCCGTCGAGCAATTGGATATCCGCTGCCGCAGCGTACTTCTTCGCCTCGCCCGAATATCCGCTCAACGACCAGAACACCCCACGCCGGATCTTGTGCTGATGCATGACGCCACCGAGCGCGCGCACCGGCTCCACCTTCACCGGCGACCGCCACGCCTTGCATTGCACGAGCGCCATCGGCTGCGCCATGCCCTGCCTGTACAGCGTGGCATCGATCCCGCCATCCGCGCCATGCGGCACGGTCTCAACCGTAAAGCCAAGTTGCTCGTAGTAGGCAACACAGAGCAGCTCGAAGCGTTTCCATTCGAGCAGGGCGAGGGCTTCGAGGGACCAGCTTTGTGGGCGCGGCTGGGGAGCGGATGCGGCCCCCCAGGGCGCAGCACCATCGGGCGCCTCCTTGATAGTGGGTGACGCTGCTGGCCCGGCCTTAGCGGAAGCAACCGGGCGGTGGCGTGGCGCACGCGCAGTTTCGGCTACCGGTTGCCCACCAAAGCGAGCCTTGATGAAAGACAGCAGACCCAGAAAGCAGAACGCGATGGCTGGCACCCAGGCGAACTCGCGGCTGGCCATGGTGAGGCCGGCGAGATAGCGATTGGCTCCCAGCAATGCAGGAACGATCGCGTGGAATGCAATGTAGGCGCAAAAGCCCAGGGCGACGGAAACCCACCATGGCGACTCCAGCAGGATGTCGGAAAGCTTCGGCTGCCTCTTGCGACGGCCCATTTTTCACCCGCCTTTCTTTCGTTTGTGTTGCTGGCCGGATAGGACTTTACGGCTGGATTTGATAGATATTACACAAGGTGTTAAATATGGTATCCGTGGTCGTCGGTTGGGTTGACATGGAGCGGACGGTCACCAAGAATGGGCCATCACCGAAACAACGGTGATCGGGCGTGAGAACCCGAGAGATCCCAAGGGCGAACAGCCGCGCCACGCGGCTTTTGTTCGCGCGCACGCGCACGCCACTAGTTCAACGGCGGGCCGGGCGGGGCAGCCTCCGGGCTGGCCGGGATCCTTGGGTACCGGTTCTCACCCCCGCTGTCGGGCCCGCCACCCCTCACGTGAGAATGAGCGGCGAGCCTTCAACCTACCCAAGGAGGTTGTCATGGCTTTTGCTATTGCCATTGGTCTTCGACGCGATGCTGGTCAGGTCGCGCATCAACTACATCGCATTGGGGTCGTAGCGCCAGGGCTTTCCCATCTGGAGGTGGCGCATGGATAAGGCCACGACTCATGGGCGTCTCCTCGCGGCACGCAAACATCAGGATCTGGTTGCGGAGTTAGCTCACTTGGCGGCCGATGGAACGAGGATGAACCGCAAGCATGTAAGGCGCCTGGCAGGCGAACTTCACGGTGTTGGCGAGCGCATTCGTGAAACAACCGTAGACGGATGTGCGGAGCTGCTTGGGGTGAGCGCTGGCCTTGGCACGATGCTGGCCGTGCTTCAACAGCGCGGCGACGCCTCCGTCGAGGACGATGGATTGCACTGCCTGCTTGCCGCGCTCAAGGACAAGTTGGATCGTGCGGTGAACAGCGTCCAGGAAATGTTCTGAGGCAATTCGTCAATATGCACACCATGCCCGACGACCGCATGCACCCACAGTAAGCGCGGACCTCAAAACGAAAACGGCCCCCATTTTCTTCTGGGGGCCGTTCTCAAATTCTGGTGCCGGCTGCAGGACTCGAACCCGCCACCTGATGATTACAAATCAACTGCTCTACCTGATGAGCTAAGCCGGCATGTTTGGTGCAGACCGCGATTCTACTGCATGCGGCGTGAAATGACGATGGCCGGGCGCGGCGTGGGCGGTACTTACTTCACCACCTTCAGGGAGGGCTTCTTGGCGCCGATGCGCGAGACCGGCGGCGGTGGCGTGGGTTCGTCGTCGCCGTTGTCGGTGGTGGCGTCGGCCGTGGCCTGGGGGGCTTCGCTTTCCACGGAGGAGAGCTTGGGCGGGGGGTTGTTCTCGCGTTCGGTGGCGGCCTGGGTTTCGGGCACGCTGCGCTCCACCGGGAAGGCCATGCCCTGGCCGTTTTCGCGGGCGTAGATGGCGAGCACGTTTTCCACGGGCACGTCGATCTTGCGCGAGACGCCGCCGAAGCGGGCGCTGAAGCCGATCCACTCGTTGCCCATGTCCAGCCCGCTGGTGGCGTCGAAGCTGACGTTGAGCACGATTTCGTTGTTCTTGACGAACTCGCGCGGCACGCTGGTGTTGGCGTCGACGAAGACGGCGATGTATGGCGTGAAGCCGTTGTCCGTGCACCATTCGTAGATGGCGCGGATCAGGTAGGGCTTGGTGGAGGTTTCAGGCATTGTGCTTCCAGTGGCGCGGGGCGCGTTCCGGGTGGCCCGAAGCGGGGGGCTTCGGGCCGGGGGGCCGGTTTAGCGGCGCATCACCTTTTCCGACGGGGTGAGCGCTTCGATGTAGGCCGGGCGGCTGAAGATGCGTTCGGCGTACTTGAGCAGCGGCGCGGCGTTCTTGGAGAGTTCGATGCCGTAGTGGTCCAGGCGCCAGAGCAGCGGGGCGATGGCGACGTCGAGCATGGAGAACTCTTCGCCGAGCATGTACTTGTTCTTGACGAAGATCGGCGCGAGCTGGGTCAGGCGGTCGCGGATGGCGGCGCGGGCGCGCTCGTGGCTCTTCTCGGCGGCCTTGCCCTTTTCGTTTTCGAGGGCGTAGACGTGCGTGAAGAGTTCCTTTTCGAAGTTGAACAGGAACAGGCGGGCGCGGGCGCGCTGCACCGGGTCGGCCGGCATCAGTTGCGGGTGCGGGAAGCGCTCGTCGATGTACTCGTTGATGATGTTCGACTCGTACAGGATCAGGTCGCGCTCGACCAGGATGGGCACCTGGCCGTAGGGGTTCATCACCGAAATGTCTTCCGGCTTGTTGAACAGGTCGACGTCTCGGATCTCGAAATCCATGCCCTTTTCGAACAGGACGAGGCGGCAACGCTGGGAGAACGGGCAGGTGGTGCCCGAATACAACACCATCATGGTTGGATTCCTTTGATGCGGGGTCGATTGACTGGATCGGTATTTTGGCAGAAGCGCGATGCAGAAAGCAAATTAGATGCGCTTAAAGCACATTTATGCCTGATCTTGGCAGTATGGAGCGGTGTGCCAGGCACTTGAGCTACCGGCGGGCTGGCGAGGCCGCCAAACGAAAAGGGCCGGGGCGGCGCCGCTTTCGCAACGTCCGCTCCGGCCCCCTGCCCCGCGAGGCTTTCGCCTCGCAAGCCTTGCCGCGCGTTACTTGATGTCCTTCCAGAACGCGGCGTTCAGGCGCCACGCGAAGATGGTGAACATGCCGAGGAACAGCAGCACCCAGACGCCGAGGCGCTTGCGCTGGTTCTGGGCGGGTTCGGCCATCCAGTCGAGGTAGCCGACGAGGTCGCTGACGGCCTGGTCGTATTCGAGCGGGCTCAACTTGCCGGGGGTGAGCTGCTCGAAGCCGGCGAACTTGTGGACCTTCTCGCCATGCTCCTCGGACTCGACGAACTTGGCGGCGCGCTGGCCTTGCAGTTCCCACAGCACGTGCGGCATGCCGACGCTGGGGAACACGAGGTTGTTCCAGCCCGTGGCGCGCTCGTCGTCGCGGTAGAAGGTGCGCAGGTAGGTGTAGAGCCAGTCGTCGCCGCGCGCGCGCGCGATCACCGACAGGTCCGGCGGGGTGACGCCGAAGAAGGCCTTGGCGTCCTTGGGCTGCATGGCGATGGTCATCATGTCGCCGACCTTGTCGCCGCTGAACAGCAGGTTCTGGCGGATCTGGTCGTCGGTCAGGCCGATGTCCTTGAGCCGGTTGTAGCGCATCATCGACGCGCCGTGGCAGTTCAGGCAGTAGTTCACGAACAGCTTGGCGCCGCGCTGCAGCGAGGAGAGGTCGCTGGTCTGCACGGGAGCCGGCTCGAGGGGGTAGCCCCCTTCGCTGGCCGTGGCGGGCGCGGCGGCAAAGAAGGCGCCGGCCAGCGCGAGAATCGAAAGCAGCTTTTTCATCGTGTGTCCTTGTGCTCTTGTCGGGGTTCGTCCGGGCTCAGTGCGGGTGGAACGTCACGCGTTCCGGCACCGGCTTGAACTGGCCGACACGGCTCCACAGCGGCATGGTCAGGAAGAAGGCGAAGTACAGCAGGGTGCCAAGCTGCGACACCTTTTCACCCACCGGCGACGGGGGCTGCACGCCCAGGTAGCCGAGCACGACGAACACGACCACGAAGACCACCAGGATGCTCTTGTGGAAGGCCGGGCGGTAGCGGATGGACTTCACCGGCGACTGGTCCAGCCACGGCATGAAGAACAGGATCACCACCGAGCCGCCCATCACCAGCACGCCCCAGAACTTGGCGTCGATGAAGTAGAAGCCCACCGCCAGGATCAGAGCGATGGCGAGCGCGCCGATCTTGATGCGGGCGTCCTTGCTGCGCAGGAACACCAGGCCGAGCAGCACTGCGAAGAACACCCACAGGATCGGCAGGAAGTTCGAGGTGGTGGCGCGCAGCATCGAGTAGAACGGCGTGAAGTACCACACCGGCGCGATGTGCGGCGGGGTCTTGAGCGGATCGGCCGGGATGAAGTTGTTGGACTCCAGGAAGTAGCCGCCCATCTCCGGGAAGAAGAAGATCACCGCGGAGAAGATCATCAGGAAGCCGCCCACGCCCAGCAGGTCGTGCACCGAGTAGTACGGGTGGAACGGGATGCCGTCCAGCGGGATGCCGTTCTCGTCCTTCTTGGCCTTGATCTCGACGCCGTCCGGGTTGTTGGAGCCCACTTCGTGCAGCGCGATGATGTGCGCGACGACCAGGCCCAGCAGCACCAGCGGCACGGCGATGACGTGGAACGAGAAGAAGCGGTTCAGGGTGGCGTCGCTGACGACGTAGTCACCGCGGATGAACAGCGACAGGTCCTGGCCAATCACGGGAATCGCCGAGAACAGGTTCACGATCACCTGGGCGCCCCAGTACGACATCTGGCCCCACGGCAGCAGGTAGCCCATGAAGGCTTCGGCCATCAGGCACAGGAAGATCAGGCAGCCGAAGATCCAGACCAGCTCGCGCGGCTTGCGGTACGAGCCGTACAGCAGGCCGCGGAACATGTGCAGGTACACCACCACGAAGAAGGCCGAGGCGCCGGTGGAATGCATGTAGCGCACCAGCCAGCCCCAGGGCACTTCGCGCATGATGTACTCGACGCTGGCGTAGGCCACGGGCACGCCGGCGGGGTTGAGCGTGCCGTCGGGCTTGTAGTTCATCACCAGGAAGATGCCGGTGACGATCTGGATGACCAGCACCAGCAGCGCCAGCGAACCGAAGAAGTACCAGAAGTTGAAGTTCTTCGGCGCGTAGTACTTGGAGAGGTGGTCTTCCCAGAGCTGGGTCGCGGGGAAACGGGCGTCGATCCAGCCGAGCAGGCCGGTCGTCTTGACTTGTTTTTCTGCCGCCATGATCAAGCGTCTCCTTTTTCATCCTTGCCGATCACGATCCTCGTGTCGGACAGGAACTGGTAGGGGGGTACGTCGAGGTTTTGCGGGGCGGGCTTGTTCTTGAATACGCGGCCTGCCAGGTCGAAGGTCGAACCGTGGCAGGGGCAGAGGAATCCGGGGTCGGAACCGAGCTGGGGATTGGCGCCGGCGCCGAACGGGCCGGAGGGCGAGCAGCCCAGGTGGGAGCAGATGCCGACCACGACCAGGAGATCCTTGTGATCGGCGCGCGAGCGCGTTTCGTTCTTGCAGTACTCGGGCGTCTTCATGGTGAAGGGCACGTCCGAGTTGGGGTCGGCGACTTCGGAATCGGTCTTCTTGAGCGACGCGAGCATTTCCTCGGTGCGCTTCAGGATCCAGACGGGCTTGCCACGCCACTCGACCGTCATCATCTCGCCCGGTTTCAGGGCGCTGATGTCGGCCTCGACTGGTGCTCCGGCTGCCTTGGCTTTCTCTGACGGCGCGAACGTGCTGACGAACGGCACTGCGACCGCCACGCCTCCGATGCCGCCAGCGACTGACGTCGCAATCAACCAATTGCGGCGACCCTTATCCACGTTCTTCACGTTTTGCTGGTCACTCATTCCAAACCCCAGGGGATGTCAAATTAGATTTTGCGTCAACCTAAAATTGTACCTTACGCACATGTGGCATTGAAAGGCGCAGATTTGCTCACGTTCGCGCGATAATCGGACAGAAAACACCGATGTGGCCTGCAGGCTTGCGTTACAGGCAGTGATGCGGCAGGCTTTTATCCTAACAACCGTTCAACACAAGCAACAGTGGGAGAAATAGCATGGGGATGATGTCAGAGTTCAAGACCTTTGCAATGCGAGGCAATGTGGTCGACCTCGCCGTGGGTGTCATTATCGGCGCGGCGTTCGGCAAGATTGTCGATTCGGTGGTCAACGACCTGATCATGCCGGTGGTGGGCCGCATCATCGGCAAGCTCGATTTCTCCAACATGTTCGTGCTGCTGGCGGAGCCGCCCGAAGGCGTGCCGCGCACGCTGGATGCCTTGAAGAAGGCCGGCGTGCCGGTGTTTGCCTACGGCAATTTCCTGACCATCCTGGTCAACTTCCTGATCCTCGCCTTCATCATTTTCATGATGGTGCGGGCCATCAACAAGCTGCGCGCCGAGGAGCCGGCGGCCGCGGAAGTGCCTGCGCCGACACCCGAAGACGTGGTGCTGCTGCGCGAAATCCGCGACAGCCTGAAGGCGCGCCAGGCCTGATTAACCACGCGCGCAAGGCCTGCCGCGAGGGCCCGCTGCGACAATAAGCCGCGCCCGTGGCGGCTCCCAGGGCGGCTCCCGGCGCGGTCAGACCGGATTCGGAATGTCGATGAAGGTGTGGCGCAGGCCGAACTGCTGCGCGAGATGCTCGCCGAGCGAGCGGATGCCATAGCGCTCGGTGGCGTGGTGTCCGGCGGCGAGGTAGGCGACGCCGCTCTCGCGCGCGAGGTGCGTGGTCTGCTCGGAAATCTCGCCGCTCAGGTAGCAGTCCACGCCGGCGGCCACGGCGCCGTCGAAGTAGCCCTGGGCACCGCCGGTGCACCAGCCCACGGTGCGGATCATCTGTGCCGGGTCGCCGATGGCCAGCGGCTCGCGCGCGAGCACGCCGCCGACGTGCGCGGCCAGCGCCGCGAGCGGCATGGGCTGCGGCAGGGTGCCGGTCCAGCCGAGCTGGTCGTCGCCAAATCGGCCGGTGGGTGTAAATCCCAATTGCTGCCCCAGCTGGGCGTTATTGCCGAATTCCGGGTGATTATCGAGCGGCAGGTGATAAGCCAGCAGGTTCACATCCGCGCCAAGCAGGCGTTTCAGGCGGGCGTGTTTTTGTCCGATTACCCGCGCGTCTTCGTTTTTCCAGAAATATCCGTGGTGAACCAAAATGGCATCGGCGCCCGCCTCGATGGCGGCATCGACCAGGGCGAGGCTCGCCGTCACCCCGGTGACGATATTTTCGACCTCCGGACGGCCTTGCACTTGCCATCCGTTCGGGCAATAGTCTTTGTATCGAGGCACCTGGAGCAGGTCGTTCAAGTACAATTCAAGATCTTTTGTTTTCATTTTTTGCCCAAACTCAAATATGTTGCGCCGTTTCTGGCTGTTCTTTGCCCAGGCTGTCACCGTCGTGCTGGCAGTGTGGTTCGTCGTGGCCACGCTCAAACCGGAATGGCTGCAGCGCGGCCGGGTGGCCGTGCAGTCCGGATCGCCCATCGTCGCGCTGAAGGAAGTCGTCCCCAGCGTGGCGGGCTCTTCGGCGCAGGGCTCCTACAGTGACGCGGCCCAGCAGGCGATGCCGGCAGTGGTGAACATCTTCACCAGCAAGAACGGCCCCAAGCGCACGCCCAACAACCCGCAGGCGGAAGATCCGTGGTTCCGCTTCTTCTTCGGCGACCGCCTGCCGGAGCGCCAGGAACCGGTGTCCAGCCTGGGCTCGGGCGTGATTGTCAGCGCGGAAGGTTACATTCTAACCAACCACCACGTGGTGGACGGCGCCGACGAGATCGAGGTCGCGCTGACCGACGGGCGCAAGGCGAACGCCAAGGTGGTGGGCTCGGACCCGGAGACCGACCTCGCCGTCCTCAAGATCACGCTGAAGGACCTGCCCGCGATCACGCTGGGCCGCATCGAGAACGTCAAGGTGGGCGACGTGGTGCTGGCGATCGGCAACCCGTTCGGCGTCGGCCAGACCGTGACGATGGGCATCGTGTCGGCGCTCGGCCGCAGCCACCTGGGCATCAACACCTTCGAGAACTTCATCCAGACCGACGCGGCCATCAACCCGGGCAATTCGGGCGGCGCGCTGGTCGATGCGCAGGGCAACCTGCTGGGCATCAACACGGCCATCTATTCGCGCTCGGGCGGCTCGCTGGGCATCGGCTTCGCCATTCCGGTGTCGACCGCCAAGCAGGTGATGGAGTCGATCATCTCCACCGGCAGCGTGACGCGCGGCTGGATCGGCGTGGAGCCGCAGGACATGACGCCGGAGATCGCCGAGTCGTTCGGCCTGGAGGCCAAGGAAGGCGCGCTGATCGCCGCCGTGGTCCAGGGCGGCCCTGCGGACAAGGCCGGCGTGAAGCCGGGCGACGTGCTGGTCTCGGTCGACGGGCAGGCCATTTCCGACACCACGGCGCTGCTCAACGCGATTGCGCAGCTCAAACCCGGCGCGGAAGCGAAGATGAAGGTGGTGCGCCGTGGCAAGCCGGCGGAGCTGACGGTGATGATCGGCAAGCGCCCGCCGCCGCCACGCCGTGCGCTGCCGCTGGACGAAGAGGAATAACAGGTCCGCGCGCGACACCAACGCTTACGACCTTGTGCGCCGGCGCCGCCCCGCCGGATGCGGGCCTTGCCCGATGAACCCCGCCCTTGTGGCGGGGTTTTTTGTTTCCGATGGCGGCTTCCTGATGCCGCGCGCAGTGCGTCGCGGCACCGCGAACGAGGTTCGTCAGGGCCGCCGGCGCGTACCCAGTGCTGCGCTCGCGGAATCGCCATGCGCATGGTCCGGCATGCCCATGCCGATGTGGTCACGCGACGACCTGCCACGCCCGCAACTGACGGCGTCCATTCGTGGCGCGGTGGGCAAGCGGGCCGGATGCACGATAGATAGGCGCTAGCCGCACCGTGCAATGCAGATGGCAGGCGGCCGACATTGTCAGCCGGTCTGCCGGAGACTGGCATCACACCGGACAGCCGACACAAGCCACCAGCATGCCACAGCGGGCGTGGGTACACGCCACGGCGAATGTGGGCAAATGCAGCACATGGACTGCCAGAACGACAAAACGCCGGCATCCTTGCGGATGCCGGCGTTTTGCATCAAGCCAATCTAAAGCGAGCTTACGCCCGCGTTAAATTAGAACTTGTGGCGGATACCAACGGTAGCGCCGAACTGGTTCTGACCCGGGGTCACAACAGCGCTGTCGGTGCCAACACCGTTGAAGCCGTTCACGCCCAGAGCCGAGTTGCTCTTGTTCTTGACGTACGACAGCGAGGTGTACAGGTCGGTGCGCTTCGACAGAGCGTAGTCAGCCGTAGCAACGAAGTTCCACGGATCTGCGCTGGTGCTCTTGAAGTCTTGGTAGTAAGCCGCGCCCGTCAGCGAGAACGCCGGGGTCAGCTGGTAACCAACGCCGAGCCAGTACAGGTTCGAAACGCTGTTGCTCAGAGCCGTAGCCGTGTTGGCAACGATTGCGCCCGGCAGCGTTGCGCCGTTGAACGAGTGAGCGTAACGGTAGCCGGCGTAGACCTTTGCCGGTCCGATCGCGTACGTACCGGCAACGGTAGCACGACGGATCATCTGGGCGTTGGTCGTCGGAGTGGTCGTACCGTTGGTGCCGTTCGATTCGTCGTATGCAGCACCAACCGAGAACGGACCAGCAGCGTAGCTAGCCATGAACGCGTACTCGCGGCCAGCCGTGAACACGCCCGGAACTTCCTGGCCGTCACGTTGGAACGAGTACAGAGCTTGCACCGTCAGGCCCGAGAACGTGCCGATGTACTTGACGCTGTTGTCGGCACGCGAAGCGCCGATGTAGTTGTCTTGTGCACCGATGCTGTAACGGGTCGAAATGGCCATCGGATCATAGATCAGGCCGAAGTCGTAGAACGGGGTCTGATGACGACCCAAGGTCAGCTGACCGTACTGGCTTTGCAGACCGACGAAGGCTTGACGGCCGAACAGGCGGCTGCCTTGGCCCGACGTGCCGGTATCGATGCTGAAGCCGCTTTCCAGGACGAAGATGCCCTTCAGACCGCCACCCAGATCTTCGATGCCACGCAGGCCCCAACGCGAACCGGACTGGTTGCCCGAGGTCAGGCGGAAGGCGTTGTTGTTGCCGGTCTTACCCACGGTAGCGTGGTTGGTGTATTCAATACCAGCGTCGGCCACGCCGTACAGGGTCACGCTCGACTGGGCATACGCACCGCCGGCGGCCAGGGCAGCGACAGCGGCTGCAAACAGTTTCATCTTCATATCGACACTTTCCTTGTCAACTGATTGGGAAATCTTGGCTTGCCCAAGTGCTTGGGCGACGCATTTACCTCACGTCTGCTGCGTATTATGGGTCAGCCCCCCCAGCCGCCAGAAGGCTTTTTCGTCGTAAACCGTGGATGGCGGGGGATTTTGTTGTGATGTCGCAACAGCACGCAGAGGCATATTCCCCAACTTGGTGCAAAAGTATCCCGCCGCAGCTTTGCTGCGCTGCGGCGGCGCAACGGTCAGTCCGGCTGCGCTTCGCTGCCCGCGGGGTTCGCCGCGACGGGCTTGGCGGTGAAGCGCGCCATGATCAGGCCGAGCTCGTACAGCGCCACCAGCGGCACCGCCAGCAGCAGTTGCGACAGCACGTCCGGCGGCGTCACCACGGCCGCGATCACGAAGGCGCCGACGATCACGTAGGGCCGGATCTGCTTGAGCTTGTCCAGCTCGACCACGCCGAAGCGCACCAGCACGATCACCACCACGGGGACTTCGAACGTGATGCCGAACGCCAGGAACATGGTCATGGCGAAGCTCAGGTATTTGTCGATGTCGGTCGACATCTCGGCCCCGAGCGGCGCGTTGTAGTGCGCCATGAAATGGAACACCGTGGGGAACACCAGGAAGTAGGCGAAGGCCACGCCGCAGATGAACAGCACGTAGCTGCTGCTGACCAGCGGCACAATCAGCCGTTTCTCATGCTGGTAGAGACCGGGCGCGACGAACTGCCAGACCTGGTACAGCACCCAGGGCAGCGCGATCAGGAAGGCCACCAGCAGCGTGACCTTCATCGGCACGAAGAACGAGCCGGTCACGTCGGTGACGATCATCTTGCCGCCCTTGGGCAGGTTCTCCATCAGCGGCCGGGCGAACAGGTTGAAGATGTTGGGCGCCCAGTAGATCAGGCTGACGAACACCAGGATCACGCCCGAGGCAGCCTTGACGATACGCGAGCGCAGCTCCACCAGGTGAGAGATGAAGGTTTCCTGCTGGCCTTCGTCCTGCGGGTCGTGGGGATCTTGGGAACGGGAGTCGCTCATGGCGTGGACCGCTCAGCCGGGCGGGCTGGCATGGAGAAATCGGTGGCGGAACCGGACACGGGACGGCGGCACGGTGCGCTGGTCGGAGCGCACGACAGCGACAGCCGGCCGGGTACCGGCGTGATGGCAAACCCCGTCATGCTCAATCGAAGAAAGAGCGTGCGGGACCGGTGGCGGGACGGTGGCGCTTGACGCGCGCGGCGCCCGACTGCGCCCACACGCGGACATTGTGCTGGCGCTTGTACCACAGCGGCTGCGCGCCCTGCTTGACGCGCCAGCTCTTGCGGCCGTTGTGGAGCTTGTGCGCCGTGTCCCACGAGGGCACGTGGCCGCTGTCGGCGGCCGGCCCCGGCGCCGCGGCGCCGGCATCGTTGCCGGACAGCGCGTCGCTGAAGGACTGCGCGTGCTCG
The DNA here is from genome assembly GCF_058789195.1 of Cupriavidus sp. FW216-B1. Lineage (NCBI taxonomy): Bacteria > Pseudomonadati > Pseudomonadota > Betaproteobacteria > Burkholderiales > Burkholderiaceae > Cupriavidus > Cupriavidus sp. FW216-B1. The sequence goes on along the minus strand of NZ_JBYTEL010000019.1, from coordinate 19,875 downwards.
TGCACCTCCTTGTGGACGGTGCGCTCCACGTCGCGCGCGGCATCCTCGAACTCCGTGCGCATCTTGCGCAGTTCGTCGAGCTCGACCTCGCGGCTGACTTCCGCCTTGACGTCATTGATATAGCGTTGCGCGCGGCCAACCAGCGCGCCGACCGTGCGCGCCACCTTCGGCAGCCGCTCGGGACCGATCACCACCAGCGCCACGGCGCCGATCAGTGCAAGCTTGGAAATGCCGAGATCGATCATGCGAGCGTCGGGAAGAAGGGGCCGCCGCCAGCCACCGCGGCACGCGGGGCCCCACGCGGGCAAGCCTGCCGCGGCGGGGCCGGCACGCAGGGCATGGCTGGCGGGAGAAGGAACATCGGGAAAGCCGGCAAGGATCGTGTCGCGCTTACTGCTGGCGCGACTTTTCCTTGGCTTCGACGTCGATCGTGGTGCTGTCGCGCAGCTCCTTGGCCGGCGCGGTCGCCGCGGCGTCCTCGCCGTTGGCGTCCTTCATGCCGTCCTTGAAGCCCTTGACCGCGCCGCCCAGGTCCTGGCCGATGTTGCGCAGCTTCTTGGTGCCAAAGACCAGCATGACGATCACCAGCACGATGAGCCAGTGCCAAATGCTAAACGAACCCATTTTCTGCTCCTGATGAAGCCGGGGGCGGCACCTTGCCACCCCGGCTCGTTGTTCCGTCATTGAATGCCATGCCGGGCGACGGTTGCCGGCACGGCGTCTGACCGTGGGCCAGCCGGCCCGCGGTCCTGCATGGGTTGGCTGCCGGCCTGGCCGGGGCCGGCCGGCCAGCGCCGGGCACCGCGTTCAGGGCAGCGCCACCTTCCACTGGTTGCGCGGACCGCCGAGCACATGCAGATGGAGGTGGTAAACCTCCTGTCCGCCATCCGGGCCGGTATTGATCACCGTCCGGAAACCGTTCCCACAGCCTGCCGCACGCGCCAGCTCAGGCACCTTCAACATCATTTTAGCAAGCACGGCGCCGTCGCCGGGTCCGCAATCGGCCAGCGAATCGACGTGCGCCTTGGGAATGAGCAGGAAGTGTACCGGGGCTTTCGGGTGAATATCATGGAAAGCCAGCATGTCGTCGTCTTCGTAGACCTTGTTCGACGCAAGCTCGCCCGCCACGATCCGGCAGAAGATGCAATTTTGCTGTGGATTCATGAAAATTTCATTGCGCCGCAAATTGAGCCGGACCGCCGCCGCGAGGCGCCCTTCCCGGCCGCCCCTCCCGGCCGGCACCGGAGCGGCTTTTCAGAACGCCTGGCCCGGATACATCGGCTTGCCGTCGTTCAGGTAGAGCCAGCCCTTGACGATACGATACAGCATCCACAAGGACAAGACGCTCCACAGGGCAAAGGCCAGCGGAATCAGGATCACGGTGGCGAACAGCACGCCGCCGAGGACCGCCCAGCCCACCGACCACCAGAAGGAGCGGATCTGCCAGGCGAAATGCGAGGCGTAGAGCGTGCCTTGCGTGTCGTCGCGCTTGACGTAGCCGACGATGATGGCGATCAGTGCGGTAACGCCACCGGTCAGCCAGAAAATGGCGTACAGCGCATACAGGATATGCGTGAGCTTGCGCAGGCCGGCGAGCCGGTCGCCGTCGGCGGTGATCACCTCTCCCATCTCGTCATGCTCCTCCTGGTTGTGGCCCGCCGCGGATGCCGGATCACCGGCGCCCGCGGCAAACCGTCAGGCGCCGGGCCCGCGCCGCGCCTTTTCCTCGAGGCCGGACAGGCCCTCGCGGCGGGCCAGCTCGTTGACCACGTCGGCCGGTTCCAGGCCGAAGCGGGCCAGCAGCACCATGCTGTGGAACCAGAGATCGGCCACCTCGTAGACCACCTTGCCGACGGCTTCCGCGCCGAGCCCGGCGGCGCGCGCATCCTTGGCGGCCATCACGGTCTCGGTGGCTTCCTCGCCGATCTTCTTCAGGATGGCGTCGTCGCCCTTGTGGAACAGGCGCGCCACGTAGGATTTGTCGGGATCGCCGCCGTTCTCGGGCTTGCGCGATTCCAGCACCGCGGCCAGGCGGGCCAGCACGTCGGCGCTGCTTGTCCGGGTTTCGTCTTGCATGTCGCCCTGGCTCATGGCTTGGCCGCGTAGATGGTGGACGGGTCCTTGAGCACCGGCTCCACGGTCTGCCAGTCGCCGTTCTCGGCGTCGCCCTCGAATTTCTGGAAGAAGCAGGAGTGCCGCCCGGTGTGGCAGGCGATGCCGCCGTCCTGCGTGACCTTGAGCAGCACCACGTCCTCGTCGCAGTCCAGGCGCATCTCATGCACCTTCTGCACGTGGCCGGATTCCTCGCCCTTGTGCCACAGGCGCTTGCGCGAGCGCGACCAGAACACGGCCTCGCCGATCTCCGCGGTGCGCTGGAGCGCTTCGCGGTTCATGAACGCAAACATGAGTACGTCGTTCGAGCCGACTTCCTGGACGATCACCGGCACCAGGCCGTTGTCGTCCCACTTCACCTTGTTGAGCCACTTCTTTGCCATGTCGGTTCGCCGTGTTCCAGAGTTCAGATCCGCACCGGGATGCCCTCGCGGGCCATGAATGCCTTCGCCTCGCCCACGGTGTGCTCGCCGTAGTGGAAGATGCTGGCGGCCAGCACCGCGTCGGCGCGGCCGAGCTTGATGCCGTCGGCCAGGTCCTGCAGCCCGCCCACGCCGCCCGAGGCGATCACCGGCACCGATACCGCGTCGCTGACCGCGCGCGTGAGCTCGAGGTCGAAGCCGCTGCGGGTGCCGTCGCGGTCCATGCTGGTGAGAAGCAGTTCGCCGGCGCCGCGCGCGGTCATCTCGCGCGCCCATTCGACCGCGTCGAGCCCGGTCGCCTTGCGCCCGCCGTGGGTGAAGACTTCCCAGCGCGCCGGCTCGCCCGGCGCGGAGCTGCGCTTGGCGTCGATCGCCACCACGATGCACTGCGAACCGTAGCGCGCGGTGGCATCGGACACCAGCTGCGGGTTGGCGATGGCCGAGGAGTTGACGCTGATCTTGTCCGCGCCGGCATTGAGCAGGCGCCGCACGTCTTCCACGGCGCGCACGCCGCCGCCCACCGTGAGCGGGATGAAGACCTGCGAGGCAACCGCCTCGATGATGTGCAGGATCAGGTCGCGGCCATCGCTGGTCGCGGTGATGTCCAGGAAAGTGATTTCATCGGCGCCCTGCTCGTCGTAGCGGCGGGCGATCTCGACCGGGTCCCCCGCGTCGCGCAATTCGACGAAGTTGACACCCTTGACCACCCGCCCGTTGGTCACGTCGAGGCAGGGGATGATACGTTTGGCTAGCATGAGGTTCCTTGCCCGCCGCCGGCGCCTGGCTCTCGCGGGCGCCGGCGGCTGCAACTGTCGCGCGGCAACGCGCGGGGTCTTACTGCTCGGCGCCGAGCTTGTCGGCCAGCGTCTGGGCTTCGGCGAAGTTCAGGTCGCCGGAGTAGATGGCGCGGCCGCAGATGACGCCTTCGACGCCATCCTTCTGCACGCCGCACAGGCGTTCGATGTCGGCCAGGTTCGACAGCCCGCCGCTGGCGATCACGGGAATGGCCGCGGACTGCGCCAGCTTGACGGTGGCATCGATGTTGATGCCTTGCAGCATGCCGTCGCGGCCGATGTCGGTGTAGATGATGGCTTCGACGCCGTAGTCTTCGTACTTGCGCGCGAGGTCGGCGACCTCGTGGCCGGTCAGCTTGCTCCAGCCGTCGGTGGCGACCTTGCCCTCGCGGGCGTCGAGGCCGACGATGATGTGGCCGCCGAACGCCGAGCACGCGTCCTTGAGGAAACCCGGGTTCTTGACCGCGGCCGTGCCGATGATCACGTAGGACAGGCCGCCGTCGAGCCAGCGCTCGATGGTGTTGAGGTCGCGGATGCCGCCGCCGAGCTGCACGGGGATCTCGTCGCCGACCTCGGCGATGATGGCCTTGATGGCGGCCTCATTGCGGGGCTTGCCCACGAACGCCCCATTGAGGTCGACCAGGTGCAGGCGCCGCGCGCCCTGTTCCACCCAGTGACGTGCCATGGCGGCGGGATCTTCGGAAAAGACGGTGGCCTGGTCCATGTCGCCTTGTTTGAGGCGTACACATTGACCGTCCTTCAGGTCGATGGCCGGAATGAGCAACATAAGCGTGAAGAGCGTGTTTGATTGAAAGAGAAGAAAGATGAGCCTAGGCCAGCATGGCCGTCCGGCCCGGTCCCGGTAAAGCCGTTACCTCAGGGTCAGGGATGCCAGTGCACGAAGTTCCGGTAGATCTGCAAGCCCATGGCGGCGCTCTTCTCCGGGTGGAACTGCGTGGCAAAAATATTATCGCGCGCCACCGCGCTCGTAAATACGACGCCATAGTCGGTCTCGCCGGCAATATGCGCCGGATCCTGCGCATGCACGAAGTAGCTGTGCACGAAATAGAACCAGCTATTGTCGGGAATGCCTGCCCACAGCGGATGGCTGCGGACCTGCCTCACGCGGTTCCAGCCCATCTGCGGCACCTTGTAGCGCGAGCCGTCCGGCTGGGTCAGCCCGTCGAGCTCGAAGCGGATGACCTCGCCCGGCAGCAGGCCCAGGCACGGCGTGCTGCCGCCCGCGATCCTGCTTTCCTTGCTCAGGTCGAACAGCATCTGTTCGCCAACGCACACGCCGAGCAGCGGCTTGCTGGCGGCGGCCTCGATCACGGCCTCCTGCAGGCCCGACGCGCCGAGCGCCGCCATGCAGTCCGGCATCGCGCCCTGGCCCGGCAGCACCACGCGGTCCGCCGCGCGGATCGCCTCGGGGCGGTCCACCACCTGAACATCCGCCTCCGGCGCCGCGGCACGCAGTGCCTGCGCCACGGAGCGCAGGTTGCCCATGCCGTAATCCACAATTGCTATGGTAGTCATGATTTCAAAACAGGCAACAATGTCTTCAGCCCGTCCACAATGAATTCTACGGCCAGCGCCGACAGGATCAGCCCCATCAGCCGCGTGCCGATATTGATGCCGGTGCGCCCGATCACGCGGGCGATCGGGTCAGCGGCGCGGAACGTCATATATACCACTGCGCCAAGCACCACCCCGATCCCGACCAGGATCAGCAACTGGTACCAGTGCTGCGTCTTGCCGGCATAGACGATCACCGTGCTGATCGAGCCGGGCCCGGTCAGCAGCGGCAGCGCCAGCGGCACCACCGCGACGCTGGCCTTGGCTTCGGCCTCGTCCTCCTCCTCCGGCGTGGCCCGGGTGCGGCTGGTCTGGGCGTTCAGCATGTTCATGGCCATCATGATCATGATGAGGCCCCCGCCCACCTGCAGCGAGGCCACCGAGATATTGAAGAACTCGATGATCTGCTGGCCGAGCAAGGCCGAGATGCCGACCACGATCGCCACCGAGACCGACGCGATCCGGATGGTGCGCAGCTTTTCCTCCTCGGTCTGCTGGGTGGTCAGGCTGATGAAGAACGGGATCGCCCCGATCGGATTGATCAGCGCCAGCAGCGAGATGAACGACTTGAGCGTATCCATCGGGTCGGGCCTGGTCGGTTGGTCTGGCGCGGCGCCCGCGCGCGCCGTGGCACGGCTGCGCGCGGGTCCCGCGTCGGGTCTGCATCGGTACCGCGTTGATCGGAGGTTGCCGCAGGCGCCTGGCCGGCCGCGCGGGTCGCCGCGCGCCGGCGCGACTCAGCCTACCAGGGTGCCCTTGGTCGAGGGAATCGTGTTGCCCGCGCGCGGGTCCATCTCCACCGCCATGCGCAGCGCGCGGCCGAAGGCCTTGAACACGGTCTCGCACTGGTGGTGGGCATTGATGCCGCGCAGGTTGTCGACATGCAGCGTGACCGCGGCATGGTTGACGAAGCCGCGGAAGAACTCGATGGTGAGGTCCACGTCGAAGCTGCCGACGCGCGCGCGCGTGAACGGCACGTGGAATTCCAGGCCGGGCCGGCCGGAGAAATCGATGACGACGCGCGACAGGCATTCGTCCAGCGGCACGTAGCTGTGGCCGTAGCGGGTGATGCCCTTCTTGTCGCCGATGGCCTTGGCAACGGCCTGGCCGAAGGCGATGCCGATGTCCTCCACCGTGTGGTGGTCGTCGATGTGCGTGTCGCCGGTGGCTTCGACCTCGAGGTCGAACATGCCGTGGCGGGCGATCTGGTCCAGCATATGGTCGAGGAACGGCACGCCCGACGCCAGCTTCTGGCGGCCGGTGCCGTCGAGATTCAGGGAAACGCGGATCTGCGTCTCCGATGTATTGCGGGTGACCTCTGCAACACGCATGGTGTTAATCCTGCAACGCCGCGGCGAAGGCGGCGAGAAATTGCGCGTTCTCTTCGGGAGTGCTGACCGTAACGCGCAGACAATTGGCCAGCAACGGGTGCATTTTACTCACGTTCTTGATCAAGACCTTGCGCGCGAGCACGCCGTCGAACACGCGCGCGGCGTCGGGCACGCGCGCCAGCAGGAAATTGGCGTCGCTGGGGAATACCGTCACCCCCGGCATGGCCACCAGCGCCGCCGCCACGGCGGTGCGCTCGGCGCGCAGCAGCGCGGCCTGCTGGTCGAGCACGTCGACGTGTTCGAGCACGAACAGCGCGGTGGCCTCGGTCAGCACGTTGACGTTGTACGGCGGGCGCACCTTGTCGAGCTGCGACAGCCACTCGGGCGCGCCGGCGAGGTAGCCCAGGCGGATGCCGGCCAGCCCCAGCTTGGACACCGTGCGCATCACCAGCAGGTTGCCGAACTCGGCCAGGCGCGGCATCCAGGTGTCGTGCGCGAACGGCTGGTAGGCCTCGTCCACCACCACCAGGCTGTGGCTGACCTCGCCCTGCGCCGCGCGCACGATGGCTTCCATGTCGGCCGCGTCGAACGCGTTGCCGGTCGGATTGTTCGGGTAGGCCAGATAGACCACGGCGGGCTGGTGCTCGGCCATCGCCGCGAGCATGGCGGCGCGGTCGAGCGTGAAATCCGCCTTGAGCGGCACGCCGACGAACCCCACGCCGGCGAACTGCGCCGAGATGGCGTACATGACGAAGCCCGGCACCGGGGCCAGCACCTTGGCGCCGGGCCTGGCCACGGCCAGCGCCAGGATGCTGATGAGCTCGTCGGAGCCGTTGCCGAGCAGCACGTCCATGCCCGCCGGCACCTGCATCACCGTCTTCAGGCGCGCGCGCAGCGCTTCGCTGCTGGGCACCGGGTAGCGGTTGAGCGCCACCTCGGCCAGGCGCGCGGCGAGCTGGTCGCGCAGCGCGTCGGGCAGGCGGTAGGGGTTCTCCATCGCGTCCAGCTTCACCAGACCGTGCGACTCCGCCACATGATAGGCGCCCATGGCGCGCACGTCGTCACGGATGATGCGTTCGATCAGGGAAGGCTGGACTGCTGACATTGACGTTACCTCTTGGATGGTCTGGGTGGTGGTGAAACCGGTGGTTGCCTCAATTGCGCCGCAGGCGGTACTCCGCGCTGCGCGCGTGGGCCTGCAGGCCCTCGCCGTAGGCCAGCTCGGCGGCGATCTGGCCGAGCATCTGCGCGCCCTGCTCGCTCACCTCGATCAGGCTCGAGCGCTTCTGGAAGTCGTACACGCCCAGCGGCGACGAGAAGCGCGCGGTGCGCGAGGTGGGCAGCACGTGGTTGGGGCCGGCGCAGTAGTCGCCCAGCGACTCGCTGGTGTAGCGGCCCAGGAAGATCGCGCCGGCGTGGCGGATCTTCTCGGCCCAGTGGCGCGGGTTCTCGGCGGAAATCTCCAGGTGCTCGGGCGCGATCGCGTTGGCGATCTCGCAGGCCTCGTCCATGTCGCGCACGCGCACCAGCGCGCCGCGGCCGGACAGCGAGGCGCGGATCACGTCGCGGCGCGGCATGGCCTTGATTTGGCGATGTATGCTCTGCTCCACTTCCGCGAGGTAGTTGGAGTCCGGGCACAGCAGGATCGACTGCGCCAGCTCGTCATGCTCGGCCTGCGAGAACAGGTCCATCGCCACCCAGTCGGGGTCGGTGGTGCCGTCGCAGATGACGAGAATCTCGGACGGCCCGGCGATCATGTCGATGCCCACCGTGCCGAACACGCGGCGCTTGGCCGCGGCCACGTAGGCGTTGCCGGGGCCGACGATCTTGTCGACCTGCGGCAGCGTGGCGGTGCCGTAGGCCAGCGCCCCCACCGCCTGCGCGCCGCCGATGGTAAACACCCGGTCCACGCCGGCGATCTGCGCCGCGGCCAGCACCAGCTCGTTGCGCACGCCGCCCGGCGTGGGCACGACCATGATGACTTCCTTGACGCCGGCCACGCGCGCCGGAATCGCGTTCATCAGCACCGAGGACGGATAGGCGGCCTTGCCGCCCGGCACGTAGATGCCGACGCGGTCCAGCGGCGTCACCTTCTGGCCCAGCACGGTGCCGTCGGACTCGGTGTACTCCCAACTGTGGCTGCCGCACTCGATCTTCTGCTTCTCGTGGTAGGCGCGCACGCGCGCCGCGGCCGCCTCCAGCGCCGCGCGGCGCTTGGGCTCGAGCTCCTCGAGCGCGGCTTCGAGCTCGGCCTGCGACAGTTCCAGCGCGGCCATCGAGCCGGCCTTCACGCGGTCGAAGCGCTCGGTGTATTCCAGCACCGCGGCGTCGCCGCGGGCCTTCACGTCGGCCAGGATCTGCGCCGCGGCGCGGTCGATGGCCTCATCCTCGCCGGCCTCGAAGGCCAGCACGTGGCGCAGCGCGGCCGCGAAATCCGGTTCGGTCGAATCCAGCCGGCGGATTGCGAGATTTTCCATAGCGTATTCGTTCATGACTCCAGTCTCCGGGTCCATGCCCTTGTCCGTCTCCATCGCACCCTCTTCATCGCGCACGGCTTCAGGCCAGCGCGGCCGAAGCGCGTTCGAACGCCTCGAGAATCGGGGCCAGCCGCTCTCGCTTGAGCTTGAGGGCAGCCTGGTTGACCACCAGGCGCGACGAGATCTGCGCGATCTCCTCCACTTCGACCAGGTTGTTGGCGCGCAAGGTCCCGCCGGTGCTGACCAGGTCGACGATGGCGTCGGCCAGCCCCACCAGCGGCCCGAGTTCCATCGAGCCATACAGCTTGATCAGGTCCACGTGCACGCCCTTCTTGGCGAAGTGCTCGCGCGCGGTCTGCACATACTTGGTGGCCACCGCCAGGCGCGCGCCCTGGCGCACGGCGCTGGCGTAGTCGAAGCCGGCCGAGGTCGCCACCGACATGCGGCAGCGGGCGATGTTCAGGTCGATCGGCGCGTAGAGCCCGGCCATGCCGTGCTCCATCAGCACGTCCTTGCCCGCCACGCCGAAGTCGGCCGCGCCGTACTGTACGTAGGTCGGCACGTCCGAGGCGCGCACGATGATGACGCGCACGTCCGGGTCGGAGGTGGGCAGGATCAGCTTGCGCGAGGTTTCGGGATCCTCGGTCACGTGGATGCCGGCCGCCTCGAGCAGCGGCATGGTTTCGGTGAAGATCCGGCCCTTGGAAAGGGCCAGCGTCAACTGGTTCGGGGAGGGGCTCATCTGCGTCCTTGTTCTGTCTGCTGTCGTCTCGCTCAGGCGATGCGGCGGATCTTCGCGCCGACGGCCGACAGCTTGTCTTCCATGCGGTCGTAGCCGCGGTCGAGGTGATAGATGCGGTCGATCACAGTCTCGCCCTCGGCCACCAGGCCGGCGATCACCAGGCTGGCCGAGGCGCGCAGGTCGGTGGCCATCACCCTGGCGCCCGACAGCCGGGGCACGCCGGTCACGACCGCGGTGTTGCCTTCGACCGCGATGTCCGCGCCGAGCCGGTTGAGCTCCTGCACGTGCATGAAGCGGTTCTCGAAAATGGTCTCGGTGATGCGCGCCACGCCGCCGGCGATGCTGTCGAGCGCCATGAACTGCGCCTGCATGTCGGTGGGGAAAGCGGGGTATTCCGAGGTACGGAAGCCGACCGGCTGCGGGCGGCGGGCCATGCTCAGGCGGATCCAGTCCTCGCCGGTCTCGATCGCCGCGCCGGTCTCGCGCAGCTTGTCGAGCACCGCGTCCAGGATGCCCGGCGGGATGCCGCGCAGCACCACGTCGCCCAGCGTGGCCGCGGCCGCGCACAGGAAGGTGCCGGCCTCGATGCGGTCGCCGATCACGGTGTGGCTGGCGCCGTGCAGGCGCGCCACGCCCTGCACCACCAGGCGGTCGGTGCCGATGCCGTCGATGCGCGCGCCCATCTTGACCAGCAGGTTGGCCAGGTCGGTCACTTCCGGCTCGCGCGCGGCGTTCTCCAGCACGGTCTCGCCCTCGGCCAGCGTGGCGGCCATCAGCAGGTTCTCGGTGCCGGTCACGGTGATCATGTCCGTCACCACGCGCGTGCCCTTCAGGCGCCTGGCGCGGGCGTGGATGAAGCCGTGCTCGATGGCGATCTCGGCGCCCATCGCCTGCAGGCCCTTGATGTGCTGGTCGACCGGGCGCGCGCCGATGGCGCAGCCGCCGGGCAGCGACACGCGCGCCTCGCCGAAGCGCGCCACCAGCGGGCCGAGCACCAGGATCGAGGCGCGCATGGTCTTCACCAGTTCGTAGGGCGCCTCGGGCAGGTTGACGCCGGTGCCGTCGAGCGTGACGCGCGCGCCGTCCTGCACGGCCTGCATGCCCATCTGGCGCAGCAGCTTGAGCGTGGTGCTGACGTCCTGCAGGTTGGGCACGTTGTCGAGCGATACGGTATCGGCCGCCAGCAGCCCCGCGCACAGGATCGGCAGCGCGGCATTCTTGGCGCCCGAGACGCGGATCTCGCCGCGCAGCGGGCCATTGCCCTGGATCTCGAGTTTGTCCATCTTCTGTCTTTTCCGGCCGGTGCGCATGGTGCGCGCCCGGCATCGTTCGTCACATTCCGCGGCCGGCGCATCGGCGCGCCCGTCCGCGGTGTCTGGTACCCGCGGGCCGCGCCGGGCGGCCCTGTTTGTCACGTCCGGCCTGTCGGGCGGCCAGCTTGATGTTCCGAGCGGCGTGGCTTGCTGTGGCTTACTTGGCCTGCGCCTGCCATTCGGCCGGCGTCAGCGTCTTCATCGACAGCGCGTGGATCTCGGCGCGCATGCGCTCGCCCAGCGCGGCGTAGACCTGCTGGTGGCGCTGGATCAGGCGCTTGCCGTCGAACTGGGCGCTCACGATGGTGGCGAAGAAGTGCTGGCCGTCGCCCTCCACTTCGAGGTGTTCGCAGGGCAGGCCCTGGGCGATGTAGTCCCTGACTTGTTGCGGTGTAGGCAGCATGATGAGTATTGGCGTTGGTTCGCGTGCGGGCCGGTGGCGGCGGATTGGCGGCGGATTGGCGTCGGGTTGGCGTCGGCGGGCGGCGTTCAGTGGCGCAGCTTGTAGCCGCTCTTGAGCATGCGCAGCGCGACGGCCGCGAGCACCACGAAGGCCGTGCCCACCACCGCCAGGCTGTAGGCCGGCGCCACGTCGGAGACGCCGAAGAAGCCGTAGCGGAAGCCGTCGATCATGTAGAAGAACGGGTTGGCGTGCGACACCGCCTGCCAGAACGGGGGCAGCGAGTGGATCGAGTAGAACACGCCGGACAGGAACGTGGCCGGCATGATCAGGAAATTCTGGAACGCGGCGAGCTGGTCGAACTTCTCCGCCCAGATGCCGGCGATCAGCCCCAGCGTGCCGAGGATGGTCGCGCCCAGCAGCGCGAACGCCAGGATCCAGCCGATGTAGGCGAAATGCAGGTGCGCGAACCACGCGGTCACCAGCAGCACGCCCAGGCCCACGGCCAGCCCGCGCACCACGGAGGCCACCACGTAGGCGCCGAACATCTCCCAGTGCGACAACGGCGGCAGCATGATGAACACCAGGTTGCCGGTGATCTTGGACTGGATCAGCGACGACGAGCTGTTGGCGAACGCATTCTGCAGCACGCTCATCATCACCAGGCCGGGCACCAGGAAGGCGGTGTAGCTGATCTGGTCGTACACCTTCACGCGGTCTTCGAGCACGTGGCCGAAGATCAGCAGGTAGAGGATCGCCGTGAGCACGGGCGCGGCCACGGTCTGGAAGCTGACCTTCCAGAAACGCAGCACTTCCTTGTAGAGCAGCGTGCGGAAGCCCACCAGGCCGCCCACCGCCATCGGCGCCAGGTGCGCGTTGAGAGCGTCCGGGACGTCCGTCGCGCGGTCGAATTCGGTCGGCATCTTCATGCTGCGGCCTCCACCGCCGTATCCGGCAGCGCGCCGGGCATATGGCCTTCGCGGCGCATGATCTGCACGAACACGTCCTCCAGGTCCGCCTTGTTGATTTCCATGTCCTCGATCTCGCAGCCGGCTTCGCGGCAGGCGGCCAGGATCGGCTCGACCGCCGGGTAGCCGGACAGGCGCAGGCGCACCGCGCGCTCGCCCGGGTTGGCGGGCATGCGCAGCGGCTCCAGCGCGGGCGGCAAGGTACCACGCGAAAATGTCAGCGCAAGCTGCAGGCCGGCGAACTGGCTCAGCAGGTTGCTGGTGCGGTCCAGCGCCACCACCTCGCCGAACTTGAGCATGGCGATGCGGTCGCACAGCGCCTCGGCCTCTTCCAGGTAGTGCGTGGTGAGGATGATGGTGTGGCCTTCGCGGTTCAGGCGCGAGATGAACTTCCACAGCGTCTGGCGCAGCTCCACGTCCACGCCGGCGGTCGGCTCGTCGAGCACGATCACGGGCGGGCGGTGCACCAGCGCCTGCGCCACCAGCACGCGGCGCTTCATGCCGCCGGAGAGCTGGCGCATGTTGCTGTCGGCCTTGTTGGTGAGATCGAGGTTGGCCATGATCTCGTCGATCCAGTCGTCGTTGCGGGTCAGGCCGAAGTAGCCCGACTGCAGGCGCAGCGTCTCGCGCACGGTGAAGAACGGATCGAAGACCAGCTCCTGCGGCACCACGCCCAGCATGCGGCGCGCCAGCCGGTAATCGGACACGACATCGTGGCCGAGCACGCGCACGCTGCCGGAATCGGCGCGGTTCAGGCCCGCGAGAATGGAGATCAGCGTGGTCTTGCCGGCACCGTTGGGGCCGAGCAGGCCGAAGAATTCGCCGCGCTCGACGGTGAAGCTGACGCCCTTGAGCGCCTGCAGGTTGCGGTAGCGCTTGCGAACATCGGTGAGTTCGATGGCTTTCATGGCCGGATACTGTTTGGCAGGCGCTGCGGGCTGCGGGCTCGCGCGCCGGCCTCCTTGAAATGGCGGGGACCGCCTTGGGTGCTTCAACCGGGTCTTGCGTCTGGTCCGTGCCTTTTTGTGCCGGAACGGTCGAACAACCCGGAATTATAGGGGATGCGGGAGCAGTCCCGCTGTGTGCGCGAGGCGTGGCGCGTGCCATCGCCCGGGCATCGCGGTAGCAGGCGCCAGCACGGCGGCCTGCCACGGATGCCGGTTCAATGTCGGTGGGAGGCCCGGTGAGAAGCGTCGGACGGCGCGCCGGCGTCCGCGGCGGGCGCCAGGGCAGGTACCAGTTGGAGCAGGGAGTCGACGCCGTACAGCGTGGCCAGCTGGGCCAGTTGCGCCGGCACACCGACGAAGGACAGGACCTGCCCGCGGCCGGCGGCATCGCGCTGCCAGGCCAGCAGCACGGCGACCGCGGCGGAATCCACCTGGGCCAGCGCGCTGCAGTCCACCCGGTCTTCGCCCTGGGCCAGGCGAGCCAGCCCGTCACGCAGCACGGCGGCGGCGTTGCGGTTGGTCAGCGAAGTGTCGAGCGAGAGCATCGAAGGGAGCCAGGGCTTTGCGGATAAGGGACTTCAGGAACTGAACGGCGCACCCGCCAGTCGGGCCGGGTGCGCCCATTGTAGAACACTTCGGCCGCGCATGCTGCGCCGCAACCGGCGCGGCATGCCTCAGTTCTTGGCGTTGGCGAGCTGGCGGTTGCGGTCCTGCAGCGTCTTGACCACGCCTTCCACGCCCTGCTGGCCGACGATGGTGTTGAAGCTGCCCTTGTAAGCCTCGGTCAGCCAGGCGCCCAGCACGTTGATGTCATAGACCTTCCAGCCCTGCGGGGTCTTCTCGAGGCGGTAGTCCAGCTGGATCGGGTCGCCCTTGTTGATGACCTGGGTGCGGATGGTGGCGTCGGTGTCGTCCGGCGCGCCGCGGTACGGGCGGAACTGCACCTGCTGGTCGCGGATCTGCGCGATCGCGCCCGAATAGGTGCGGATCAGCAGGGTCTTGAATTCGTCGGTGATCTGCTTCTGCTGTTCCGGCGAGGCCTTGGACCAGTTGCGGCCCATCGCGATCTGGGTGGTGCGCTGGAAGTCCGCGTTGGGCAGGATCTTCTGCTCGACCAGCGCCGAGATCTTGCCGATATTGCCGGCCTGCATGTCCTTGTCGGCCCGCACGGTGGCCATCACGTCGCCGACCACGGCCTTGACCAGGCCATCGGGCGTGCTGGCATCCTGCGCCTGGGCATGGGCGGCGCCGGCAAAGGCAGCCACGGCAAGAAAAGGCAGCAACAGTCGCTTCATCATCATCTTCTTCCTTGTCAATCTGACGCAGGGTATGCCGCGGTGCGGCGTCCTCGCGTATCCCGGCCTCCGGCCGGTTGGTGGTCACGCCCGGTTGGAGTCGGGCGCACCCGGGGAGTTCGCGGCGCCGAGGCTTCCGGCGCCACATCCATACGTTTTGTTGCAACGCTCACAACCGCGTCACGCATGGCGCGGCGCGGCGGGCGCGCTCAGCGCGGAAAACGGATGCCGGGCGGCATCTGCACCGGCGGCGTGGGCAGCGCCTGGTTTTCCTGCTGGGCATCGGCCGGCGGCGCGGACGGCTCGCCGTTGTCCTCGCTCTGCGGCGGATTGCCATCATAGATCTGGTACTGGCGGCGCTGCAGGTAGGCATCGCGCAGGAAGCTGTATTTGTCCAGCGCGGCTTCCTCGATCAGGTTGGACGCGCTCAGCAGCGAGGCGCGCGTGCTGACGACGCGCACCCCGGTCAGCGTATTGCGGACCCAGATCGGGTCCACGTACGCCAGCGGGTCCATCTGGCGGTCCACCAGCATGCCGGCGGTATCGCGCACCGTGCTCGGCCCGAACAGCGGCAGCACCAGGTACGGGCCGGCCGGCACGCCCCACACGCCGAGGGTCTGGCCGAAGTCTTCCTTGTACTTGGGCAGCCCGGCCGGGGTGGCGATGTCGATCAGGCCGCCGATGCCCAGCACGCTGTTGATCGCCACGCGCATGGTGTCTTCCGCCGCGCGCGTGGGCTTGCCCTGCAGCAGGTTGTTGATGGCCGAGTAGACATCGCTGACGTTGGAGAACGCGTTGTCGATCGCGGTGCGGATCGGCGAGGGCACGTAGTCGGTATAGAGCTGCGCGACCGGCTTGAGCACGACCTTGTCGACGCCGTCGTTGACGCGCTGGACCTGCCGGTTGAACGGCTCGATCGGGTCCTGCGGATTCGCCGTGGGCCCCGTCGCGCAACCCGCCATCAACAAGGCGGCCGCGGCCGCCGCCAGCCACTTCTGCCCCCCGCGCCATGACGCGGCGACCCGTTTGCGCATCATTTCACTCCCCCTGCGGGGGCGCTGGCCGCGCTCCCGCCCGCGTTGTTGCCGCCGGCACCCGCGTCCGCGGCTTTGTTATAGAGGAACTGCCCGATCAGGTTTTCCAGCACCACGGCCGACTGCGTCATGGTGATGCGCCCGCCGTCGGCCAGCATGGCGGTGTCGCCGCCCGCCTCGAGGCCGATGTACTGCTCGCCGAGCAGGCCCGAGGTGAGGATCTTGGCCGAGGTGTCCTTGGGAAACTGGTAGCGCGTCTCCAGGTTCAGCGACACGGTGGCCTGGTAGGTCTTGTCGTCGAAGCGGATGTCCGCCACGCGGCCCACCACCACCCCGGCGCTCTTGACCGGCGCGCGCGGCTTGAGGCCGCCGATGTTGTCGAAGCGCGCCTGCACGGCATAGGTCTGCTGGAACGACAGCGAACTCATGTTGCCGGCCTTCAGGGCCAGGAACAGCAGCGCGACGAAGCCCGCCACCACGAACAGGCCAACCCAGAAATCGAGGGTATTTCTTTTCATCTCTCGTCTCTTTTTCAAATACTGCACCGCGGCAACGGGCCGGATGGGGACAACGGCCCTGCCGGCTCAGCTGAACATCAGCGCCGTCAGCAGGAAATCCAGCGCCAGCACCGCCAGCGAGGCGATCACCACGGTCCGCGTGGTGGCGCGCGATACGCCTTCGGGCGTGGGCTTGGCCTCATAACCCTGGTACAGGGCGATGAACGTCACCGCGACGCCGAAGATAAAGCTCTTGATGACACCGTTGAGCACGTCGGCGCGCACGTCCACGCCGCCCTGCATCTGCGACCAGAACGCGCCCGCGTCCACGCCGATCATCTGCACGCCGACCACGTAGCCGCCGAGGACGCCGACCGCGCTGAAGATCGCGGCCAGCACCGGCATGGCCACCACGCCCGCCCAGAAGCGCGGCGCGATCACGCGCTGCAGCGGGTTCACCGCCATCATCTCCATTGCGGTGAGTTGTTCGCCGGCCTTCATCAAGCCGATTTCGGCGGTCAGCGAGGTGCCGGCGCGCCCGGCGAACAGCAGCGCGGTCACGACCGGCCCCAGCTCGCGCACCAGCGACAGCGCCACCAGCAGGCCGAGCGCCTGCTCCGAGCCGTAGCGGTTGAGCGTGTAATAGCCCTGCAAACCGAGCACGAAGCCGACGAACAGCCCCGATACGGCGATGATCACCAGCGACAGGTTGCCGACGAAGAAGATCTGGTCGCTCACCAGCCGGAAGCGCCGCAGCAGCGCCGGCGACATCGCCAGCACCGTGAAGAACATGCGCGTGGCGTGGCCCAGGCCGTTCACGGAGCGCCGCACCGCGGCACCGATATTGGTGAAGAATCCCATCATCGGGCGGCCTCGCCGGTGAAGTCGTCGGCCAGCGACGGCCCAGGATAGTGGAACGGCACCGGGCCGTCGGCCTCGGCATGGACGAACTGGTGCACAAAGGGGTCGGCCGAGGCGCGCAGCGCCTCGGGCTCGCC
This sequence comes from Cupriavidus sp. FW216-B1, assembly GCF_058789195.1. Lineage (NCBI taxonomy): Bacteria > Pseudomonadati > Pseudomonadota > Betaproteobacteria > Burkholderiales > Burkholderiaceae > Cupriavidus > Cupriavidus sp. FW216-B1. Next base: position 2,970 of record NZ_JBYTEL010000019.1, on the reverse strand, counting down.
CTCGGCGACGATGCGGCCGTCAGCGATGAAATAGACGTAGTCGGCGATCTGGAAGGTCTCGTTGACGTCGTGCGAGACGATGATGGTGGTGGCGCCGAGCGCCTCGTTGAGGCTGCGGATCAGGCGCGCGGTCAGGCCCAGCGAGATCGGGTCCAGCCCGGCGAACGGCTCGTCGTACATCAGCAGCGCCGGGTCCAGCGCGATCGCGCGCGCCAGCGCCACCCGGCGCGCCATGCCGCCGGAGATCTCCGAGGGCATCAGGTCGCGCGCGCCGCGCAGGCCGACCGCGTTGAGCTTCATCAGCACCAGGTCGCGGATCATCGACTCGGGCAGGTCGGTATGTTCACGCAAGGGGAAGGCAACGTTGTCGAACACCGAGAGATCGGTGAACAGCGCGCCGAACTGGAACAGCATGCCCATCTGGCGCCGCACGGCGTACAGGCCGTCGCGGTCCAGCGCGGGGATGTTGGCGCCGTTGAACAGGATTTCGCCCTGTTGCGGCCGGACCTGGCCGCCGATCAGGCGCATCACGGTAGTCTTGCCGCAGCCCGAGCCGCCCATGACGGCGACCACCTTGCCGCGCGGGAAGCGCATGCTGAGGCCCGACAGGATAGGCTTGCCGCCCGCCGTGTAGGCGAAGTCGACAGCGTTGAGCTCGACGAGGTTTGAGGCGGATTCCGTCACGTTTGCACCGTTTTGGCAGTCCGCCATTATAAGGGCTAGTACCTAGCCATGCCCGGAGCAGTGTGGCGCAATCCACATCCATCGGCTGCAAATAATTGTTTCATCACTTTTTGCGGCTGACGTGCCGTTCGAAACACATATTTCAGATCCGGCTATGGCTCCGTCGGCCCGCCCGCCTGCCGCAGGATCACCTGCCACTGGATCGACTCGGAGCGGATCGCGGTGGCGAACGCTTCCGGCGAGTCGCGCAGCGGCGTCAGCCCCGCCGCCAGCAGGCGGTCGCGCACCTCGCGCTCGCCCATGACGGCATCGAGCTCGCCGGCCAGCCGCGCGACGATCGCGTGCGGCGTCTTGGCCGGCGCGATCACGCCGAACCAGGCGCCCGCGCCGTAGCCGTCCAGCCCCGACTCCTGCAGCGTGGGCACCGCCGGCGCAAGCGGCGAGCGCGCCGTGCCGGTTACGCCCAGCAGCCGCAGGTTGCCGTTGCGGACGTGGCCCTGCACCGCAGCATAAGAGCAGAAACAGGCACTGATGCGGCCCGCGAGCATCTCCTGCACCACCGCGCCCTCCCCCTTGGCCGTCACCAGCGGCACGCCGTTGGGCACGCCGTGCACCGCGTATTCCGCATACAGGTGCGAAGGGCTGCCGGCCTGCCCGGAGCCATAGCTGTACGAAGCCGGGCTGGCCTTGACCGCGGTCAGCCACTGCTGCGGCGTGCGCATCGGCAGGCGCGCGTCGATCACCAGGAACAGCGGCATGGTGGCGACCCGCGCCACCGGCGTGAAGTCCCGCACCACGTCGTAGGGCACCGGCTCCAGGCCGGGCTGGATCAGCATGGTGGCCTGGTGGAACAGCAGCGTATGGCCGTCCGAGCTGGCCTTGGCCACCACGTCGCCGGCCGTGGTGCCGCCCGCGCCGGGACGGTTGTCCACGTCCACCGATACCCCCAGGCGCGCCGCCAGCCGCTCGGCCAGCATGCGCGCCACCGCGTCCGGCACGCCGCCGGCCGGGAACGGCACGATCAGGCGCACCGGGCGCGCGGGAAACGAGATCGGACGGGCGTAGCTGGCCGGAGTGGCGGCCGAGGTCGTGGCCGAGGCAGACGATGGCGCCGCGGGCCGGGCCAGGCAGGCCCCGCCCGCGGCGGACAGCACGCCGCCGAGGCAAAGCGCCAGGGCGCGCGCCGCAAGACGGCGCGGGGCAGGCAACGAGCCGGGCCGACGACCGGCGCGCGGCGGTGGCAACCAACGGGACGGCTCTGCCGCGGGGTGAAGCAACTTCGCCTTACCTCGCCAAAGCCGCGAAAACATGCGCACTTCGGACATCAACTCCTCCGAGCCACGGGCGTTGCCGGTGACATATGGGTCGGCTGAAAAGGGGATGAGCGAGGCAGTCTTTGTTCTGATTGTGCGGTTCATTCTACGAACAATGGCCAGAGCCGCACAGACCACGTTAACCATAGCCGGGACAACCCTGTGCGGGCCGCCGGGCCGATGCGCGGCACCCCGCAAACCCGCGCCGGGGCGCCGTCTATAATCGCCGGCCATGAGCCAATCCATGCGCGAATCCATCCTCCGTCCGATGACGCCCGCCGACCTGCCCGCCGTGCTCGGCATCCAGGCGCAGTGCTACCGCGGCACGCTGCACGAATCCGGCGCGGCGCTGGCCAGCCGGCTGGCGCTCTCGCCCGCCACCTGCTGGGTCGCCGCGCTGGCGGGCCGGCCCGAGGCGCTGGCCGCCTACCTGTTCACCCACATGTGGCCGCAGGACAGCCTGCCGCCGTTCGACGGCCTGCTGGCCAGGCACTGGGACGGCGGCGAACTCACCTGGTTCGTGCACGACATGGCGGTGGCGCCCGCCGGGCAGGGGCAAGGCCTGGCCTTGCGGCTCTGGCAGGCAGCGCGGGCGGCGGCGCTCGACGCCGGATTGCGCTCGTCGCGGCTGGTCGCGGTGCAGTCGGCGGCCGGCTGGTGGGGCCGGCTGGGCTATCAGCAGATTGCACCGGCGGGCGCGGCGTTGTCCGCCAAACTGGCGGCCTATGGGGACGATGCGGTGTTGATGGAGAGGGAGGTTTAGCTGCGGGTCTGCTTAACTTCGATGAGGAAATTTTTTTATTTTAAATCAATTACTTAATATCGAATTCAAGGGTTGAACGTCAACGGCTGAACGTCAAAGTCAACTGCTGAACGTCAACGGCTGAACGTCAAAATCAAAGTCAAAGGCTTTCGCTCCCCCGGAGCGACCTACTTTCTTTTCCCCGAAAAGAAAGTAGGCAAAGAAAGCGGG
>NZ_JBYTEL010000018.1:115454-133480 GCF_058789195.1 Cupriavidus sp. FW216-B1 | reverse complement strand
GCCTACTTTCTTTTCGGGGAAAAGAAAGTAGGTCGCTCCGGGGGAGCGAAAGCCTTTGACTTTGATGTTGACGTTAAGTCTTTGACTTTGAAGTTAAGCCTTTGACTTTGATTCCAATCTTTCAAAGACTTCGACTCCAATCCTTCCCCCTCCCCCACCGGCAACCCCAACACCGCCCGGACCCCCCGTCCCTGCGTGCCCTCGCCCAGCTCCACCGTGCCGCCGAAGCGCGCCGCCATCTCGCGCGAGATGGCCAGCCCGAGGCCGGAGCCGGGTTCGGTGTTGCCCACGCGCCGGTAGAAGCGCGCGAACACCTTCTCGCGTTCCTCGGCGGGAATGCCGGGCCCGTCGTCCTCGACGACAAGGCGGGCAACGTCGCCGGCGCGCGCCGCGGACAGCGTGATCCGGCTGCCGCGCGGTGAATACTGGATGGCGTTGTGAACCAGGTTGGCGAACGCCTCGCGCAGCAGCGCGGCGTCGGCGCGCACCGGCAGCGCCAGCCCGGCGGGGCGTTCCCAGCCGAAGTCCTGCTGCTTGCCGCGCGCCAGCGGCAGGTAGTCCAGCGCGACCTGTTCGGCCACGGCCACGGCGTCGGTCAGCGGCGGCGGCTCGGCGTCGCCGGGGCTGTCGCTGCCCGGATGCTGGCGCACGCGCGCCAGCGCCAGCAGCTGGCTGGTGAGGCGCGCGGCCTGTTCCAGCTGGGTGACGATGCCGCCCACGGCCTCGCGCGCGGCCTGCGGCGCGTGGGCCGGATCGGCGCCGGCGCCCAACTGGCGCTGGGCGAACTCGGCCTGGGTCTTGAGGATGGCCAGCGGCGTGCGCAACTGGTGCGCGGCGTCGGCGATGAACTGCGCCTGCGCCTGCGCCATCGCGCTGGAGCGCGATACGTGCAGGTTGACCGCGTCCACCAGCGGGCGCACTTCGAGCGGCACGTGGTCGAAGGCCAGCGGCGTGAGGTCTTCGGCCCGGCGCGCCTGCACGTCATCGCGCACGCGCGCGAGCGGGCGCAGCACGTAGGTGATGCCAGCCACCAGCACGCCCGCGCTGACCAGGATCAGCAGCACGTCGCGCGCCAGCGCGCCGCGCCACACGGTGGCGATCAGGTCCAGGCGCGGCTCGGCGCTCTCGGCCACCTGCACGATCACGCGCATGTTGGCGTTGGGCCGGTAGACCGGGTGCGCCAGCGCGGCGATGCGCACCGGGTCGCCGCGGTAGTCGGCGTCGTAGAAGCGCGGCTGGTTGCTGGCCAGCGCGCCGGCCGGCAGCGGCAGGTCGTCGTAGCCGGTGACGGTCTCGACCTGGCCGTTGCGCTCGAGCGAGACGCGGTAGAACACGTGGGTCTGGGTGGCGGTCTCGAACATTTCCATCGCCGCGTCGGGCAGCGCGATCTGCACGCTCTCGCCGGCCATGCCGATGGCGTTGTCGATGGCGCGCACCGAGCCGTACAGCGAGCGGTCGTAGGCGGCGTTGGCGGCGTCGCGCAGCGTGCCGTAGGTCAGCCAGGTGTCGAGCGCCATCATCGCCGCCAGCGCCGGCACCAGCAGGACCAGCAACTGGCGGCGCAGGCTGCCCTGCAGCCAGCGCCGCAGCCAGTGCCGGGGCAGGCGGTGCAGCATCAGGCCGGCCCTTCCGGTTCCAGCAGGTAGCCGAAGCCGCGCAGCGTGACGATGGTCACGCCGTGGCCGGAGAGTTTCTTGCGCAGGCGGTAGACCAGCACTTCGATGGCGTCGGGGCTGACGTCGGCGTCGAGCGAGAACACCTTGTCGAGCAGCTGCGCCTTGGTCAGCGGCTGGCCGCTCCTGGCCAGCAGCGCGCCCAGCAGCGTGGACTCGCGCGGGGTGAGCGCCAGCGGCGCGCCGCCGAGCGTGAAGCTGCGGGTCTCGCCGTCGAACACCAGCGAGCCGCATTGCAGGCGCGGATGGGCGCGCCCGCGGCTGCGCCGGATCAGCGCCAGGATGCGCGCCTCCAGCTCGGCGATGGCGAACGGCTTGGGCAGGTAGTCGTCGGCGCCGAGGTTGAGGCCGCGCACGCGCTCGTCGAGCGTGTCCTGCGCGGTCAGGATCAGCACCGGGGTGCGGTCGTCGCGCCCGCGCATGGACTTGAGCACGGACAGGCCGTCCTTGCAGGGCAGGCGCAGGTCCAGCACCACCGCGTCGTATTCCTCGGCGATCAGCCGCGCCTCGGCCTGCAGGCCGTCGGCCACGTGCTCGATCACGAAGCCGCCCTGCTCCAGCGCGCGCGCCACCCAGCGCGCCAGCTCGATTTCGTCTTCCACCAGCAACAGGCGCACGCCGGTCCTCCCATGCTCGATAAGCGTCCGTTGTTCACAATGCGGCACAGCGGCCGCCGCGGGGGACTGGCCGCGGGCGCCTATAATACCTCCGCCCCGGGCCGGGCGCGGCGTGCGCGCCAGGGCCCTGCCAGGCAGCGATGTCAGCCCCGATGGTTCCAGCCTTGCGCAAGTTGCCCCCCGCCCACGCCCTCTCTTCCGCCCCGGCCGGCCCGTCCGCGCCGGGCGCCGCCGCGCCGCCGAGCCGCCGCCGCCGCGTGCTGGCCGGCGCCGCGGCGCTCGGCGCGGCGTGGAGCGCGGGCCTGAGCGCGCCGCTGCGCGCGCAGTCCGCGCCGTCGGTGCCGCCTGGTTATCCACAGAGCTATGCCGAGATCATCGCGCGCGCGCTGCGCGAAGGCGCGGTCAACGTGCACGCCTCCACCGACGCCGACATCGCCCAGCCGCTGGTGAGCGCCTTCGAGGCGCGCTACCCGGGCATCAGGGTGCGCTACCGCGAGCTCAACACGGTGGAGCTCAACGACGGCTTCCTGGCCGAAGGCGCGCGCCTGGCCGCCGGCGAGCCGCCCGGCGCCGAGACCGCCGACGTGCTGTGGAGCACGGCGATGGACCTGCAGATCAAGCTCGTCAACGACGGCCACGCGCTGCGCTACGCCTCGCCCGAGCGCGCCGGGCTGCCGGCCTGGGCGGCGTGGCGCGACGAGGCCTGGGGCACCACCTTCGAGCCGGCCGTGATCGTCTACAACCGGCGCCATTTCGCCGGCATGCAGACGCCGCGCAGCCGCACCGGGCTGGCGCGGCTGCTGCAGGAGAACACGCCGCGCTGGCGCCAGCGCGTGGTGACCTACGACGTGGAGAAATCGGGCGTGGGCTACCTGCTGGCGCAGCAGGACGCGCGCATGGGCGACGAGTTCTGGTACCTGGCGCAGGCGCTCGGGCGCTGCGGCGTGCAGTTGTCGGCCTCCACCGCGAACATGATCGAGCGCATCGCCTCGGGCGAGTTCGTGATGGGCTACAACCTGCTGGGCTCGTATGCGCTGTCGCTGATGGAGCGCGGCGCGGAGATCGACGTGATCGCCCCGCGCGACTACACGCTGGTGATGTCGCGCGTGGCCTTCATCGCGCGCCGCGCGGCGCATCCCAACGCGGCGCGGCTGTGGCTGGACTTCCTGCTGTCGCGCGCGGGCCAGACCGTGCTGGGGCAGAGCGCCTCGCAGCTCTACACCATCCGCACCGACACCGACAGCGTGCACACCGCGGCGGCGCTGGCCGAGCGGCTGGGCTACGCGCTCAAGCCGATCAGCGTGGGCCCCGGCCTGCTGGCGGCGCAGGACACGCTGCGCAAGCGCGCCTTCTTCGCGCGCTGGCGCGACGCCACGCGCGGCTGACGGAACGGGTGGCTGGGCGGGGGCTGCCTCAGCCGGCCTTCGTGCCGCGCGCAGGCCTGGCGGTGGCTTTCGGCGTGGTTTCCAGGGCTGTCTTCGCTGCCGTTTTCGAGGCGGCCTTCCGGGCCGGCTTCGGTGCCGCCTTCGGCGCAGCTTTCGACGCGGCCTGCTCCGCCTCCTTGGCTTCCTTGGCCTGGGCTTCCTGGCACATCGAATCGATTTCCTCGTTCAGCGCGGCCACCGGCGGCGCCACGTAGCCCTTGCGCAGGGCCGGCGACAGCCGCAGCGTGTCGATGAAGGCATCCGACACGCGCGCGGCGTTGGTCTCCAGGTCGAAGTCCTCCGGCGCGAACAGCCAGTGCGACAGCATGCCGCCGATGGAGGCGTGGAAGACATTGACGGCGAGGTCGAGGTCGAGGTCCGCCGGCAGCTGGCCGCGGTCCACCGCCAGGCGCAGGTGGTCGCGCATCTTCACCGTGCCTTCCTGGTGCGACTGGCGCTGGCGCTGGAAGATGGCGCCGTTCTCCTCGACCATCTCGCACTTGTGGAAGACGATCTCGAACACGCGCCGCCATTGCGGGTTTTCCACGGTCTGGCGCAGCGCGAACGCGCAGATGTCGCGGATGCTGCCGAGCGGGTCTTCCTTGCTGGCGATGCGCTCGGGCTCGCACAGCGCCTCGAGCGGCAGGTGCACGCGGTCCGACATGGCGGCGAACACGTCGCTTTTGTTCTTGAAGTGCCAGTAGATGGCGCCGCGGGTCACGCCGGCGGCCTCGGCGATGTCGGCAAGCGACGGGCGTGCCACGCCGCGGGCGTGGAACACGGCTTCCGCCGCGTCGAGAATGCGGTGGCGCGTTTCTAGCGCCTCTTCCTTGGTGCGTCTGGCCATGATGTTCTCGGCTGCCGGCCAGGTCTGGCCGGTCTGTTATCTCTCCCGGGTGCAGTCGACGGCGCCGCCGGGCACGGGCATGCGCTAGCGCGCGCGGCCTTCGCCGGGCCGCTGATATATGGGGCAATTATCGCCGCATTGCAACAGACACTTACATACATGCGCGAATGTATCTATAATACGCGTTCGCCTGACGTTCAGCCAGCCCGGGCGGGCTGAAGCGGCGCCGCGATTTCCGCGCCCGTCCTGCCGTGGCGGGCGGTTTTCCGCGGCGTCCCGCCGGCGTGCCGTGGCCCGGTTTTTCCATTTGTCACACGCGTAGCGCCAGCGCGCCCGTAAGTGACCAGCAGCACTCTTTATGCCCGCCGCCGGCCTTTGCCGGCCGGCGGGCCGCGCCGTATCCGCGCACGCTGCCGGAAGCGCATGCGGCCGATCTCAAATTGCCATCATGGGGTTATCGATGAGGAAGTCCCAACGTATTACCTGCGTTGCCGCTGCCGTTTTGTCGGCGCTGGCGCTCACCGCCTGTGGCGACAAGCAGCCGCAGGGCGGCGCCATGCCGCCGCCCGAAGTGGGCGTCGTCACCGTGACACCGACCACGGTGTCGGTCATCAATGAACTGCCGGGCCGCCTCGAAGGCGTGCGCACCGCCGAGGTGCGCGCGCGCGTGGCCGGCATCGTGCTGTCGCGCAACTACCGCGAAGGCGGCGAGGTCAAGGCCGGCCAGCTGCTGTTCAAGATCGACCCGGCGCCGTACCAGGCCCAGCTCGAATCGGCCAGGGCGAGCCTGGCGCGCGCCGAGGCCAATGCCGTGGCCGCGCGCCAGAAGGCCGAGCGCTACAAGCCGCTGGTGGCCGTGAACGCGGTCAGCAAGCAGGAGTACGACGAAGCCGTGGCCGCCGCCGGCCAGGCCGCCGCCGACATCGCCTCGGCCAAGGCTGCCGTCACCACCGCCCAGATCAATCTCGGCTACACCGCCGTGACCGCGCCGATCGGCGGCCGCGTGGGCCGCGCGCTGGTGACGGAAGGCGCGCTGGTCGGCAGCGGCGAGGCCACCAAGCTGGCCACGGTCGAGCAGGTCGACCCGATCTGGGTCACGTTCACCCAGCCCGCCAGCGAAGTGATGAAGCTGCAGCGCGCCATCGGCAGCGGCCAGGTCAAGGGCGTGGACGGCGGCGCGCGCGTGCACCTGTTCATCGAGGACGGCCGCGAGTACGAGCAGACCGGCAAGCTGCTGTTCTCCGACATGACGGTCGACCCGACCACGGGCGCCATCACGCTGCGCGCGCAGTTCGCCAATCCCCGCCGCGAGCTGCTCTCGGGCACCTTCGTGCGCGTGAAGATCGAGCAGGGCGTGGACGAGAACGCGCTGACCGTGCCGCAGCGCGCGCTGGTGCGCACGGCGCAGGGCGCCTCGGTGCTGGTGGTGGGCGGCGACGGCAAGGTGGCCTCGCTGCCGGTCACGGCGCCCCAGGCGGTCGGCGAGAACTGGATCGTCACCGCGGGCCTCAAGGGCGGCGAGAAGGTGATCGTCGAGGGCCTGCAGAAGGTCAAGGTGGGCGCGCCCGCCAAGGCCGTGCCGTTCGCGGCGCCCGCTGCCGCGCCTGTCACCGCCGCTTCCGAACCGGCCGCGCAGCCGGCCAGCGCGGGCGCCTCGGCGCCGGCGGCGGTCGCCGCGGAGGCGGACGGCAAGGCGGCCGGCAAGGCAGACAAGCAGGCCGGCGCCAAGCAAGGCTAATCACAGCGCAATACCAAGGGAGCCAGTTCTATGGCCAAGTTTTTCATCGACCGGCCGGTGTTCGCGTGGGTTGTCGCGCTGATCATCGTGCTGGCAGGGGTGCTGTCGATCCTGCAGTTGCCGATCGCCCAGTATCCCAATATCGCACCGCCGACGATCTCGGTCACGGCGACCTACCCGGGCGCATCCGCCAGGACGCTCGAAGACTCGGTCACGTCGGTGATCGAGCAGGAGCTCAACGGCGCGCCGGGGCTGCTGTACTACCAGTCCACCAGTGAAGCCACCGGCCTGGCGACGATCACCATCGCCTTCGATCCGAGCTCCAACGTCGACCTCGACTCGGTCGAGGTGCAGAACCGCCTCAAGCGCGTGGAAGCGCGCCTGCCGGCCGAGGTGCGCCAGCAGGGCGTGCGCGTGGACAAGGCCGGGAACAACTACATGATGTTCCTGACGGTCTCGTCCAAGTCGGGCCGGGCCGATGCCATCGAGCTCGGCAACTACGTCTCGGCCAGCGTGATCGACTCGATCCGCCGCGTGCCCGGCGTGGGCCAGGCCGACCTGTTCGGCACCGAGTACGCCATGCGCATCTGGGTGGACCCGTCCAAGCTGACGGGCTTCAACCTGACGCCGCAGGACGTCACCGCGGCCATCGCCGAGCAGAACGTGCAGGTCGCCGTGGGCGAGCTGGGCGGCGCGCCGTCGCCCAAGGGCACCGAGCTCAACGCCACCGTCACCACCGAAAGCCGCCTCACCACGCCGGAGCAGTTCGCCAACATCCTGCTGCGCGTGAACCCGGACGGCTCCTCGGTGCGCATCAAGGACGTCGGCCGCGTCGAGCTCGGCGGCGCCGACTACTCCACGCTGGCGCGCACCAACGGCAAGCCGGCCGCGGCCATCGCCATCAAGCTCGCGCCGACCGGCAACGCGCTCGCCACCGCCACCGCGGTGCGCGCCAAGATGGAGGAGCTGTCCAAGTTCTTCCCGGGCGACTATGCGTACAGCGTGCCTTACGACACCTCCGCCTTCGTCCAGATCTCGATCGAGGAAGTGATCAAGACCCTGCTCGAAGCCGTGGTGCTGGTGTTCCTGGTGATGTACCTGTTCCTGCAGAACTTCCGCGCCACGCTGATTCCCACGCTGGTGGTGCCGGTGGCGCTGATGGGCACCTTCGGCATGCTGCTGGCGTTCGGCTTCTCCATCAACGTGCTGACCATGTTCGGCATGGTGCTGGCGATCGGCATCCTGGTCGACGATGCCATCGTGGTGGTGGAGAACGTCGAGCGCATCATGAGCGAGGAAGGCCTCTCGCCGCGCCAGGCCACGCGCAAGGCGATGGGCCAGATCACCGGCGCCATCGTCGGCATCACGCTGGTGCTGACCGCGGTGTTCATCCCGATGGCGTTCTTCTCCGGCTCGGTGGGCAACATCTACCGCCAGTTCTCGCTGTCGCTGATCTCGTCGATGGCGTTCTCGGCGCTGCTGGCGCTGACGCTCACCCCGGCGCTGTGCGCGACGCTGCTCAAGCCGGTGGAAGCCGGCCATCACCACGAGAAGCGCGGCTTCTTCGGTTGGTTCAACCGCGGCTTCGCGCGCGCGGCCACCGGCTACCAGGGCGTGGTCGCGCGCATCCTCGGGCGCGCCGGGCGCTACCTGGTCATCTACGCGGTCATCCTGGCCGGCGTGGTGGTGCTGTACATGCGCCTGCCCTCCTCGTTCCTGCCCGACGAAGACCAGGGCTACATGATCACCGTGGTGCAGTTGCCCAACGGCGCCACCCAGGAGCGCACCCTGGGCGTGCTCAAGCAGATCGAGGACTACTACCTGCAGAAGGAAAGCAAGGTGGTGGACCAGATGATCACGGTGGCGGGCTTCTCGTTCTTCGGCCGCGGCCAGAACGGCGGCATCGCGTTCGTCAAGCTCAAGGACTGGAAGGAGCGCACCGGCGCGGACGAGACCGCGCAGGCGCTGGTGGGCCGCGCGTTTGGCACGCTGTCGTTCATCAAGGACGCCATCATCTTCCCGCTCAACCCGCCGGCGATCTCCGAACTGGGCAATTCCTCGGGCTTCGACTTCCGCCTGCAGGACCGCACCGGCCAGGGCCACGCCAAGCTGATGGAAGCGCGCAACATGATGCTCGGCATGGCCGCGCAGAATCCGGCGCTGGCCGGCGTGCGCCCCGAAGGCCAGGAAGACGCGCCGCAGCTGCAGATCGACATCGACCGCGAGAAGGCGCGCGCGCAGGGGGTCTCGGTGGCGGACATCAACGCCACGCTGGCCATCGCGTTCGGCTCGTCCTACGTCAACGACTTCATCTACGAAGGCCGCGTGCGCAAGGTGATCGCGCAGGCCGAGGGCAGCGACCGCAAGCTGCCCGACGACTTGAGCAAGCTGCGCGTGAAGAACAAGAACGGCGACATGGTCGCGTTCGCCTCGTTCTCCACCTCGCAGTGGATCATGGGCTCGCCGCGCCTGGAGCGCTACAACGGCCTGCCGGCGGTGAAGATCGCCGGCCAGGCGGCGCCGGGCCACAGCACCGGCGAGGCGATGAAGATCATGGAGGACAACTTCGCCAAGCTGCCGCCGGGCCTCGGCTTCGAGTGGTCCGGCCAGTCCTATGAAGAGCGCCTGGCCGGCTCGCAGGAGCCGATGCTGTACACGCTGTCGCTGATCATCGTGTTCCTGTGCCTGGCCGCGCTGTACGAAAGCTGGTCGATCCCGGTCTCGGTGCTGCTGGTGGTGCCGCTCGGCGTGCTCGGCGCGCTGCTCGGCGTGACGCTGCGCGGCATGCCCAACGACGTGTACTTCAAGGTGGGCCTGATCGCCACCATCGGCCTGTCGGCCAAGAACGCCATCCTGATCGTGGAGTTCGCCAAGGACCTGCAGGCGCAGGGCCGCGGCGTGATCGAGGCTACGCTGGAAGCGGTGCACCTGCGCTTCCGCCCGATCCTGATGACGTCGATGGCCTTCATCCTGGGCGTGCTGCCGCTGGCGATCGCCACCGGCGCGGGCTCGGGCGGCCAGCGCGCGATCGGCACCGGCGTGATCGGTGGCATGATCACGGCCACGGTGCTGGCGATCTTCATGGTGCCGGTGTTCTTCGTGGTGATCCGCAGCCGCTTCAAGGGCCGCGCGCCCGAGCAGGACCAGGACCAGGACCCGAAGCAGGATCAGAAGTGGCTCGAACCCAAACAGGAACTCTGACCATGACCAAGACACTGACCACGCTGTTGCTGGTGGCGGGCGTCCTCTCGGGCTGCACGCTGGCGCCGACGTACGAGCGCCCCGCGCCGCCGGTGGCCACGCAGTACCCGGCCGCGCCCGACGGCTACGCCGCGGCCGAGGTGAAGACCGGCGAGACCCGCCGCGCGGCCGACATCGGCTGGCGCGAGTTCTTCCGCGACCCGCGCCTGCAGGCGCTGATCGCGGCCTCGCTCGAGAACAACCGCGACCTGCGCACCGCCGTGCTGCGCATCGAGGAAGCGCGCGCGCAGTACCAGGTGCAGCGCGCCGACCTGCTGCCCACGGTGAACGCCACCGGCGGCTACACGCGCCAGCGCATCTCGGGCGCGCAGTTCGGCTCCAGCCAGGCCGGCACCTCGATCTCCGAGTACTACCAGGCCGGCGCCGGCATCACATCGTTCGAGCTCGACCTGTTCGGCCGCGTGCGCAGCCTCTCCAACGCGGCGCTGGCGCAATACTTCTCCACCGAGGAGGCGCGCCGCGCGGCGCAGATCTCGCTGGTCTCGGAAGTGGCCAAGGCCTACCTGTCCGAGCGTTCCTTCGCCGAGCAGTACGAGCTGGCGCAGAACACGCTGCGCACGCGCGAGTCCACGCTGGACCTGGCGCGCCAGCGCTTCGACGCCGGCGCCACCTCGGCGCTGGACCTGCGCGACAACGAATCGCTGGTGGCGCAGGCGCGCGTCTCGGCCGCGCAGCTGGCGCGCCAGCGCGCGCAGGCGCAGAACGCGCTCGAAGTGCTGGTGGGCAAGCCGCTCGGCGGCATCGCGGACCTGCCCGAGGCAATGCGCCTGTCGGACGAGCGCATCATCAGCGACATTCCGGCCGGCCTGCCGTCGGACCTGCTCGAGCAGCGCCCCGACATCCGCCAGGCCGAGCAGCAGTTGCTGTCGGCCAACGCCAACATCGGCGCCGCGCGCGCGGCCTTCTTCCCGCGCATCACGCTCACCGCCAACGCCGGCGCGATCAGCCCGACCTTCTCGAGCCTGTTCGATTCCGGCACCGGCGTGTGGTCGTTCGCGCCGCAACTGACGCTGCCGATCTTCGACTACGGCCGCAACCTGTCCAACCTGGATCTGGCCAACGTGCGCAAGAACATCCAGGTCGCCAGCTACGAGAAGACCATCCAGACGGCCTTCAGCGAAGTGGCGGACGCACTGGTGGCGCGCGGCACGCTCGAAGAACAGGTGCACGGCCAGGAACAGGTGCGCGATGCCGAGCAGGCACGCTTCGAACTGTCCACGGTGCGCTTTCGCAGCGGCGTGGCCAACCAGCTCGACCAGCTCGACGCGCAACGCCAGCTGTTCACCGCCGAACAGGCACTGATCCAGGCGCGCCAACTGCGCCTGAACAACGCCATCGACCTGTACCGCTCGCTCGGCGGCGGCCTGGCCGAAGCCGGCCCCGTGGCGTCAGCCGACAGCATCAAGCCGGCGGTGACAGCGCAGTAAGGCAGCCACAGATAGCTGGAGGTCTGCGCCCCTCCCCCGCAAGCGGGAGAGGGGCGCAGACAATCGGTACGCCGGCCTGGCAGGCAAAAAAAGCGAAGCGCACATGCGCTTCGCTTTTTTTATGGGACGAGGGCAAAGAGAAAGAAAAAAAGGGAGCCACCGAGCCCACCACGAAACCAGCACCGATTGAGACATCGCTCCCATCCGCCCCGGTCGCGGCAGCAGCCTGAAGGGCTTGGGCCACCGCCATCATGCAGCGCCACCACGAATCGAACGCCATTCGCGATGCCGCAGGCAAGCAACCCGGTAGCGTCAGCAACCTCATCGAAGCCAACGCCCGCACCACGAAACCACCACCAGAAATAAAGTCTGAGCGCCCAGCCCCCCTGCAAGGGGTCGTTTTCTTTTGGTTACTTTTCTTTGTCGAGACAAAGAAAAGTAACGATCTTCACCAAGCCCGAACCACCAAAACCGCTCGCGCCTCAAGGCCCACAGAAGCCAGAACAAGAATCCCAAGCCCGAACTACCAAGACCTTCCCGAGCCCCAAGGCCCACGACAGCTAGAACAAGGATCCCCAAAACTCCCGAACCCGACCACCTGCGCTAGCATAACAATCCCCGACGCCAACCCTCCCCCACCCCAATGGAAGTCCGCCCCCTGACCCCCGACGACCTAGACTTAGTCTGCTACCACCGCGAGGAAATGTTCCGCGAAGCCGGCCGCGATGACGCCGTCCTGCGCGCCATGACCGAACGCTTCCGCCCGTGGCTGGAACCGCGCCTGCGCGACGGCAGCTATTTCGGCTTCGTGCTCGCCGAGCACGGCCGCGCGGTGGCGGGCATCGGCCTGATGGCCATCGACTGGCCGCCGCACCCCGCCCATCCCACCCAGGACAAGCGCGGCTACGTGCTCAACGTCTACGTGGAGACGTCCCACCGCAAGCAGGGCCTGGGCCACCGGCTCATGCAGCTGGCGGAGGAGGAGTTCGCGCGGCGCGGCGTGCAGTACGCGATCCTGCACGCGACCGAGATGGGCCGGCCGCTCTACGTCGCGCTCGGCTGGCACGCCACCACGGAGATGGCCAAGGACCTCAGTCCGGCGGCGTGTCCCTGAACGCGGGCAGCGCTTCGGCGGCGGCGCTGAACGCCGCGAGCGCCGGGTAGGCGGCGGCGTCGGCCGCCTGCGGCAGCATCATCTGCGTGAAGCGCCACGCCACGGCGGTGGTCACGTCGGCCTGCGTGAGCCGGCGCTCGTCGGCCGGCGGCGCGGTGCCGGCGATTTCCTTTTCCAGCGCCGCGTAGGCCGCGCCAAGCTGGCCGCGCACGCGCGCGAGCCACGGCTCGTACTGCTTTTCGTCGGGCCGCAGGTTGCATTCGTAGACGATCTGCACGGTCTTCTCGCAGGCGGCCAGCGCCAGCCCGGCCACGCGCAGCGCGTGCTGGAGCGCGGGCAGGTCCGCCGGCATCAGGCTGCGGCCGGCCAGCACCGCCAGGTAGTCGAGGATCAGCCCCGACTCCATCAGCACCGTGCCGTCGTCGCACACCAGCGTGGGCGCCTTCACCACCGGGTTGATGGCCTGGAATTGCGTGAACGTGCGGAACACCGACACCGGTTTGTGTTCGAACGGCACCCCCAGCAGCCGCAGCGAGATGGCCACGCGGCGGACATAGGGCGAGTCGAGCATGCCGATGAGTTGCATATTGCCTCCGAAGAAAAGTCGGCCCGGGAACGGGCCGGCGAGGCATCAGCATAATCGATCCGCGGCGCGCCGCCGCGCCGGCTTCAGAACTTGTACGTCGCCGCCACGAACACGATGATCGGGCTCGGGCTGATGTCCGCCTTGGAGGTGGACAGCACGGTGCCGTCGGCGGCCTTGACGATCATCGACGAGGTGGTCTTGAGCGGGATGTACGTCACCGACGCGGTCAGCCCCCACTGGTCGGTGATGGCGAACGAGCCGCCCAGGTTGAACACCGGCGCCCACGAGCTCGACGCCTTGGCCTCCACCGAGGTCGGGCCCGGCTTGCCGGCGCCGGCCGCCAGCGTGGCGCCGAGGTTGTTGTTGACCGATGCGGCGAAGGCCGGGTTGAGGTCGATGTTGGTGAAGAAGTTGTACGACACGCCGATGCCGACGAACGGCCGCACGCGCGCGGTCGGCTCCAGGAAGTGGTATTGCGCCATCACCGCCGGGCTCCACTGGCGCGCGCCGGTGATGATCGGGTTGAGGCTGGGGTCGCCCAGCGGCTGGCGGCCCAGCGCGCCGGCCGGCCCCGGCGGGATCAGGTTGCCGTGGCCGTGGAGCTTGAACTTGGGCGGCACGCCGGCCACCGTCGTCAGCGCGATGTGGTCGGTGAAGAAGTGGCTCACGGTCAGGCCCAGCGTGTCGGCGTTGGAGGTGCTGATGCTGCTGCCCGGCGCGCTGAACGAGGACGGCAGCCCGAGCGGGCCGTTGATCGGCGCGTCGATCACGCTGGTGGTGAAGGGGCTGCTGTGCCCGCTGGTGCTGATGTGGAACCAGCCCAGCGCGACCACGTTGTCGCCGGCTTTCTGCGCGTGCGCGGCCGGCATGGCGCCGAGCCAGGCCAGTGCCGCGGCCAGCAGCGGCGCGGCGAATCGAATGGCGTTCATCGTCATGTTGTGTTCCCGGATGTGTGTGGATCGCATGGCGGTCATTGCACGAACGCGCCGATGGTGAAATACGGGCTGCCGCCGCGCGACTCGAGGAAGCCGAACACGCCGCCGGTGAACATGAACTTGCCGGTCGGGCCGCCCGCGGCGCCGCCCTTGCGCGTGGTCGTCACCACGCCCGGCACCTGCTGCGCGTAGTCCAGCGCGAACGCCGTGGCCAGCGACGCGTCCGAGGCGCGGAACGGGTCGAGCATGGTGGCGTCCGGCCCCACCAGCGCGGTGGTGCGGTAGTCGAAGCTGCTGTCCACGCCCACGTATTCGCCGTTGACCGAGCCCTGCGCGACGGCCGCCGCCGGCGCCATCATGCCGATGCCGATCTCGTCGTCGGCACCGAGCGGCATGCCGCCCAGCACGCCGCCGATCGAGCTGCTGGCGTAGCCCACGCGGATCATCACCGGCACCAGCTGCCCGCGCAGCTTGCCCACGATCAGGTAGGCGCGCCCGAGCGTGCCGCCCAGCGTGGGCGGCAGCTCGGCCGCGTAGTTGGTCGACAGCAGCGCGCCGCCGGCGGTGGGCACGAACTTGTTGCCCTTCTGCGCGCAGGTGCCGCCGGGCTTGTTGTCGCACACCAGGAACGAGCCGTCGGCGGCCAGCGTCATGCGGTAGTCCTGCGCCACGGTCTGGAAGTTCTTCGACGGCACCTCGTGGAAGCCCGAGCCGTTGTACTGGCCGGCGATCTTGCCGAGATCGGTCTCGGTCTGCGCGAAGCCGATGAACTGAAAGTACGGGAAGGTGGTGTCGGGCACCACGCCCGCGCCGGCCACGCCGTCGAACTGGATGCGCGCGCCGGGGATGGTGCCGCCGGCCACGCCCTCGCCCACGAACAGCCGCGCTGGGCGGTTCGGGTCGAGGCTGGCGCCGGCGAGCTGGAACGCGCACTGGTTGAGCTTCTCGGTGGGCAGCCCGGTCTCGGGCCGCAGCTTGCCGCTCATCACGTTGCTGCCGCTGGCGGTGTCGCTGCGCGTGGGCTGCACGGTGCCGGTGGCGCGCGGCACCGACGAATCGAGGAACGTCACCTGCCAGGTCATCTTGCTGGTGTCGATCTGCACCTTGACCAGCTCGCCCGAGCCGGTGCCGCCGGTGAAGGTGGTGGTGTAGTCGAGCGCGGCCGGGCACAGCCGCACGGGGATCGCCGCGGCCGGCGCGGCGCTGGTGTGGTCGCCGTCGCCGCCGCCGCCGCAGGCGGCCAGCAGCGCGGCGCCGGCGAGCGCCAGCGCGTAGCGCGCCAGCCGGGACGCGCGGCGCGCGCGGGCCGGCGAAGAGAACGCCGGCCGCGTGCCGGACGACGGGAAAAGGGGGGCCTTGTGCATGATGTCTGTCTCCTGAAGCGCCTTGTGTGCGGCGCGTGGTTCCTGGCCTGTTGTTCTGTTTTTCCGCGCGGGTGCCGTGAGGCGGCACCGTTCGTTCCTTGCCGCTGCGCGTGCCTCCTCCGGGCGCGCGCGGCAGGCTTCGATGCCCGCCGGCTCAGGGGCTGGCGAATACGCTGACGCGGAAGGTCGGGTTGGCGCCGCCGGTGCCCGCGAGGTGCGCGAAGGCGTGGCCGGTGGCGATCAGCGTGCCGGTGGTGCCGCTGTTGTCGGTGGTGCCGATCTGGCCCGGGCGGGCCTGCGAGAAGTCGAGCTGGAAGGCGCCCTTGACGTTGGTGGTGAGCGGGTCGACCAGGCCGACCAGCTTGTCCTGCACGATCGACGAGGTGTAGACGAAATCGCTGCCCGAGCCGACGTAGGAGCCGTTGAGCTGCGCGCTGGTCAGCGTGGCGGCCGGGGCGAGGAAGGCCAGGCCCGATTCGTCGTCCACGTTGATCGGGTCGAGCAGGTCGGTCAGGTCGATGTGCGCGTAGCCGGTGCGGATCAGCAGCGGCACCAGCGCGCCGTTGAGCTTGCCCGCGACCAGGATGCCCTTGGCCTTGGTGGTGGGGCCGCTGACCAGCGACTGCGTGTAGAAAAACGGGTATTGCCGCGTGCCGGCGTCGTTGTTGCTCTCGAACGCGCCGTCGTTCTGCGCGCGCGGCCGCCACGGGTTGCCGGTGGACCGGCAGCTGCCGCTGGCCGCGGTGCAGGTGCCGTCCGCGTTCAGGGTCTCGACGGTCTGCGCGGTGGCGGGGATGAAGTTGCCGGCCGGGAACAGGTTGCCGCCCGACGGCACCAGGTGGTAGCCCAGCATGTTGTAGGTGCCCGCCACCTTGGCGAAGTCCGTCTCGGTCTCGGCGAACGCCAGCACCGGGTAGATCGGGAAGGTCTTCGCGGGGATGGCGCCGATCGGCGCGCCGATGCCGAGGTCCACGCCGGGATAGGAGATCGTCGCGCCCGGGATGCCGCCGCCGGCCACGCCGTTGCCGACGAAGATGATGGGCGGGTCGGCGGGGTCGATGACGGCCTGCGCGCCGCCGTCGGACGGCACCGCGCTGCGGATGGCCAGCGCGCAGCGGTTCTGCTCGGCGCTGGGCAGAGAGGTCAGGCGGGCGATGGTGCCGGTGTAGGTCACGCCAGCGCGCGTGGGCTGCACGCTGCCGGGCGCCTTGGGCACCGGCGACTCGAGGATCTGCAGCCGGTACGTGAGCGCCGTGGTGTCGAACTGCATCTTGACGAACTCGCCGCCGCCCGAGCCGCCGGTGTAGACGGTGGCGTAGTCGAGCGAGGCCGGGCACAGCGGCGCCGGCGCGGGGCCGGACTGCGCGGGGCCGCTGGCGGGGCAACTGCCGGTGCTGGCGCAGGATGCGACCTCGGCCGAGCCGGGGCTCGGCGCATCGCCGCCGCCGCAGCCGGCGAGGGTCAGCGCCAGGCTTGTGCCAGCCAGCGCCGCAAGGCCGTTGAATACATTCAAGCGGGCCATCGTTTGTCTCCTTTTTATCGGTTTTGTATTTTTGTGTCGTGCCGGTTTGTCCGGTCTTGTATATGACCTGTTGTGCAGCGACTCTCGCCGTTCGCCCGCGCGAGCGTCAATAGAGCGCCCGTTCCAAACACCGCGCGCCGCGCGCCCGCCACCGCCATGCAGGCGCTCGCGCCGCCTGTTCAAACCGCGGCGCGCCCGCGCGCGCGGCGCAATTCAAACGGCGCGCGCGGCTTCCTCGCGCGGCGCCGGGTCCGGCGGCATGGTTTCAGAACCTGTAGTCGCCGTTTTTCGCGTCGAACGTGTCGGTGTCGAATGTCTTGCGCACGGCCTTCTCGAAGACAATCTTCTCCACCATGTTTCCATCGGCGTCCCACGCGGTCTCCACGCGCGGCCACGGGTTCTTGAGGTCCAGCATCAGCTGCACGCGCTTGGCGTAGTAGCGCGGCGCGCCGGCGGGCAGCTCCCAGGTCAGCGCCACCATGCGCGTGCCCTGCTCCGGCACGATCTCGGCGCGCGCGAAGCGCTCGGAGAGGCCGGCCGCGCGCAGCGAGCGCGCGTCGCGCTCGAGCATCGCCACCACGTACTGGAAGCCGAGGTCGCGCACGGTGTGGTTGGACTGCGCGCGCGCGATGGTGCCGTCGAGCGCGATCCACATCGAGGTGAAGCCCAGCAGCCCGCCCAGGTGGCCGTACATCTCGTCCTTGCGCCGGGTCTCGTCATAGAGGATCTCCTGGCCGGCCTGGCTGCCGCCGGGCAGCCACTTCGCATAGAGCTGGCGCGGCGCGTGGCGGTAGCGGATCAGCATGCGCGCGGGCTGGTCCTGCCACTGTCCGTTGAGGCGCTCCTGGCGCGTCATCCAGTACTCGTACTCGGGATAGCGGCTCACTTCCGCCTTGGCCCACAGCAGCGGCGTCTCGGGCTGGAGCGCGTTGAACACGGCCAGCAGCTGCTCGTCGGGCAGCTTCGCGAGCTCGCCACCGGCGACCTGCTTCGAGAGCAGCGCGGCCTGCTGCTGCGCGGACAGGCCGTCGTAGGCGGTGCCGGCCGGCGTGGCGGCGGCGGTGGCTAGTGTGACGGATGCCTGGGCATGCGCGGCGCCCGGCAGCGCCATTGCGATCACGCCGGCGGCGGCGAGGCCGCGCAGCAGGCCGGCGGGCCGGGCCCCCGGGAATGCGCGCAAGGCCTGGCGCAGCGTCTGGAAAGAGAGTGGCTTCATGATGCGGGTCTCCTGTCACGGCACCGTGCTGCGCCAGGCGCGCGTGGCGCGAAAACGCGGGCAGCAGCGGGCCGGCGCGTGCTCGCGGCACGCGGCGGGTCGGCGAAGCGGATTGCCTGGGCGCGGGTCGCCGGGGCAGCGGCGGGGACCGTGGAACGGCAAGACCCCGCCACCGGGCGAAGCGCGCGGCCGGGCGGCGGAAGGCGCGGCCGTGGGGGGCGGGGGGGGGGGCTCCGAGCCCGCGGCGGCGCCCGGCGTATCGGCCACGCGGCGCAGATGCGGCATGCCGTCCTCGCCCATCG
>NZ_JBYTEL010000018.1:0-115444 GCF_058789195.1 Cupriavidus sp. FW216-B1 | reverse complement strand
TGCAGCCGATGGTGTAGTCCGGCGTGACGGCGGCGCGCAGCGCGGGATCGCTCACCTGCCGGCGGTCGGCCGGCGCGCGGGACGCGCCGCTAGGTCCTGGAGCGGGTACGCATCCAGTCGTCGAGCGGATTGCTCGGGAAGACGATGGGCGGGTGCTCGCGCGCGCCGCGCACCGCCATGCTGGTGACGGCGGCGCGCGTGGCGCCCTCGTTGCGCGCGGTGCGGCGCGTCTTGCGCGCGGCCGCGGCGTGCGCGTCGGCGCGCTTCGCCTGCTCGGCCACCAGGCCGTCGAGCGAGGCCTGCGTGGCGCGTTCCTCGGCGTGCTGGGCCTCGCCGATCACGAACACGTCCTGCAGCGCGCACAGTTGCTGGCTGGCCGGCACCGGCGCCTTGAGCGCGGCGATCACCATCGCGCTCAACTGCGCCAGCACCTGCGCGTCGCTCACGTCCTTGCCCTGCGTGAAGGCCGGCAGCAGGTTGCCGAGCTCGTCGCCGGCCAGCACGCCGGCCAGCGCCTTGAGCGCGAAGTTCAGCCGCCAGCCCAGCTCCTGCGGCGGGATCTCCGGCAGCGCGCGCGCGAAGGCGCCCGAGAAGCGGCCGAACACCGGCGCGTAGTGGCCGAGCAGGTAGGACTGGATGAAC
The DNA here is from genome assembly GCF_058789195.1 of Cupriavidus sp. FW216-B1. NCBI lineage: Bacteria > Pseudomonadati > Pseudomonadota > Betaproteobacteria > Burkholderiales > Burkholderiaceae > Cupriavidus > Cupriavidus sp. FW216-B1. Next base: position 114,802 of record NZ_JBYTEL010000018.1, on the reverse strand, counting down.
GGCGAGGTGTCCGAGTACACGCGGCCGAGCAGCCGCAGGAACGACGGGCCGCCGAGCTCCGGCTCGCGCGCCATCTGCAGCGCGGGCACGAACAGCGCGCCCATGACGTGCTCGCAGCGGATCTGGTTGCCGGGCCAGCGCGCCTCGCAGGCGTCGAGCACGGCCAGGCGCCGCGTGTTGAGTGGGTCGAGGCGGCGCCCGAGCACCGCCTGCATCATGATTTCCTTGCTGCGGAAGTGATAGTTGACCGCGGCCAGATTGACGATCGCGCGCGAGGTCACTTGCCTGAGCGAGGTGCCTTCGTAGCCGACCTCGATGAACAAGCGCTCGGTGGCGTCGAGAATGCGGGCCTTGGTGTCTCCTGCCGTGCCTTTACCGGTCTTCATGGGGGGCGCCTCTTGTCTTGTCATGCATCGAACCCCAGCAAAATGCCATGCCGTTCCTGCTCCCTGCTCTGTCGGCAAACGGATGCTTGAAACGGTTGTACGGAGCCTAGCCAGCGCCGCGAGCGTTTCACAAGCGCAAAATTTGAGGGTTGCCTCTAACGTTGTTTCCAACGTTGCCTCGGACTCCGCCTCCTGCGTCGTGGCGCCGCGCGCGGGGCGCGCCGGCTCCTTGCGCGCCCGTTTTAATTGTGGACTTGAAGCGCGCGAGCGCGCACCGCTTTGTTTTACCCCTCTTGCGTGGGGCGGCCGGGCGGCGCTCACCGCACCAGCCGCGCGGCCAGCCCGTGCGCGTTCTGCGCGCTCAGCGCGAACACCGACAACTGCGGGTTGGCGCCGATGCTGGTGGGAAACACGGAGCCGTCCAGCACCGACAGGTTGTTCAACTGGTGATGGCGGCCGCCGCTGTCCACCACGCCGAGCCGCGGCTCGTCGCTCATGCCGCAGCCGCCCATCAGGTGCGCCGAGAACAGCGCCGCGCGGAACTTGGCCAGCGGCAGCGCGGCGATGCCCGCGCGCGCGCTGGCCCAGTCGGCGTAGTACGGCGCGTCGAGATGCGCCGGCCGCACCCGCAGCGCGCCGGCGGCGAACTGCGCCTCGGCCATGCTCAGCCACGCGCGCCGCACGCCGTCCCAGAGGTAGTCGTTCATGTCGTAGTCGAGCACCGGGCTGCCGTCGCCGGCGATGCGCACGCGCCCGCCTTCGCTGTGCGGCACGAAGCCGTCGCGCAGCAGCGCCAGCATGGCGTTGGTGCGCGGCAGCGCGGCCATGTCGGCGCGCAGCGCCTCGCCCACGCTGCCGAACACGCCCGCGCTGATGCCGGGCAGCAGCGGCGGCACTTCGAGCTTGTAGCCGATCGCGCCGGTGGCGCCGTCTTTCCACTGGAAGTGGTCCGAGGCGACCGACTGCGGCGCGCCGTAATACGGGTCGACCTGCTCCGGCATCACCGCGATGCTCAGGTTGACCGGATGGATGAAGGTGCGCAGGCCGAGGCGCTGGTGCGGGTCCGGCGCGCGCGAGCGCAGCAGCAGCGCCGGCGTGTTGATGGCGCCGCCGGCGGCCACGTAGTGGCGCGCGCGCACCGTCACCGCCACGCCGGTGGGCGTGCGGCCGTCGGCGCCGAGCGCCACGCCGGCGAGCGCGCCGACGGTCTTGCCGTCGTGCGCGAACGCGCGCACGCGCACGCGGTGCACGAGCGTGGCGCCGCGCGCCAGCGCCGCCGGGATGGTCGACACCAGCATCGACTGCTTGGCGTTGACCGGGCAGCCCAGGCCGCAGTAGCCGGAGTTCCAGCAGCCCTTCACGTTGCGCGGGATCACGTGCGACTCCCAGCCCAGCTTGTCGCAGCCGCGCTTGAGCACGCCGTTGTTGTCGTTCGGCGCCATGCCCCACGGCGCCACCGACAGGCGCGTCTCCATGCGCGCGAACCACGGCGCCATGTCGGCCGCGGCGTGGCCGCTCACCGCGTGGTGCGCGGCCCAGTGCGCCAGCGTCTGCGGCGGCGTGCGGAAGCTCGACGACCAGTTCACCGTGGTGCTGCCGCCGACCGCGCGGCCCTGCAGGATGGCGATGGCGCCGTCGGCGGTGGCGCGCGCCGCGCCCTCCTGGTAGAGCTCGCGGTAGGCGCGGCCTTCGTCCATGTCGCGGAAGCTGTCGGAAGTGCGCAGCGCGCCTTCCTCGAGCAGCACCACGCGCAGGCCGGCATCGCTGAGGATCTCGGCGGCCACGCCGCCGCCGGCGCCGCTGCCGACGATGGCCACGTCGGCGTCGAGCGCGAGCGGCGCGGCGAGCGTGGCGGCGTCCACCACGTTCCAGCCGGACGCGATGCCGGCGCTGTAGAGGTCGGGTACGGTCATGGCGTCAGGCGTGCAGTGCGTTGAAGACGGCGGGATTGGGGCCGGGATAACCGGCGCCGGCCCACGCGGCGGGCAGCAGGTAATAGGCCACGCCGCACAGCTTGACCAGCACCACGGCGCCTGCGTTCAGCGTGGCGAAGCGGCTCGCGCGCCAGCGCGCGAGAAAGCGCCGCGCCTGCGCCGCGTCGGTGTGCCGCCAGTCGTCGCGCACGCCGCCCAGCACCCGGCGCAGCGGGCCGATGGCCAGCAGGTCCAGCAGCTTGCGCAGCTCGGCGCGTGCGTTGGCGTCCATCGCCGCGCAGGTGTCGTCGATATTGTGCAGCGCCTGGCCGAGATGCAGCGCGCGCTGGCCGGGCTCGCGCGTGGCCAGCTCGTCGGCCACGGCGGGCAGCAGCGCGCCGAACAGCGCCGCGTCGCCGTCGCGCAGGAAGCGCATGCCGGCGGCCGGGTTCGTGGGCGCGGGCGCGCAGCCGCTCAGCGCCGGGATCAGTCCCGCGCAGGCCAGCGCCGCGGAAAAACCGAGCCCGACCTTGAGGAAGCCGCGCCGCGAGAGCGCGCCGGGCGGCGCGGTGCATGGGGCGTGCATGGTGTCTCCTTCTCTTGTTCTCATGCGCCTCGGGACTGCGTGAACTCGTCGATCGTTGTCGATTGCCCGCATTGACGCTCGCCGCAGTCTGGATCAAGATCGGCCCCCGGTCTTGATTCCGCATGACAGGTCATTTGATGCCACGCGCCAATGCGGCCGCCGGCGCTGCCGGCGGCACCGTCTCGCTGCCCTACCTGCGCACCGTGCTCGACCACGGCGAGGCCGCCGGCATCGCGCCGGTCCGCCTGCTCGCGCTGGCCGGGCTCGATCCGGCGCTGTCCGACGCCGCCGCCGGTCCCGCCGCGCGCGTGCCCGCGGCCGACTACCTGGCCCTGCTCGACGCGCTCGCGCGCGCCACCGGCGACCCGCTGGCCGGGCTGCACGCGGGCGCCGGCTTCAAGCCGCGCCACTATGCGGAGATGGGCTACGTGGTGCTGACCACGCCGACCGTGCGCGAGGCCATCCTGCAAGGCATCCGCTATGAAGTGCTGGCCAACGACATCGGCCGCACCCGTCTGATGGAAACGGCGCGCGGCGCGTGCATGACGTGGGAGGCGCTGCACGGCCCGCTCTCGCGCCACGCGCACGAGCTGCACATGGCCACCTGGATCTGCTTCGCGCGCTGGCTGCTCGGCGAGGGCTTCTTCGCCGAGCGCATCGAGTTTCCGCACGCCGCGCCGCCCGGCGGCCATGCCGACGGTTATGCGCGGGTGTTCGGCTGCCCGGTGGCGTTCGACGCCGGCCGCCACGCCTTGCACATCGACCCGGCGCTGCTGGCGCGCCCCTCGCTGCAGGCCGACGCCGAGATGCAGGCGCAGATGGCGCGCATCGCCCAGGCCCAGTTGCGCGCGCTCGAGGCGGACGGCGGCGGCGAGATCGCGCAGGCGCGCGCGTTCATCGGCCACGCGCTGCCGCGCGGCGAGGTGCCCATCGCCAGCGTGGCCGCCCATCTGGGCCTGCCGGTGCGCACGCTGCAGCGGCGGCTGCAGGCGCGCGGCATGAACTACTCGGCGCTGGTCGACGGCGTGCGCCGCGCGCAGGCCGAGCACTACCTGGCCGATCCCGCCGTCAGCCTCGCGCAACTGGCCATGCTGCTCGGTTTTTCCGAGCAGAGCGCGTTCAGCCACGCATTCAAGCGCTGGACGCGGGAAACCCCGAACGCCTGGCGCCGGCGCGTGCTCGGCGGCGGGCGCGCCTAGGGCGTGCCGGCACCGGCAGCGGACTGGCCGGCGCCGTGCTCCCGCCTCCGGCGGTTTCAAACGCAGCAGTGGGTACGCTTGCCAGCGCGGCCAAAACGCGCCTAGTCACCGTTTAATACGGCGAATGGCCCGCTAAAGTCCGCTAAAAATTAGAAGCGACATTCCAATCCCGGCATTGACCCGCGCTGCCGCGCTGCCTACGATGACATCCATCAATGTCACAATCAATGATGTTGCGGCGCGTCAGGGCACCCCGCCCGGCGCGCCCGCGGCACGAGAGACAGCCTATGAACGCGCCAGCGGACCTGCCCCCCGAGTTGTCCACCGCCGGACCCCAGCCGCCGGGCCCCGGCGGCGCCGGTCCGACCCAGTATTGCGACATCGCCATCATCGGCAGCGGCTTCGCCGGGCTGGGCATGGCGATCCGCCTCAAGCAGGCGGGCCTGCACAACTTCGCCGTGTTCGAGAAGGCCGGCTCGGTCGGCGGCACCTGGCGCGACAACCACTACCCGGGCTGCGCCTGCGACGTGCAGTCGCATCTCTATTCGTTCTCGTTCGCGCCCAACCCGGACTGGTCGCGCATGTTCTCGCCGCAGCCGGAGATCCGCGCCTACCTGGAGCGCTGCACCGACCAGTTCCGCCTGCGCCCGCACCTGCGCCTGCGCCACGAGCTGCGCCGCGCCGCGTGGGACGAGGCCAGCGGCACCTGGCAGCTGGAGATGGCCGACGGCAAGCGCGTGCAGGCGCGCGTGCTGGTGTCCGGCATGGGTGGCCTGAGCCGGCCCGCGTACCCGGCCATCCCGGGGCTGGAGCGTTTTCGCGGCGAGACCTTCCATTCGCAGCACTGGAACCATGACTACGCGCTGGCCGGCAAGCGCGTGGCGGTGATCGGCACCGGCGCCAGCGCCATCCAGTTCGTGCCGCAGATCGCGCCGCGCGTGGCGCACCTGGACCTGTTCCAGCGCACCCCGCCGTGGATCATGCCCAAGCCGGACCGCACCGTTTCCGCGGCCGAGCGCTGGCTGTTCCGCCGCCTGCCGTTCACGCAGAAGCTGGTGCGCGGCGGCATCTACTGGATGCTGGAGTCGCGCGTGCTCGGCTTCGTGGTGCACCCCAAGCTGATGAAGGCGGTGGAGCGCATCGCGCGCGGCCACATCCGCCGGCAGGTGAGCGATCCCGCGCTGCGCGCCGCCGTCACGCCGGACTACACCATCGGCTGCAAGCGCGTGCTGATCTCCAACGACTACTACCCGGCGCTCGCGCGCACCAACGTGGACGTGGTGACGGCGGGCATCGGCCACGTCGAGGAAGACGCCATCGTCATGCGCGACGGCAGCCGCCGCCCGGCCGACTGCATCATCTTCGGCACCGGCTTCCACGCCACCGACCCGATTCCGCGCGGCGCCATCCTCGGGCGCGGCGGCATCGACCTGCTCGACGCCTGGCGCGACGGCGCCGAGGCCTATCTCGGCACCACCGTGGCGGGCTTTCCCAACCTGTTCATGGTGGTGGGGCCGAACACGGGCCTCGGCCACAGCTCGATGGTGTTCATGATCGAGTCGCAGGTGAACTACATCCTCGGCGCGCTCAAGACGATGGGCCGGCACCGCGTGCAGGCCATCGACGTGCGCGCGCCGGCGCAGCACGACTACAACGCCGGGCTGCAGCGCAAGCTGGCGCGCGCGATCTGGTCCGAAGGCGGCTGCGTGAGCTGGTATCTCGATCCGAAGACCGGCAAGAACACCACGCTGTGGCCGGGCTTCACCTGGCAGTTCCGCCGCGCCACCGCGCGCTTCGACATGGCCGACTACGAGACCCGCTCGCTGATGCACCCGCAACTGTCCGCGGCTGCGCGGCAGCCGGCGCCGGCCGCCCAGGCATGAGCCGCGCATGAGCCGGGCAAGAAACAACCACCAAGAACAAACGACCCGCGAGGAGACTCCCGCATGAAGCAATTCAGGAACAAGGTGGCGGCCATCACCGGCGCCGGCTCCGGCATGGGCCGCGCGCTGGCCGTAGCGCTGGCGCGCGAAGGCTGCCAGCTCGCGCTGTCGGACCGCGACCAGACCGGCCTGGCGCAGACCGTGGGCGAGGTCATGCGCACCGCGCCCGCGCTGATGGTCACGCAGCACGTGGTGGACGTGGCCGACCGCGCCGCCATGCATGCGTGGGCCGCGCAGGCCGCGCACGCGCACGGCCGCGTCAACCTGATCTTCAACAACGCCGGCGTGGCGCTGTCGAGCACCATCGACGGCATGAGCTACGACGATCTCGAATGGATCATGGGCATCAACTTCTGGGGCGTGGTGCACGGCACGAAGGCCTTCCTGCCGCACCTCAAGGCCAGCGGCGAAGGCCACGTCGTCAACACCTCCAGCATCTTCGGCATCTTCGCGCAGCCCGGCATGAGCGGCTACAACGCCAGCAAGTACGCGGTGCGCGGCTTCACCGAATCGCTGCGCCAGGAACTCGACCTGCTCGGCTGCGGGGTCTCCGCCACCTGCGTGCATCCGGGCGGCATCAAGACCAACATCGCGCAGGCCAGCCGCATCGCGCCCAACGTCGCCGGCTTCCTGGTCGAGAACGAACAGCAGGGCCGCGACGACTTCGAGAAGTTCTTCATCACCAGCGCCGACAAGGCCGCGCGCGTGATCCTCAACGGCGTGCGCCATGACCGCCGCCGCGTGCTGATCGGGCCCGACGCGGTGGCCGCCGACCTGATGGCGCGGCTGCTGCCCGCCGCCTACCAGTCGCTGGTGGTGCGCGAGGCGCGCCGCAAGAGCCCGCTCGGCAAGCCCGCGTCCGCGGGCGGCACCGTGGCGGCCAGGCCCGCCGGCGGCGGAGACGCGCCATGAGCCGCGCCGCCGCCGCGGACGCGCGCCTGCGGCGCCCGCCCGGCGCCTTCACGCGCTGGTTCGGCCAGGGCCGCATCGGCCTGTTCAGCCTGTCGCGCGAGACGCTGGCGCGCCGCTACGCGCTGCCGGCCTCGCGCTGGGTGCAGGTGATGGGCACGCTGGTCCACTACACCGACGAGGGCGCGCCCGACGGCGAGCCGCTGCTGCTGATCCACGGCTTCGGCGCGTCGCTGCATACATGGCAGGGCGTGCTGCCGGCGCTGTCGCAGCGCTACCGCGTGCTGCGCGTGGACCTGCCGCCGTTCGGCCTGACCGGGCCGCTGCGCGACGCGCGCGGGCGCATCGCCACGATGGACGTGGACATGTACCGCCGCTTCATCGACGCCTTCTGCCAGGCCATCGGCCTGCGGCGCGCCAGCGTGATCGGCAACTCGCTCGGCGGCCTGATCGCGTGGGACCTCGCCGCGCGCCGCCCGGCCCAGGTCGACAAGCTGGTGCTGGTCGACGCGGCCGGCTTCCCGATGAAGCTGCCGCTCTACATCGCGCTGTTCAACCACGCGCCGGTGCGCTGGTCGGCGCCGTGGATGCTGCCCGAGGCCATCATCCGCGCCGCCACGCGCGACGTCTACGGCGACGCCGCGCGCGTGGACGAAGCCACCTTCCGCCGCTACGTCGATTTTTTCTACGCCGAGGGCAGCCGCGAGGCGGTGGGCCGCATGGTGCCCAGGCTCGATTTCGCGGCGCTCGACACCGACGCGCTGGCCGGCATCCGCGCGCCCACGCTGGTGCTGTGGGGCGAGCGCGACCGCTGGATTCCGCCCGCGCACGCGCAGGCCTTCGCCGGGCGCATTCCCGGCGCGCGCCTGCAGCGCTATGCCGGCCTCGGCCACGTCCCGATGGAAGAAGACCCGCAGCGCGTGGCGGCGGACCTGCTGCACTTCCTCGCCGAATGCGGCAACGTCGCGCAACCCGCGCCCCACGCCATCCAAGCCTAGACAGGAGTTCCGATCATGATGCCAGTCCGACGCGATGTGCATCCCCACCTGCCCGCCAGCCGCATCGCCGACTGGCACGTGCGGGGCCGCCACGTCACCCATTTCGTCAACGCGCTGTCGATCTTCTTCCCGGCCGGCGAACGCTTCTTCATGGACAGCGTGCGCGCCTACCGCGACGACGTGGCCGACCCCGAACTCAAGCGCGCCATCGCCGGCTTCATCGGCCAGGAAGCGATGCACACGCGCGAGCACATCCTCTACAACCGCCTGATGAGCGAAGCCGGCCTGCCCGCCGCGCAGCTCGACAACACCGTGGCCAAGCTGCTCAACCTGCTGCGCCGCATCCTGCCGAAGTCATGGCAGCTCGCCCACACCATCGCGCTGGAGCACTACACCGCGATGCTGGCCGGCGGCCTGCTGGCGGACCCGGAGCAGATGGGCGGCTCCGAGCCGGGCTACCACCAAGTGTGGATCTGGCACGCGCTCGAGGAAACCGAGCACAAGGCGGTGGCCTACGACGTGTGGAACACGGTGATGAAGCCCGGCTTGTCGCGCTACCTGCTGCGCACCTTCACCATGCTGACCACCACCGCGACGTTCTGGGCGATGGTGTTCGTGTTCCACGTGCGGCTGGTGATGGCCGACCGCGAGTGCCCCAACAAGCTGCGTGGGTTTGGTGGGGTGATGTGGTTTCTGTGGGGCAAGCCGGGGGTGCTGCGCAGGATGATCCCGGAGTGGTTCGACTATTTCCGGCCGGGGTTTCATCCGTGGGATCACGATAACCGCGCGCAACTCGCGAGGATTGAGCCGCTGATCGCGGAGATTGAGGAGAATTCGCGGAGAGCGGGGGTTTCTTTGCGGGCGCCTTCTATTAGGGGGTCTTTTTGAGGGGGACGGTTTTGGGGTTCAAAGTCAAAGGCTTTAGCTTCAAGGTCAAAGGCTTAACGTCAAAGTCAACATCAAAGTCAAAGTCAACTTCAAAGTCAAAGGCTTTCGCGCCCCCGGCGCGACTTACTTTCTTTTATCCGAAAAGAAAGTAAGCCAAGAAAGCGGACTGCCTGGCCGGCAGGGGCAGAGCCGAACAGAGTTGCCTGGGTTGGTGGTTTCGTGGTGGGGTTGGTGGTTCTGCAGGGATTCTGCCGGTACCGGTTTTGGCGGCCACGCTCTCTCGGGTGGTGTTCGATTCGTGGTGGCGCTGCATGATGGCGGAGGTCCAGGACCTTTGGGCTGCTGCCGCGACCGGGGCGGATGGGCTCGTCATAGGGACGGGGCTGGTTTCGTGGTGGGCGCGGTGGCCCCTATTTGAACGCAGTGCCGGACGGCTGAAAAGCAATCCCGGTTCCAGCAACCCAGCGCACCCGCGCTGGGTCCACCACGCCCACCACGAAACCATGCGGGTGCTACGCCGTGACCGCCCAAACCGGTAACGGCAGATGCCCGAACAGGCAGTGTGCCCGCCATCATAGGTCTGACCCGGAAACCCATACCGTCAGCCAGATCGTGGCCGCTCGCACCGGTAACGGCAGGATGCCAGCAGAACTACAGGCCCCACCACGAAACCACCAACAAGAGAAATCCCAACGTTTCTGCCCCTGCCGGCCAGGCAGCCCGCTTTCTTTGCCTACTTTCTTTTCGGGGAAAAGAAAGTAGGTCGCTCCGGGGGAGCGAAAGCCTTTGACTTTGACTTTGACGTTCAGCCCTTGACCTTGAAGTTAAGCCTTTGAATCTGACTTTAATTCTTTAAAGCCTTTGTCTTAAAAAACCAAATAACCAAAAAAGCCCAGCCGCTCAGGCCCGCTCATCCCCATCATGCAAATGCTCAATAATCGCCGCCACCCGATCTCCAAGATACTTGTTCGCTGACAACTCCAGCGCCCGCATCATCTCCGCTTCCACCGCCACCATCGCCAGCGGGCGGATACGCCAGAGGATGTCCACCAGCCGCGGCACGTCCTGCGGCGGTGGCAGCTTGCCTTCGCCGAAACGGTCCAGCTCGCGCACCACCATCGCCACGATGCGGTCCGACACCGCTTCGAAATGCCCGCGCGCATGTTCGATGATGGCGAGCACGTCCTCGATCGGGAAACCCGCGCGCGCGATCTCGGCGCCGGCGGCCAGCGTGCGCGGGCTGCGCGCGAGGTAGCCCATGCCGTCCGGCTCCAGCAGCCCCAGCGCGATGGCCTTGGCCAGCGCCGGGCGCGACACCGCGCGGCCGAACAGCCTGGCCAGCGCGAGGTAGGAGTAGTGCCGCGGCACTTCGTCGGTCCACGGGCTGGCGATGGCGGATTCCAGTCCGAGGATGGAGCGCAGGTCGTGGCCCTCGACGATGGCCTTGAGCAGTTCCTGGATGTTGTTGAGCGTGTAGCCGCGCGCCAGCAGGTGGTTGATCAGGCGCAGGCGGCCCAGGTGCGCCTGCGTGTAGATGCCGACGCGGCCGCGCCGCTCGGGCGGGTCGATCAGGCCGCGGTCCTGGTAGGAGCGCACGTTGCGCACCGTGGTGCCGGCCGCGCGCGCGAGTTCGTCGATGGTGTACTCGGCGGGCGCGCCGTCTTTCGCGCTTCCCGGTTTCGCGCTTCTTGGCGCGCTTCTCGGCGCATTGCCCGGCGCATTGCCCGAGGCACTGTCCGGCGGGGAACTGGAGGAGGACGCGGCGCTGCGCTTGAAGAGGGCCATGCGAAAAATTCTACCCGACTCGCGCGGCGCCCGTATGGCCCATGTATGGCGCACGTATGGCGCCCGCGCGGTATCCAGGAGAAGCCTGCACGGTGCCGGCATGCCGCTACAATGTCCGCGCCGCTTCATCGACCGTCAACTTCACCGCACCTTCCCATGCATATCCGCTGGCTCGAGGATTTCGTGTGCCTGGCCCAGGCCGGCAGCCTCGCGCGCGCGGCCGAGCTGCGCAACGTCACGCCGCCCGCGTTCGGGCGCCGCATGCAGGCGCTGGAAGTGTGGGCCGGCGCGCCGCTGATCGACCGCAGCGTGTTCCCGGTGCGCCTGACCGACGAAGGCCGCCAGTTCCTCGAAGCCGCCGGGGACGCGCTGCGCACGCTGGACGAGGCGCGCCTGTCGCTGCGCGCGGCGCACCGCGCCGATGCCAGCACGGTGGTGATCGCCACCGGCAAGACGCTGGCGCGCTCGATGGTGCCGGCGTGGCTCGCGGGCCTGCGCCACGCGCTGCGCCACGACCCGGTGGCGGCCGGCTTCCGCACGCGCCTGTCGACGTTCCCCACGCACGACGCGCTGGCCATGTTCACCGAGGGCGACGCCGACTTCCTGCTCTGCTACAACTCGCCCGAGCAGCCGGTGACGCTGGACGAGGCGCGCTACCAGCGCTATCTCGCCGGCGAGGAGCGGCTGGTCTGCGTGAGCGCCGCGGCGCCCGGCGGCGGCCCGCAGTACAAGCTGCAGGCGCGCGGCCGGCACGCGCCGGTGCCGATGATCGCGTATGCCGAGACGCTCACGCTGGGCCGCATGGTCGACGGCGAGATCGCGCGGCGCCGGCTGGCCGCGCGGCTGGACGTGATCGCGGTGAGCGATTTCCCCGAGTCGGTGCACGAGATGGTGCGCCAGCGCATGGGCCTGGCGTGGCTGCCAGCGCGGCTGATCGCCGACGACCTCCATGCCGGGCGTCTGGTGCGCGCGGGGCTGGAGGCCGGCGGCGAGTCCGACCTCGCCATGCAGATCCTGCTGTACCGCACGCGCGCGCCCATGCGCGCGCTGGCCGAGGCCTTCTGGCGCGCCGCCACCGCCGCCTAGCTTTTTCCTTTTCCCGCGCCGCCTTGCCGATTCGGCAAGCGCCGTTGCCAAAGCCGCACGTTGCTGCGCCCGCCCGCTCTCTAAGATCGCCGCACATCGCCATATCCGCATATCCATACATGCGCACGGCGGCGAGACCACGAATCCACGAAGGGAGAGAGCCATGAACAAACTGCTGCGCGCGGCCGCCGCCGCGTCCTTGTGCCTGCTTGCCGGCGTCGCCGGCGCGGCGGGCTGGCCCGCCAGGCCGATCTCGCTGGTGGTGGGCTACACCGCCGGCGGCAGCGTCGATCTGGTGGCGCGCACCATCGCGCCGGAGCTCGGCAAGCGCCTGGGCCAGAGCGTGGTGATCGAGAACCTCGGCGGCGCCGGCGGCACCATCGGCGCGGCCAGGGTGGTCAAGGCCGACGCGGACGGCTACACGCTGCTGATGGGCTCGGGCAGCGAGGTCTCGATCGCGCGCCTGACCAATCCCGCCGTGCGCTACGACGGCGAGCGCGACCTCGCGCCCATCACCTTCGTCGGCACGCAGCCGATGGTGCTGGTGGGCAAGCCCGGGCTGCCGGCGCAGAACGCCGACGAGCTGATCGCGCTGGCGCGCGCGCAGCCGGGCAAGCTGGCCTATGCCTCGTCGGGCGTGGGCACGCCGCTGAACCTCGCCGGCGAACTCATCAAGCAGCAGGGCAAGGTCAACATCACGCACGTGCCCTACAAGGGCGCGTCGGCCATGTCGACCGACCTGCTCGGCGGCCAGATCGACCTCGCCGTGATGGTGCTGTCGTCCGCCCTGCCCCATATCCAGGCCGGCCGCGTCAAGGCCTATGGCGTGACCGAGGCGCACCGCGCCCAGGTGGCGCCCGGCGTGCCGGCGCTGGCCGAGAGCAGCGCGCTCAGGGGCGTGGACATGGGCGTGTGGTTCGGGCTGATGGCGCCGGCCGGCACGCCGCGCGCGGTCGTCGAGCGCCTCGACGCCGAGATGCAGGCCGTGCTGGCGCTGCCCGAGGTGAAGAAGAAGCTGGCCGAGGCCGGCGTGGCGGTGGCGCCGGGCGGCCCGGCGCAGTTCGCCGCCTTCGTCAAGCGCGAGACCGGCAAGTACAAGGCCATCGTGCAGGCCGCCGGCATCCACGAATAACCGCAATGCACCAATAATGGCAACGATGGCGGCAAACGGCGGCAGGCGTGCCATTTGCTTGCCACCAGCGGCGCCCGGATTTCCGGCCGCCGGGATTCCCGCTTAAACAGGCAAGCTAGCCAACCCACACACATGCATACCCAAGTCCCTACCTTCGACGCCTATCCGGTCGAAGTCGAATTCCCCGACATCCGCCCCTACGCCGCCGGCAACGCGGGCGTGCCCTACGTGCACACCTTCGACAGCGGCGCGCCCGGCCCGCACGTGATGATCAACGCGCTCACGCACGGCAACGAGGTGTGCGGCGCCATCACCGTCAAGGCGCTGCTGGACGCCGGCCTGCGCCCGCGCCGCGGCCGCCTGACGCTGGCCTTCGCCAACGTGGATGCGTACCACACGTTCGACGCGGCGAAGCCCGACGCCTCGCGCTACGTCGACCAGGACTTCAACCGCGTGTGGACCGCCGCCGTGCTCGACGACGCCGGCCGCGACTCGTCCGAACTGCGCCGCGCGCGCGCCATGCGCCCGGTGATCGACACCGTGGACCTGCTGCTGGATCTGCACTCGATGCACGAGAAGAGCCTGCCGCTGATCGTCTCCGGCCCGCTCGACAAGGGCATCGAGCTGGCGCGCGCGGTCGGCGCGCCGGCCAACGTGATCGTCGACGAAGGCCACCCCGAAGGCCGCCGCATGCGCGACTACGAAGGCTTCGGCGACGCCGCCAGCGCGAAGAACGCGCTGCTGATCGAATGCGGCCAGCACTGGGAAACCGCTTCGGTGAGCGTGGCGAAGGACAGCACCGCGCGCTTCCTGCTCAACGCCGGCATCATTGACGCGGCCGACGTGCCCGCCGGCTGGCTGCAGCCGCCGCGGCCGCAGCGCGTGGTGCGCGTGACCGAGCCGGTGGTGGCCGCCAGCATGGACTTCCGCTTCGCCGGCCCGTACACCGGGCTGGAGACCTTCCCCGAGGCCGGCACCGTGATCGGCTGGCGCGACGGCGAGCCGGTGGTGACGCCCTACCCGGACTGCGTGCTGGTGATGCCGTCGCTGCGCCAGTTGCGCCCCGGCGTGACCGTGGTGCGGCTGGGCCGGCTGGTCGGCTGAATGGTTGGCTCAATGGCCGGCGGGATGATCGTTCGGGCGTGATCGTTCGGGCATGATCGGGCGCGGCCCGCGGGCAGGACGCGCGGCAAAATGCACCACAACGAAGCGCCGGCTGCACCGCGCGCAAGCTAGAGCCGCGCTTCTAGGCGATTTCGCCGCGCGGCGGTCAAGGCCGCGGCGCGCCCGCCGTAAACCTCCGCAATGGCGACGCGCCGCAGAGCGCGCGCCGCCCGTGCGCCAGGTGGCGCATGGCACTCATTGACGGAGCTGCTCTTGCGTTCAACTGTCACTGTCCATGCCGCCGCGCCGTCCCCGCGACCTGCCGCGCCGTCCCCCGCCTCGTCTTCCGGCAGGCCACCGTCCGCGCGCCCGTTGCGCGCGCGGCTGCACCCCGGCGCCTGGAGCATCGGCACGCGCATCGCCGCGGTGGTGCTGCTGGTGCAACTGGCGGTGTTCGGCGCCTATGCGCTGGCCCTGTCGGCCAGCAGCATGAACCTGCTCGAGGCGCAGGCGCGCAACGCCATCGTGGCCGAGGCCGACACCCTGCGCGAACTGGTGGGCCAGCTCGACGACACCATGCTGCAGGAGTCCGACCGCTTCATGCTCAGCTTCGCCGCGCAGGTGCCCGGCCCGTACACGCTGGACGCGGCCGATACCGTGGAGGTGGCCGGCCAGGCCACGCCGCGCTTCAGGAGCGGCGAGGTCACGCTCAACGGCAACTTCGCCATTCCCGACAGCTTCCAGGCCACCACCGGCGGCGCCGCCGCCACGGTGTTCGCGCGCAGCGGCGAGGACTTCGTGCGCATCACCACGTCGCTCAAGAAGCAGGGCGGCGAGCGCGCCGTGGGCACCGTGCTCGACCGCACCCATCCGGCCTACGCCGCGCTGATGTCGGGCCGCGCCTACCGCGCGCTGGCGTGGCTGTTCGGCAAGCCGTACATGAGCAAGTACGAGCCCGTGCGCGACGCCACCGGCCGCGTGGTGGGCGCGCTGTTCGTCGGCGTCAACGTCAATGCCGAGCTGGCCATGCTGAAGAACCGCATCCGCCGCAAGCAGGTCGGCGGCGACGGCGAGTTCATGGTGATCGACGCGAGCCCCGGCCCCGACCAGGGCCGCCTGATGGTCGGCCGCGGCGCCGCCGAGGGCAGCGTGATCCTGAACGCCACCGACGCCGGCGGCAAGCCCTGGGTGCGCGACATGATCGCCGGCAGGCAAGGCGTGATGACGCACACCGCGGCGCTGGGCAACACGCCCGCGGCCGAGCGCGTGACGGCCTTCACCACCTACCCGGACTGGCAGTGGATCATCGCCGGCTCGGTGCCGGTGCAGACGCTGCGCGCCGGGCTGGTGGCGAGCCGCGACCGCTTCCTGCTGGCCGGCGTGGCGCTGGCGCTGGTGGTGTCGGCGGGCTTCTGGTGGCTGCTGCGGCGCATGGTCAGCGTGCCGCTCGGCACCGCCGCCCAGGCCGCGGCGCGCATCGCCGGGGGCGACCTCGGCACGCGCATGGCGAGCCGGCGCCAGGACGAGATGGGCCGGCTGCTGCGCGCCATCGACGGCGTGGGCCAGGGTTTGTCGGACATCGTCGGCACCGTGCGCGCGAGCGCGGCGGCCATCGCCGGCAGCACCAGCCAGATCGCCAGCGGCAACGCCGACCTGTCGGCGCGCACCGCCGCGCAGGCGACCAGCCTGGAGCGCACCGTGTCGAGCATCGACGAGCTTTCCGCCACCGTGAAGCAGAACGCGGACAGCGCGCACGACGCCAACGAGGCCGTGCGCAGCGCCGCCGAGGCCGCGCGCACCGGCGGCGCCACGGTGGCGCGCGTGGTCGGCACGATGGCCGGCATCCACGGCAACGCGCAGAAGGTGGTGGACATCATCGGCATGATCGACGGCATCGCCTTCCAGACCAACATCCTCGCGCTCAACGCGGCGGTGGAAGCCGCCCGCGCGGGCGAGCACGGGCGCGGCTTCGCGGTGGTGGCGGGCGAGGTGCGCGGGCTGGCGCAGCGCAGCGCCGGCGCCGCCGGCGAGATCAAGACGCTGATCCAGCGCACCGTGGCCGACGTGCGCGCCGGCAACGAGGCGGTGCAGCAGGCCGGCGCCGCCATCGAGGACATCGTGCGCCGCGTGGAAGGCATCGCCGCGCTGATGGGCGACATCACCGTGGCCTCGCGCGAGCAGGCGCAGGGCATCGCGCTGGTCAACGGCGCCGTGAACGAGATGGACAACGCCACCCAGCAGAACGCCGCGCTGGTCGAGCAGGCCGCGGCGGCCGCGCAGAGCCTGCACCAGCAGGCGCAGGAGCTGCGTCAGGCGGTGGAGGTATTCAGGCTGGCGTAGCGGACGCGGCCGGCGCGGAAGGGGCTGCCGGGGCCGACGGCGCGGTGCCGGCGGCGGCCGGCCGGGGCCGCATGCCGGGCAGCAGTTGCTCCACCACGTCCTCGATCTTCTGCCCGGGCGGGATCAGGTCGCTCAGGTTGATGCCGCCGGCGCTGCGCAGCGCGTCGTATTTCGCCTGGCCAGCGCGCTCGCCGTTGATGTAGACCACCATGTCCAGCGAGCTGAGGAAATCGCGCCAGTACGACTGCCGCTGCGCGTAGTAGGTGGCGGTATAGGGACAGGCCGCCACCGACGAGCCCGGCGCGAGCTGCTTGAACTCGAAGCCGCGCGCCTCGAGCGACTCGCGCAGCGCGCCCAGGTAGGCGTTGCCGCTGGACTGGTTGGTGATCACGCAGAACAGCGTGCCGTCGGCCGGCTGCATGGAGGCGATACGGTCGCCGCGGTCGACCGGCACGACCGCCTGGTAGGTGGCGCAGCCGGTGGCCAGCAGGCCTAGGCTGGCGGCAAGCAATGCTATTTTCATGATGTTCCTGGGCGCATGGCGGGTGGGCGCGTGCTCCCGGCACGCGCGCCCGCCAACTTTAGGCGTGTTGCCGCGCGGTCAATCGGTGGAACAGAGCGGGAAAAACGGTCCGCCAGCCCGGAAAAACGCCAGCCGGAGACGGCTGGCGGACGGCGGGAGCTACCGTTGGCGACCCGAAGCGGCCGCGCTGGTCCGCCCGCGGGACGCGCCCCGCAAGTCTCGTGTCCGGCATTTCCGGGCCGGCGCGGGTGGCGCGGGCATCGCAAAGCCGCGGGAGCGGCCTGCCGAAGCGCCGCGCGTGCCGCTCAGCCGGCGGCCGGCGGCGTGGCCATGCTGCCGACCGCCACCAGGCAGATCGCGGCCAGGAACACGCCGACCAGCAGGATCTGCAGGCGGCCGACCGGGCGGCCCTTGAGAAAGGCGTTGCTGATGAACGGCGGCGAGACCAGGCCGACCGCGGTCACGATCAGGATGGTCAGGGCGAGGACGGAGAGCAGGGTTTGCATGCGGAAGCCGGGAAACGGGCGTGGAATCGATGGAAAAAGGCGCCGGCGCCGCTCAGTTGGCGCCGCCGCGGACCAGGCAGCCTTCCAGCAGCGGCGAGCCGTCCACCTGGCCCGCGCCGGTGCATTCCACCGCCACCTTCTGGCCGCGCCGGACCATCGTGGCGCGCGCCTCCACTTCGCAGGTGCGCCCGGCCGGGCCGCAGATCTGCTGGGGCAGCAGCCTGGCGCGCACCGCCACGGCCGGGTTGTTCGAGCGGATGTCGAGGAACACGTTGTCGCCGCTCTCGCGCCGCACGCCGGCGGCCACGCCCTCCACGATGAAATACTGGCCGCGATAGCGGTCGTTCGCGGCGCCGGGGTTGTCCTGGTAGTCGTCCACCAGCGTATCCGCCTGGTATTGCGGCAGCACGTCGGTGGAGCGCGCCGGGTCGATGCTGATCGGGTCGAGCGTGCCGTTGCGCGGCACGCCGCGCGCGCCGCTGGCCGCCTCGGTGGCGGCCGCGGCTGCGGAGGCATCGGCGGCGGCATCCGCCGCGGCCGGCTCGAGCTGCTGCTGCTCATGGTTGCCGGTCAGCCACAGCATGGCCAGCACGGCCACGGCGACGACGCCGATCAGGGTCTTCTGGGTACGGTTCAACATCCGGGGTTTCCTGCGGTAAAGAGGGGGCGGGCAAGAAGGTCGGGCGGGACGGGCGCGGCCGGCACGGGCGGGCAACGCCGCCGGCATGGCGGGGATGGCGGCTTTCGCGGCGGGTTGCCCACAACCTTGCCCACAGCTTTGCCCACAGGGTTATTCGGGCTTCTCCACAGACTTGTCCACAGGCATGGCGCGCGCCTCACAGGTCATGCAGGCCATGCGGGCCACGCCAACGGCCTCAGTGCAGCCGGTGCAGCCCCGGTTCGCCGTCGTCCTCCTCTTCCTCCTCGGCTTCCCAGTCCTCGTGCTCGATGCCGAAGTCCAGCGCCATGTCGAACACCGTGGAGTGGTGCTGCACCGTGAACCACTCGCGGAACTGCTCGAGCGTCAGGGCCGCCGGCCAGGCCGACTCCTCGAACCACTCTCCCAGCATGAACTCGAAGAAGGCGCGCCAGCGCTCCTCCACCCATTGCACGGCCTGGGCGGCGTTGGAGACCTCGTCCGGCACCAGGAAGGTACTCTGGTCCTCGCGCACGTTCTCGAGCGTGAGCGACGGTACGGGGTCGGTGTCCACGGCCATGATCCAGTCGAAGAACGGCTGCTGGGGCACCAGGATGACGAGCGAGCGATTGAGGGTATAACGCGGATAATCGGACATGGCAGTGGCTCGTTCGCTGAAACGGCCCATTGTAGCCCCTGCCGCGTTCCCCATCGCACTTCACTGCGCCGCCGTTCCCGGCGGCATGCCGGCGCGGGACGCCGCAAGGAGGGCATCCGCCATGAAGTTCAGGCTTGCGTTCGCGCTGGCGGCCGAGGCGCTGGTCTTCGCCGCCCTGCTGTTCGGCGCGGCGGGCACGCTGGCGTGGCCCGCGGGCTGGGCGTACCTGGCGCTGTTCTTCGGCGGCGCCGCGGTGGTGACGTGGCGCATGGCCCGCTACGATCCCGCGCTGCTGGCCGAGCGCCTGAAGCCGCCGGTGCAGCGCGGGCAGCCGCTGTGGGACCGCGTCTTCATGGTGGCCGTGGGCGTGGCGTGGTGCGCGTGGCTGGCGCTGATGGGGCTGGACGCGGGACGCTACCGCTGGTCGGTCATGCCGGCGTGGCTGCAAGGCGCGGGCGCGGTGCTGCTGGTGCTGTCCTATGCCGCCATCGACCGGGTCTGCCGCGAGAACACCTTCCTCGCCCCGGTGGTGCGGATCCAGTCCGAGCGCGGGCATCGCGTGGTGTCCAGCGGCCCCTACGCGCTGGTGCGCCATCCGCTCTACGCGGCCGTGCTGGTCTTCCTGCCGGCCAATGCGCTGCTGCTGGGGTCGTGGTGGGGCGTGGCGGGGTCGCTGCTGCTCGCCGCCGGCATCGTGTTCCGCACGGCGATGGAAGACCGCGAGCTGCTGCGCGGGCTGGACGGCTACGCCGCCTACGCGGCCCGCGTGCGGTACCGGCTGGTGCCGCGCGTGTGGTGAGGCGCGGCGGCGCTGCCGTCCGCGCCACCGTCCGCTAGTGGACCTGCATGCCGCGCATGGCGTGGATGCGCTGGTGATGCCACTGCATGCCCTCGTACTGGCGCTGCACCACCGCGCGCACCTCGGCCGGCATGTCCCCGGTCAGGGCCGCCTGGTATTCCCGCCTGGCCGCTTCCTCGTCGCGCTCGCACAGTTGCAGCACGGCGTCGTCGTTGTGCGGCGCGATCACGTGCAGCACCTCCATCCAGCCGCGGTGCAGCGCGCCGCCCATGCTGCCGCGGTCGCGCGGCTGGGCGCCGAGCGAAGTCACCAGCGCCTGCAGCTCCATCACCGAGGCGCGGCAGGTTTCCGCGGTGCCGGTCAGGATGGCGCGTATCTCGGGGCTCTGCACTTCGCGGGCGCCGGTCGTGCAGCTCAGTTCGCCGTCCTTGCCGACCTCGATCAGGTGGTTCAGGGTACCGACGAGATGTCCTTGCGCATTGGTCATGACGTTCTCCTAGCCTGGGTCCGGGCCGATGTGGATCCGCGCGTACACCAGCGCCGGCCCGTGACGCTACGCGCGGAAGGCTGTTCCAGCGGTTCCAGTATAGGAGCGCCCGCGGCGGGCATCGGCGGCGGTGCCGCCATGTACCGCAAGGAGTACGCGAGCGGGAGCACGCGCGATCGTCCCGGCGCGAGCGCGCCGGCCGGCCGCCGGTCAGTCGCGCGAGCGGACCGGCTGGATCGCGTCGAGCAGCCGGTCCCGCAGCGCCCGCCAGGCGCGCGGCACGTGGTTCAGCCCCGCGGTGAGGCCGGGATCGTAATAGTGGAAGATCAGCGAGCGGCGCTCGCCCGCTTCGACGTGCAGGTTCGCATGCAGCGTGATGAAGCCGTTGAACACGTAGACGTTGCCCGGCACGCACGCGACGCGCTCGCAGCGGCCGTGCGCGAGATGGTGGAAGGTCAGCGCCCGGCGCACGACGAACGGCAGCGAGCGCATCAGGATCAGCCGCACCTTGGTGATGACGTTCTTCCACGCCGCCACGGCTTCGCGCGGATGCCGGTAGAGGATCAGGTCGCCGTTCTCGCGCGACGGCGCCGCCTGCTGCAGCGGAATCAGCAGCGTCAGGATATGGGAATCGTAGTGTCGCAGATGGCTCTGCCCGCGCAGGCCGCCGTTGATACAGCGCAGCACGTACAGCGGCTGGGCGCGCTCGATGGCCCAGCCCGCCTGCCGCGCGCCTTGCCGCGAACGCGCGCAGGCCTGCCGCTCGGCCAGCCGGAACGGATCGTGCCGCCGCAGCAGCTCGGCAAACTGCGCCGCCGTGTCCGTGGCGCGACGGCCATCTGCCGGCCGCCACGCCTGCCTGCAGGCGTCGACGGTCGCATTCATCTCCGCCAGCAACTGCCGGGGAACGACACCTTCGAATACTTGTAGCCGGGGCGGCTGCGCTTCGATGTCGTGGTCACGCATAGCGTGTAGCTCCGCTGGTGCACAGGCCAGGAGCGAGGCGGAGCCGGCCGAGTACGGCAAGCCGCGCTTGGCCGCTGCCGCCGCCGGCGCGTCTTGCCCCTGGCGGGCTGCCTCGCATCCCGTGCTACGAATCTATGGCTTGGGGCCGACATCGAACGGACAAAGTTGCTTGCGGAGCCGCCAAAACCGCACAGGCGGGGTGTCACATCGACAACGCAGCGGGATGGAGCGCTGTCCTTGCGCGGCGTGCACGGACAGCGTCAATGAAGAGCGACAACCTGCGGTGATTCTGGATGAGTCATCGTTGATACATGGCGCGGCGGACGCGGACGCCGGTGAAACATTTACGCGACTCTTGGCTGTATCAGGAGACCTCAGCCTGCCTCACTTCCCGATGCAGAACCGCGTAAAAATAGTCCCCAGCAAATCGTCGCTGGTGAACTCGCCTGTGATGCTGTTGAGATGATCCTGCGCCAGGCGCAGTTCCTCGGCGAACAGGTCGAGCGCCTGCGCTTGCTGCTCGGCGCGCTCGGCGGCGAGGTCGAGGTGGGATTGCGCGTTGCGCAGCGCGGTGAGATGCCGCTCGCGCGCGAGGAAGGTGCCTTCGTTGCCGGATTGCCAGCCCACCAGGCGCAGCAACTGGCCGCGCAGCAGGTCGATGCCGGAGCCGGTGCGCGCGGAGATCCAGACCTCGGCCGGATTGGGGCCGTTGGCGGCGACCACGTGGGGGCGGTTGGCGCCGAAGTGCCGGGCGCCCACGGCGGGGGCAAGGTCGATCTTGTTGACCACGCGCAGGATCGGCGAGCCGGGCGGCAGGTGGCCGGAGAGGCGGTCGTCGATGGCGTCGTCGGTCTCGGACAGGCCGTGCTCGACGTAGTCGGCGGCGTCCACGAGGTGCAGCACGAGGTCGGCGCGGCGCACGGCTTCCCAGGTGCGCTCGATGCCGATGCGCTCGACTTCGTCGGCGGCGTCGTCGCGCAGGCCGGCGGTGTCGACGATATGCAGCGGGATGCCTTCGATCTGGATGGTTTCGCGCACGCGGTCGCGCGTGGTGCCGGGAATCGGCGTGACGATGGCCAGCTCGGCGCCGGCCAGCGCGTTGAGCAGCGACGACTTGCCGACGTTGGGCTGTCCCGCCAGCACCACCGACAGGCCTTCGCGCAGCAGCGAGCCCTGCTTGGCCTGCGCGAGCACGCCGCACAGCGCTGCGCGGATGACGGCGAGCTGGCCGCGCGCGTTGGAGGCTTCGAGGAAGTCGATTTCTTCCTCGGGGAAGTCGAGCGTGGCTTCCACCAGCATGCGCAGGTGGATGACCTGCTCGACCAGCGCGTGGATGGCCTGCGAGAACTCGCCTTCCATCGAGCGCGCGGCCGAGCGCGCGGCGGCTTCGGTGCTGGCTTCGATCAGGTCGGCCACGGCTTCGGCCTGGGCCAGGTCGAGCTTGTCGTTGAGGAAGGCGCGGCGCGTGAACTCGCCGGGCTCGGCCAGGCGCAGGCCGGTCTCGCGGCCCGCTTCGAGGCAGCGCGCCAGCAGCATCTGCATCACCACCGGGCCGCCGTGGCCCTGCAGTTCGAGCACTTCCTCGCCGGTGTAGGAATTCGGCGCGGGGAAATAGAGCGCGAGGCCGTGGTCGATGGCCTTGCCGCGCGCGTCGAGGAACGGCAGATAGGTGGCATGGCGCGGCTTGAGCGCCTGGCCGCAGACGGCGCGCGCGATGGCGCCGACATCGGGGCCGGACACGCGCACCACGCCGATGCCGCCGCGCCCGGGCGCGGTGGCGATGGCGGCGATGGGCGTGGCGGCGGCGTGGGAGCGGGGCTGGGATGCGGTCATGGCGATATTGTCGCAGATCAGTCCCGCGCGGACGGTGGGGGTGGCGGGGATGGCGGAGGTGGCAGCGATGGTGGCGATGGCGCCTGCGCGCCCGGCGCGGGCGTGTTCATGCACTCGGCCATCAGGCGGCGCGCCACGGCGTTGTCGACGGTCTTGCCGAGCTGGCCCTGGCGCCTGACCAGCTTGTCGTGCAGGCGCTGGCCGAAGCGCTTCGGCAGCACCGGCGCCAGCGCCTCGATGGCATAGCGCAGGCGCTTGCTGCCGATGCGGTAGCGGTGCACGCGCGCCAGGTCCGCGCCGCGCGCGGCGCGCGCCAGCGCCTTCACCCGTTCGCGCGCGCGCCGGATGCGGCGGCGCGCGAAGGTGTCCAGGCGCGCCCGCGCGCCGGCGCGCGGGCCGTGCACGGTGCCGCTGCCGAGGTGGGCGAGGTCGCGGTGCAGCGCCGGCAGCGGCCAGTGCTGGTACTGCGCCAGCTGCGCCATCATGGTGGCGCGCGCGAGGTGGCGCCGCATCGTGGCGACGTCGCTCAGCGCGGCCAGCACGGGATCGCCGGGCTGCCGGTCGAGCGCGGGCCGCAGCGTCTCGCCGATGAACACGTCCCAGTCGCGCACGTCGCCGGCGGCCCGCGCGAGCTGGCGCAGGCTGTCGCGCCAGCGCGCGCGCATGGCCTTGGGCAGGGCCGGCCCGAAGGCCCAGCAGACCGCGCGCAGGTGCCGCACCGCGACCCGCAGCGCGTGGACGTCGTCGGGATGGTCGCGCCGGTTCAGCGCGTCGAGCTGGTCGGCGATGGCGGCGAGGCCGTCATCGGCCAGCACCACGAAAGCGTCGATGGCACGCATGCCGGCGTGCAGGCGGCTGGTGGGATTGGCGGCGGGCATGGTGGTCGGCGGTGGCTTCCGGGCCGGTGTCCAGGCGGGACGGGTATAAGCCAGTGTAGGCGATTGTGGCGGGTGCGCCGCACCTTCCGGATGGGGATGCCTATGCGGCCAGTCAAAGAGTGAGCGAGGGGCCACGCATTGACAGCGCGCCGGCTTCGCGCTGCAATGGGCGCACCGGGCCGTCCGCCTGTCGGGAGCCCGGCCACCAGAGCGCGAGGAGGCGGCCATGTCCACCGAACAGGAACGGCGTTTGCTGCGGGATACCATCGAGGCCGGTTTCCGTGACGCCGCCTTCGTCACGGACGTGGGCATCCGCCTGGTGGACTGCGGGCCCGGCTGGTGCGAGAGCGAGCTGCTGGTCACGCCGCGGCACCTGCAGCACGGCGGCGTGGTGCATGCCGGCGTGCAGGCTACCATCGCCGACCACACCGCCGGCGCGGCGGCCGCCACCATGCTCGACGCCGGGCGCCACGTAGTCACCGCCGAATTCAAGATCAACCTGCTCAGGGCCGCGCGCAGCGACCGCCTGACCTGCCGCGCCGACGTGCTCAAGTCCGGCCGCGCCATCATCGTGGTGGAGGCCGACGTCTTCGCCAGCGTGCACGGCGAGGCGGTGCTGGTGAGCCGCTTCAACGCCACCATGAGCGTGCTCGACCTGGCCTGAACGGCCATTTTCTTCAAGGAGAAACCGAAAGATGATCGATCACACCGGCGTGGGCGTCAGCGATTTCGCCAGGAGCCGCGCGTTCTACACCGCCGCGCTCGGCGCCATCGGCATGGTCAAGGTGATGGAGCTGCCGGCCAGCGTGACCGGGCATACCGACGTGGCTGGCTTCGGGCCGCCGGGCAAGCCCGAATTCTGGATCAACGGCGGCGCGCCCAACCAGCCGCCGCTGCATGTGGCCTTCCGCGCGCGGACCCGCGCGCAGGTGGACGCCTACTACCAGGCCGCACTCGCCGCCGGCGGGCGCGACAACGGCGCGCCGGGCCTGCGTCCGCACTACCACCCGAACTACTACGGCGCCTTCGTGCTCGACCCGGACGGGCACAACATCGAGGCGGTCTGCCACGAGGCGGAATGACGCCCGGTACGCGGCCGGGAACCCAATAAAAAGCCCGGCGCATGCGCCGGGCTTTTTATCGTGGCCAGCGGGTTCGTCACCCGCCGGCCCGAGCCGTCTCTTCGCCTCAGGCCTTGGCGGCCGCGGCCGCCTTGCCCTTGCCGAGCATCCGGTTGATCTGCCATTGCTGGGCGATCGACAGGACGTTGTTCGTCACCCAGTACATCACCAGGCCGGCCGGGAAGAAGAAGAACATGAACGAGAACACCAGCGGCATGATCATCATGACCTTGGCCTGCACCGGGTCCGGCGGGGTCGGGTTCAGCTTGGTCTGCACGAACATCGACACGGCCATCAGCACCGGCAGGATGTAGAACGGATCCGGCACCGACAGGTCGTGGATCCAGCCCAGCCACGGCGCGCCGCGCATTTCCACCGACGACAGCAGCACCCAGTACAGCGCGATGAACACCGGGATCTGGATCACGATGGGCAGGCAGCCGCCGAGCGGGTTGACCTTCTCGGTGCGGTACAGCGCCATCATCTCCTGGTTCATCTTCTGCGGATCGCCCTTGTAGCGCTCGCGCATCGCGGTCATGCGCGGCTGCAGGTCCTTCATCTTGCCCATGGACTTGTAGCTCGCCGCCGACAGCGGGAAGAACACCAGCTTGATCAGCACCGTCAGCGCGATGATCGACCAGCCCCAGTTGCCCAGGATGCCGTGGATCTTCTCCAGCAGCCAGAAGATCGGCTTGGCCAGGATGGTCAGCCAGCCGTAGTCCTTCACCAACTCCAGGCCCGGGGTGATCTTCTCGAGCATGCGCTCTTCCTGCGGGCCGGCGAACAGGCGCGCATCGGTGGTCACGGTGGCACCCGGGGCGACCTGGCCCAGCGGCTGCTGCACGCCCACGCGGAACAGGTTGTTGTCGATCTTCTCGACGTAGAAGCTGTGCTCCTTGCCGGCCTGCGGGATCCAGGCCGAGGCGAAGTAATGCTGCACCATCGCCACCCAGCCGCTGCTGGTGGCCGCCGGCACGCTGGCCTTGCCCTTGCCGATGTCGTCGAAGGTGATCTTGTGGTACTTGTCGGCGTCGGTGTAGATGGCCGGGCCGGTGAAGGTGCTGTAGAACTGCGACTGCTCGACCTTGCTGCCGTCGCGCGTCAGTTCCAGGTACAGCGTCGGCGAGACCGGCTTGCCGCTGTCGTTGGTCACGGCGAAGCGCGTGTCCACCACATAGCTGCCCTTGTGGAAGATGTACGTCTTGGCCAGCTTCACGCCGTCCTTCTCGCCGGTCAGCGTCACTTCCACCTTGTCCGTGCCGGCCAGGTCGCGCGGACCGGCCGAGGCGGCGAACACCGTGGTGTGGTTGGGCATGTCGCCGCCGGTCAGGCCGGAGCGGGCCAGGTAGGTGCGGGTCGCGTCGCGCTCGAACAGCACCACGGGCTGGCCGTCCTTCTCATGCTGGTTCAGCAGCTCCAGGCGCGAGAGGATGCCGCCGGCGGTGTCGATGGTGGCACGCATCACGTCGGTGCTCACCACGATCTTCTCGCCGGCCGGCTGCACGGCGGCTGCCGGCGCGGCGGCCGGTGCCGCGGCGGTGGCGCCGGCGGCCGCGTTGGCCTTGGGCACGTCGCCTTGCGCGGCCGAGGCGCCGCCGGCCGCCGGGGCGGCCTGCTGGTTCGCGCTCGGGAAGAACATCGACTGATGACCGTTGGCGCGCTGCCAGTTGTCGTAGAGCAGCACGAGGGCCATCGAGAAGATGACCCAGAGTATGGTGCGTTTGATATCCATGTCTCGCTGTGGTCGGAGGAAATCAGGGGCGGGGTAGCCGGATCGTGACTGGCGCCGGGCCAGACGCGGCGGATCCCCGGTCTTGCTGTGTTGATGCTGCCGGTGCTGCTGGCGATGCGGGCGGCACCGGATCATACCCGCCATCCGTGAACGGATGGCAACGGCACAGCCGGCACGCGGCCATCCAGGTGCCGCGGCCCGCGCCGTGGCGCAGGATCGCCTCGCGGGCGTAGTCGGAACAGGTGGGCAGGAAGCGGCACTGCGAGCCGAAGAACGGGCTCAGGGCGATCTTGTAGATGCGCAGCAGGGCTAGCAGGATTCGCTTCATGGCGGGTCAGGCAGGGGTGCCGGAAGGCGCGGACTTCGGCGGCGACACCCCGGAAGGCGCGACGGACGGTGTGGCGGGGCCGGCGGGACGTGGCGCAAGCGGACGCGCCGCCACCTCGAACAGGCCGGTCAGCTCCGCCAGGCAGACCCGGCGGACGGCGCTGCGGCTGGCAAACTCCGCGCGCGGAAACTTGGCCTGCAGGCGCAGCAGCACATCGCGGCCCGCGAGTTGGTCCTGCCGATGGCGGAACAGTTCCCGCACCATGCGCTTCACCATGTTGCGCTCGGCGGCGCGCGCCGCGAATTTCTTGCCCACCACCACGCCGAGGCGCGCCTGCGGCAGGCCGTTCTCGCCCACATACAGCACGAAGTGCTGGCTGCGCCGGCGCGGGCGCAAAGCAAAAACGGATGAAAACTCATCCGTCTTTGTGAGCCTCGCGGCTTTGGGGTAGGCATGGGTAGGCACGCTGGGCAAAGCTAGCGGTAAAGCTGCACCTGGCTGCGGGCTCCCGGCCATCCGAAAGGCGAGGCGGTTGGCCACGACGGCGCGCTGGGCGCCCTCATGGCCGGTCGCCAGGCCCTTAGACTGCCAGGCGCTTGCGGCCCTTGGCGCGACGAGCGTTGATGACGGCACGGCCGCCGCGGGTCTTCATGCGCACGCGGAAACCATGGGTACGCTTGCGGCGGGTAACGGAAGGTTGGTAGGTACGTTTCATGTTGCACTCTCTGGTTGATCTTGGCTCGCCCGGCCTCCGGCGTGAGCCGGGGCGCCGTGGCCGCCGCGTATGGTTCGCTTGGGCTGCCGCGGATGCGGTCTTGCCGACTGCGGTGATTGTCTTGCCGCCGGCCGTGTATCTCGCGCGCCGACGATGTCGGCGCTTGCGACGCAGGTTCGGGAAGCCTGCTCGGCCCGCTGCCTGTTCCGGCCAATCCAGCCATTTCCGGTGCGCCCCAGCCGGCCGAAAGCCGCGTGGAACGAAACCGGTCTTGCACGGAACAGGTCAGACCCGGCGATGCGCATACGTGATCCCCTGCCGCATCGCAGAACCCGCCATTTAACTGATTTTCGCGCGATGTGTCAAGGCGCCATATGGTCGAGAGACTTGCGCGGCACCCCTGCCGCAAAAATACGCAGTCCGCTGTTGTATTTCATTGTCCACAATCGCCAGTGGGTAAGTTTTTTTGTATCCGTGCCGCCCGCCAGGCCCTCCGAAGTCGAGCGAAGTCTCTGTTTGGATTGGCTTTTCGGGTGTTTTGCCTACCCGGAAACCCGCGCCGGACAAGGGGTTGTGCACAACAATTCACTGCATCTCCACAACTTATCCACAGACTTATCCTTTGTGGATAACTCAGGGCGGGGGGTACAATCCGGGTCCAAACACCACACGGGCTGCGTGGCGCAAGCGCAACCCCGGACTCACCCCTGGCACGCCGGACAACGGACGCGCAGCGGGCGGCGGCGAACTCGTCTCATTCGCCGCGCGGCCCGCCGGCGGCTCCCGCTTGTCGCGTCGAGTGTCGCGTTCCGTCACAGGGGAAGCCGGGCTTGCGGGGGTCAGTTGCGGATCGCGATGCGCGGTCGCTTTATCAGGCTGAAGGGTATACAGGACAGGACCGGCGGAACAGCCGACAGGGATGCGCCACCGATCCCTGCCGGCCGTTCCGCCGTCCCGCTGTCCTTTACGTCGCCCTTCCGGCCGGACTGTCCGCGCAACCCGTGGCGAACACCGAACAAGAAGACAATGCAAGATTTCTGGCAGGCGGCAGCCGCGCAACTCGAGCGCGAGCTGACGCCGCAACAGTTCAAGACCTGGATCAAGCCGTTGGCGCCTGTCGCCTTCGACGAGGAAGCGCATGCGCTGCGCATTGCCGCGCCCAACCGCTTCAAGCTCGACTGGGTGAAAAGCCAGTTCTCCGGCCGCATCACGGCGCTCGCCTGCGAGTACTGGGAGGCCAACGTCAGCGTTCACTTCGTCCTCGACCCCGCCGCCTCGGGCCGCGCCGCCGCCGGCTATCCGCAAGGCGGCCAGCCGGGCCAGCCCGGCATGGCGCCGCAGCAGGCCGGCCCCGGCTATCCCACCGGCCAGCCGCTGTCGCAGAACTTCGGCCAGCCCGGCATGCAGCCCGGCTACGGCAACCCGATGCACCAGGGCGCCGCGCCGGCCCAGAACGGCCAGGGCGGCCAGCGCGGCGCGCAGGCGCCCTACTCCGCCAGCTACGCCGGGGCCCAGGCGGCCCATCCGGGCCACGCGGGCCATGCCGGCCAGGGCGCCGGCATGGGCGGCATGGTCGGCGAACTGGTCGACATCGACGTGCCGCAGCTCGACCCGGCCGAAGCCAGTGCCCGCTCCTACCGCGTGCCCCAGCCGCAGCAGCCCATGCCGGGCGGCGGCCAGGGCGGCCACCCCGGCAATCACCCGGGCGGCCATCCCGGCAATGGCCAGGGCGGCCAGCAGCAGAACGACACGGTGCACGAGCGCTCGCGCCTGAACCCGATCCTGACGTTCGACAACTTCGTCACCGGCAAGGCCAACCAGCTCGCGCGCGCCGCCGCCATCCAGGTGGCCAACAACCCCGGCAAGTCGTACAACCCGCTGTATCTGTACGGCGGCGTTGGCCTGGGCAAGACCCACCTGATCCACGCCATCGGCAACTTCATGCTGCTGGAGAACCCGCGCGCGCGCATCCGCTACATCCACGCCGAGCAGTACGTCTCCGACGTGGTCAAGGCGTACCAGCGCAAGGCCTTCGACGAGTTCAAGCGCTACTACCACTCGCTCGACCTGCTGCTGATCGACGATATTCAATTCTTCTCGGGCAAGAACCGCACGCAGGAAGAGTTCTTCTACGCGTTCGAGGCGCTGATCGCCAACCGGGCCCAGGTCATCATCACCAGCGATACCTACCCCAAGGAAATCAGCGGCATCGACGACCGTCTGATCTCGCGCTTCGACTCCGGCCTGACCGTGGCCATCGAGCCGCCCGAGCTGGAAATGCGCGTGGCCATCCTGATGAAGAAGGCCGCCGCCGAGAACGTGAGCGTGCCCGAGGAAGTCGCCTTCTTCGTCGCCAAGCACCTGCGCTCCAACGTGCGTGAGCTCGAAGGCGCGCTGCGCAAGATCCTGGCCTTCTCCAACTTCCACGGCAAGGACATCACCATCGATGTCACCCGCGAAGCGCTGAAGGACCTGCTGACCGTGCAGAACCGCCAGATCTCCGTGGAAAACATCCAGAAGACCTGCGCCGATTTCTACAACATCAAGGTCGCGGACATGTACAGCAAGAAGCGGCCCGCCAACATCGCGCGGCCCCGCCAGATCGCCATGTACCTGGCCAAGGAACTCACGCAGAAGAGCCTGCCGGAAATCGGCGAGCTGTTCGGCGGGCGCGACCACACCACCGTGCTGCACGCGGTGCGCAAGATCGCCGACGAACGCAGCAAGGACGCGCAGCTCAACCACGAGCTGCACGTGCTGGAGCAGACGCTCAAGGGTTGAGTTGCGGCGATGTCATGCCGGTGCGTCGACGAGGCCGGCATGACGGCAGGTGTTCTCCCGCGATGTACCGCGGGGCGCCAGCATGACTGATGGTGTTCTCCCCTCTCCCACTTGTGGGAGAGGGGCCGGGGGAGAGGGTGGGCGCTTGCGAATGGCGAAGGCCGCCACTTCGTGGAAGCTCCGCCCCTCTCCCCCAACCCCTCTCCCGCGTGCGGGAGAGGGGAGCAAAACACGGCGCGAAACCGGGCGTGAAACAGGCGCCCGGCAGCAAGGTCCGGGGCACTTTGTGCCGCAAGGACGGATTTACCAGAACCGCCACGCGGGGCTGGCATACTGTAGGGTACGCGCCGGGCACGATCCGGCGCATGAATCAATCGGCAAGCATCGCCGGGGCGTTGCCGGTCATTGGCGCGAAAGCGGCCTGGGCTAAGGCTTTGCGGTGAGTCGGGACGAGCGGGCGGAGGGTGCGGCCGGAACAAGGCCGGGCAAGCCCCAGAATTGTGCGCAATGTCGCACAATTTTTACCTCCGATCGCGCTTCTCCCGCTTCACCGCAGCGGCTTATCCTTGGTACAATGGCAAATTAACTCCTTGATTCCAAAGTAAATTTGGAGTCGCCGGGAGGAATGCGCAACCCGCGGTCGCTTACTACAAACGACGAAGGATAAATTCAATGCAATTGGTCAAAACCTCGCGAGACAATCTGCTGCGTCCGCTGCAAATCGTGAGCGGCATCGTGGAGCGCCGCCACACCCTCCCGATCCTGGCCAACCTGCTGATTCGCAAGTCCGGGGCGGGCGTTTCCTTCCTCTCGACCGACATCGAGATCCAGATCACCACGCACGCCGAATGCGGCGTCGGCAGCGACAGCGTGGCCACCACCGTGGCCGCCCGCAAGCTGCTCGACATCCTGCGCGCCATGCCCGACGGCGAAGTCGCCCTGTCGCTCAACGACAAGCGCATGACCGTGCAGTCCGGCAAGAGCCGCTTCGCGCTGCAGACCCTGGCCGCCGAGGAATTCCCGACCGTGGCCGAAGCCAGCGAGTTCGGCGCCTCGGTCAGCCTGCCGCAGAAGACCTTCAAGCACCTGCTCGCGATGGTCCACTTCGCGATGGCCCAGCAGGACATCCGCTACTACCTCAACGGCATGCTGCTGGTGGTGGACGGCAAGAAGGTCATGGCGGTCGCCACCGATGGCCACCGCCTGGCCTACTGCGGCGTGGAGCTGGACACCGCCGCCACCGGCGAAGGCGCGCGCCAGGAAGTCATCATCCCGCGCAAGACCATCCTCGAGCTGCAACGCCTGCTCGAAGACAACGACGATCCCGTGCAGGTGCAGCTCGCCGCCAACCAGGTCAAGTTCACCTTCGCCAACATCGAACTGATTTCCAAGCTGGTGGAAGGCAAGTTCCCCGATTTCCAGCGCGTGATCCCGAAGGGCTACAAGAACGCCTTCGCCATCGACCGCGTGCAACTGCAACAGGCGCTGCAGCGCACCGCCATCCTGACCACCGACAAGTTCAAGGGCGTGCGCTGCATTCTCGACACGCACGTGCTCAAGATCAGCTCCACCAACGCCGACCAGGAAGAGGCGCAGGAAGAGCTGGAGCTCGACTATTCGGGCGACGCCCTCGACATCGGCTTTAACGTGACCTACCTGCTCGACGTCCTTGCCAACCTCAAGAGCGAGCAAGTGCAGGTCAGCCTCGGCGACTCCAATTCGAGCGCGCTGATCACCGTGCCGGAAGACGACAACTTCAAGTACGTCGTCATGCCGATGCGTATCTGATGATCCGGTAGAAGGTAAAAGGAAAACAACATACGCAACACCGGAACATCGAACGGCAGGCTACGGCTCTCGCCCGGCAGGCGAAAGACGCACCGCAGCACGCAGGGGCCGGATCTCTCGATCCGCCCCTTTTGCCGTTTTTATGTAACCCGCCATGCGGCCCATCCGCAGCGCGCCCGACCGGGCGCCGCGCGAAACGCCGCATTCGCCGTGAGTAAGAGAACATGACCGAACAGCAACAACCGCAACCGCAACAGGAAAACAGCTACGGCGCAGGATCGATCCAGATCCTGGAAGGCCTGGAGGCGGTGCGCAAGCGGCCGGGCATGTACATCGGCGACACGTCCGACGGCACCGGCCTGCACCACCTCGTCTTCGAAGTGCTGGACAACTCCATCGACGAAGCGCTGGCCGGCTGGTGCACCGAGATCCAGGTCACCATCCACAGCGACAACTCGATCTCCATCACCGACAACGGCCGCGGCATCCCGCCCCTGGTCAAGTTCGATGACAAGCACGAACCCAAGCGCAGCGCGGCCGAGATCGCCATGACCGAGCTGCACGCCGGCGGCAAGTTCAACCAGAACAGCTACAAGGTCTCCGGCGGCCTGCACGGCGTGGGCGTGTCCTGCGTCAACGCCCTGTCCAAGTGGCTGCGCCTCACCGTGCGCCGCGACGGCCAGGCCCACCTGCTCGAATTCGCGCAAGGCGCGGTGCAGAACCGCCTGGTGGAAACCGTCACCGGCCCCGACGGCCAGCCCGTGGAAGTCTCGCCGATGAAGATCATCGGCCCGACCGACAAGCGCGGCACCGAAGTCCACTTCCTCGCCGACGAGGAAATCTTCACCCACGTCGAGTTCCACTACGAGATCCTCTCCAAGCGCATCCGCGAGCTCTCGTTCCTGAACAACGGCGTGCACATTCGCCTGACCGACCAGCGCACCGGCAAGGAAGAAGACTTCGCCTTCTCCGGCGGCGTCAAAGGCTTCGTCGAGTACATCAACCGCGGCAAGAGCACCCTGCACCCGAACATCTTCTACGCCAACACCGAGAAAGACGGGATCGCCGTGGAAGTCTCCATGCAGTGGAACGACGGCTACAACGAGCAGGTGCTCTGCTTCACCAACAACATCCCGCAGCGCGACGGCGGCACCCACCTCACCGGCCTGCGCGCCGCGATGACCCGCGTCATCAACAAGTACATCGAAGAAAACGAGATCGCCAAGAAGGCCAAGGTCGAGACCACCGGCGACGACATGCGCGAAGGCCTGGCCTGCGTGCTCTCCGTCAAGGTGCCCGAGCCCAAGTTCAGCTCCCAGACCAAGGACAAGCTGGTCTCCTCCGAAGTGCGCCTGCCCGTGGAAGAACTCGTCGCCAAGGCCCTCTCCGACTTCCTGCTCGAGACCCCCGGCGACGCCAAGATCATCTGCGGCAAGATCGTCGATGCCGCGCGCGCGCGCGAAGCCGCCCGCAAGGCCCGCGAAATGACCCGCCGCAAAGGCGTGCTCGACGGCATGGGCCTGCCCGGCAAGCTCGCCGACTGCCAGGAAAAGGACCCCGCCCAGTCCGAACTCTTCCTGGTGGAGGGCGACTCCGCAGGCGGCTCCGCCAAGCAAGGCCGCGACCGCAAGTTCCAGGCAATCCTGCCGCTCAAGGGCAAGATCCTCAACGTGGAACGCGCCCGCTTCGACAAGATGCTCTCCAGCCAGGAAGTGCTCACGCTCATCACGGCGCTGGGCACCGGCATCGGCAAGGAAGACTACAACCTCGAAAAGCTGCGCTACCACCGCATCATCATCATGACCGACGCGGACGTGGACGGCTCCCACATCCGCACCCTGCTGCTCACGTTCTTCTACCGCCAGATGCCCGACATCATCGAGCGCGGCTACGTGTACATCGCCCAGCCGCCGCTCTACAAGATCAAGCACGGCAAGGAAGAGCGCTACATCAAGGACGACAACGAGCTCAACGCCTACCTGCTGCGCCTGGCCATGGAAAAAGCCGCGCTGATCAACCCGGACGGCAGCGAAGTCTCCGGTGACGCCCTCACCGAACTCGCCCGCCAGTACCAGCTCGCCGAAGGCGTGATCGGCCGCCTCTCCCGCATCGTCGACGCCGACGCCCTGCGCGCCATCGCCGACGGCGTGGAACTCGACCTCGACAGCGCCGCCGCCGCCGAAGCCTCAGCCACCGCGCTCAAGGCCAAGCTCAGCGAAATGCACGCCAAGACCCTGCTCGGCGCCGCCGTCAACGACGACGGCACCGCGGACGTCTACGCCCAGTTCGACGAGAAGACCGACAAGCACCGCCTGATGATCGCCCGCCGCCACCACGGTAACGTGCGCCTGTCCCACCTGGACGCGGACTTCGTCCACGGCGCGGACTACGCAGCGCTGTCACTGGCCGCCAAGACCTTCCAGGGGCTGATTCCCGAGGGCACCAAGGTGCGGCGTGGGGAGGGCGAGAAGCTGCGCGACCAGACCGTGAATGACTTCCACGGCGCCATGCAGTGGCTGCTTTCCGAGGCGGAGCGTGGGGTTTCGCGTCAGCGGTACAAGGGGCTGGGGGAGATGAATCCTGAGCAGCTTTTTGAGACTACGCTGGACGTGACTCAAAGGCGGCTGCTTAAGGTGCAGATTGAGGATGCTATTGCTGCCGATCAGATTTTTACTACGCTGATGGGGGATGAGGTGGAGCCGCGTAGGAATTTTATTGAGAGTAATGCGTTGGTGGCTCGGAATATTGATGTTTGAGTTGTGTAGGATCTCAGAAAAGTTGATGTTTTTCACAAATAAGTGAAGCGATCTGGGCTGGTGGGTTGCTGTAGGTTGTCAGATCGACTTCCTTAACATTTCGCACGACTGCAAAAAGGCCGCATCCCTCATGGGGCGCGGCCTTTTTGCTTATTGTAGGAAACCGGAGTTAGCTGAACTACGTGCCAGTTTGCTGGGCTGAATTTTCAAAATTAGCTGGACTGCCCGTGCAGTCTTTTTTGCGGGGATAACGCAAAAGGCATTTGAACTGATACGAGCAGGCCTACATGTCCGCCATCGAACTGGGCACCAAGCCGCCAAGTGAAAAGTTTCTCGGAAAGCTCGACAAAAGCCTGTCACTCAATGACCGAGACAACCTGGACATGCGGCTTGTGGCAGAAAAGTCGAGACGGCGTTTTATGCTTCCTGCGGATGTACCAACAGAGATGTACCTGCTATGCCACGAGCTTTGGGAAAAGATTGACCGGCTGTATCCGGCTCAGATCAGGGCCATACGTGACCTGGTTCGGATTGATGAGCTTCTTGCGGACGAGCCTACGTACGGCCCGGCACGCTTGCGCCGACGTAAAGCAAAGGAGGATGCCGAAATGTAAAAACGGGACAAACCTTGGCGGCTTGCCCCGTCGCTGACCTCGCTTGGAGGCCGATACTTCCTGTTGGCGCTCGAAGTATCCCTCCTCGTCGTCAGCTGGTCAAGGCCGCCCATTCATCGATCATAGGTTAGCTTCGATTTGGCTTTGGGAATTACAACCCAAAGAGGGAAGTTCTTACGCCCCGAAAATTGAAGTTTTCTTGGCGACGTCCTCACATGGGCGCCGCCGGCCGGCGTCGCTTCAGAAAAGCGACAGGGGACCTACCATGGCAGACCACAGTTCGCCTATACGGCAGGACAGGTTTGGTTACAATGCCAGCACAGATTTTCGTCCGCTCTAAGAACATGATTGGTGAAGCCCTCAGTACAGTTAAGCTCATCGAGACGATAGGGAAGTTTGTTGCTTGGCTTCGCAAAACGAGATCTCGCCCCTCAGAAACCGTAGCCGGACGCTTCATCCGTCTTTTCGAAAGTCACGACGTACATCGCAACCAGATACCTCGATTCTTCGATCACGGGCTGACCTTGAAGGATGTACAAGACGAGATATTGCTCCAAGACAAGTTGGATGAGCCGATGCTTGAGGCAGCTTCCAAGCTCTTCGGTGTACGCCGTGAGTGGCTAGAAGGTGCAGAATCCAAGGTCTATCCCTGTCACGATTTCTATAAGCACCCCGCATCTGTCGCGCCCTTTCTCGAAGTGCTGAAGGTAAGCAATCCAGACGGTAATCTCGAAGGCGTATTGATAGCTCCGGAAGAGAAAAAGGGTGATGCACTAATTGTTCTGAGCGAAGTAGCCGGGTGGATCGGAGACAAAGCTATATACCGGCACCATCTGCTCAACAACTGGTTATACGAGTACTGGAAGTCGCGCGCCTACTTGACCGCTTGCGTTGCGATTGCCTGGAAACATGGAATCCATATTCGAGGCATCTATTCGCCGGCGAAGGAGATCAAGCAGGTTGCATACGGTGAAGCCCTCCTGGGCGATCGCAATGCCGATAGAGTGCCCAGTCGAAGGGGAACTCTACATCCGGAGGACATGGCGCTACGACCTGCCGCCTTTCTCGTTGGCATCGACCCCGAGCGAGATAACTTTGGAATCACGTCCGCCTTGGAGCTTTGGCAAACGCTGGAGAGAGACGGGTACATGGCGACGGGCCTACCGATGTACCAACGAGAGGCGATTCGGGGATTGTTCAAAGAGACGCTGGACAAGGCTCGCAGTTTCTACAAGCCAGCGCCGACCGACCGAGGACCAAAGCGTGATTGATTCGGCGTTGCCCCTTTCGTACGCGCCGTCTAGGCTGGTGGGGGGCCATGGGGACCGATCTGATCAACGCATGCTTCTGATGCCCCGAATAGGGGCGGTATCTTTCAACGGTGGCGACTGAGGTGAGTCGACGATTCGGACTAGCCTTTGACGAAGTGACAAACGTTCATCTCGATTGCGAGACTCGCCTGTCGGCCGAAGCTTCGCTACTAGAAACATTCGGCTGCTCTTTGCCGGACCTCCAGCATTTTCTGGCCGATCCCCGTCATGAGGCGTACTTCAACGAGCACTGGACGTCCCTGCCCGAATATGACCGATTTTTATATGAACGCGCCTGCGAGACGCTCGGTACCCCTCGACTGCCGACCAAGCTTTGCTGGTTCCACTGCACCAGAGTTCCCGCAGGCACGACATTCGACGCTGGCATCCTTCCATTGGGGCAGGTAATTCCCCTGCTCAAAGAAGCGCTTCTGGGCTTGCTTGAGGACCCCGCGGCGAAACGCGAAGTCGATCACGCTTTTGCTCGCGAGGGAGGCTTGGATTTCCACTTCGGCAACAAGCTTGGGAACTCGCTGCACTGGGGACCGTATGCTATCTTGGTACGCGAGGTTGCATCTTATGCAAGCGACCTCGGGCAGCATAACTATCTGGCAATGCCAGAAATCATCGAAGACTTGTGCGAGGAAGTGAAGCTTGCCAGCGGCCTTGAGTTGCTGCCAGTCTTCCAGGACGGTTTGAAACCTGCCATCGTGAAGTTCGTAGCGCCAGCGGGCAACTCTGCTGAATTTGCAGTGCGGGTGGCTTTGCGTTACCTGCAATCCTGTGTTCTGGAAGGCGTCCCGGGGCACGGTGCCGTGTGGTGCTTTGACGGAGGGAACACCGCGGTGCCGCCAGGGCAGGTGCTCAAAATCGAGTTTGTTTGAACGCAGACTCCTTAGCCGCAATCACCTCCATCAGCTCCAAATTCTTCTGATGCCCCCCAAGCCCATGATGAATATGCCGGTGGCAAGTCGGGCAGATCGCCGCGACATGGCGCGGATGGTCAAGACCACCGTCCGAAACGCGCGTCGTATGGTGCGGTTCCAAGTACGGAGACCCATCCTTCCGTCGGAAGGGCGCTGGTTGTAGGCATGACTCGCATTTCCCGGCCGCGCGCAGCAACACGTAATCCTTCACTTGCTTGCAGCGCTGATACAGCCGCCTCAGCGCGGTCTTTCCTGTTGTTGCCCCTTGCGAACCGTGAAACGCCGCCATGGCTCGCTGCCGCGCCTCCTCCAAGCTAGATGGTGCTGCCTCAGTGGTTTCGCCGTCGAACGCTGCATCGTTCTCATCGTCCAGCTGTTCCACAGGAACAAGTTGGAACACGATCACGTCGCGCTCCTTCCCCTTCTTATCGAGCCCCCGTTTGATCAAATGATCAACATAGGCATGCTCGCCCAGGTATTCCTGGCCCTTACCTTTGCCAAGTGACTTGAATAAATGCAGGGCTCGCCCATCTTTCACATGATTCAGGATGGCCAGGTTGCCGCGAGTGAAAGTCATGTCCCCAACTTGGCCCTCACCGGTATAAAAGAACACGCCTAATTCATCTCGATGGTCGGTATAGCCGTACTGCTCTCCGCTGTCGCCCGTGAAGATGAAGATGGCCTGAGCTTTGCTCGATGGTGCTATGCCGCTTTGATAGCTGCCGCCAAAGGGCTGATGGATGTTGGTCCGTCTGTCGTAGACTTTTCCGAGCGAGAAGCTCGGCAGCTCTGCGAGCTCTGATCCCTGAAGCGCATTCGAGAGTTCCACAATCTTGAAGCCTCGTTCTTCAAGATAGGAATGCGTGTGACTGCGGCCGCCAGAAAAGTTGCTGACCGAAAGGCCAGTTGCCATGGAGACAATATGCTTCGGTGGATATAGCAATCCACCCTCCGAGATGGCGTATCGCTGTGACTTCTTGCTTTCCCATCCCTTCCATTCCTTGGTCGCTCGGAGTTCACGATCGAACGCCTCCATCGCCAAGGTGATGGCCGATTTATCGACCGCTGGAATGCTCACCTTCTTGCCCCTTTTTGCCCGATGTTTTGGCACGCGTGAGCGTGCTCGTTTTCTTGCTTATTAGTATGTCTATAGGAATTGTCCTATGCAACATGCAAACAAGCTGGGCGGCACAAATTCTTCGTGCCAATCCGTTGTCCCCTTCTTGAGGACTGTCTATCGCTAGCAGGTCAACAGATCAGCGCGGAAGGGGGAAGGCTTACCGGACAGGTGAACGATCTCTGGACGCGTGACCCAGCCAGATGCTGGAACATCCGGGTGCGACGGCAGAGCGAGTGAAGTGGAGGGATAAGGGTAGGCAGAGTCTTAGACAGACGCGGAGACGTTTTCACTATCGCGGCCAAACGTTTGCGTGCCTTACTGCGGCGAGAGGTTGCCGATGCTAATAGCTGCAGCGGCTCAAAAAGCGACTTGCTGAGGTGGTGGCAACCAAGTCGCTATCCTTCTTGCTGCCGAACCTTCTCCATATCCCGCGCAATCCGATCCCGAATCGGCGAGGTATGCCCATGCTCCTCATCCGTCTTTCCGGTGACGAGCCAGTATGCGTATTGCGGCCAGAGTTCGCCGATGACTTCGACCATCTCCTGGACGACCCGCTGGTTCAGGCGGTACGTGTTCTTCCAGTTGTTGGCCTTGATGCCAGTCATATCCTCCATGTGCTTGAACGGACGATGGCTCTCAGTGACGGAGTCTATCAGTTCAATGACGCGATGGCGCATATCTATTGGCACAATTTGATCCAATCGCATAAATTTCTGCTTATGCCAAGGCCCTTTGGCTGGGTGCAAGTCTGTGAAGGACTGCGGCGGTTTTTGGATATCGACCACTGCGAGCGCTGCTCGCGTAATTCGCAACACGCTGACACTTCCCTTGCCGGCGTGGATGGCCTTTCGCGTTCTCAACAATCTGACCATATGCAAACGCATGACGTCAGAGGCCTGCCAGCCGCATTATGGCCTATGCGGTGGCCCTGCTGAATGGTGAGGCATTGCCTTGCCACAACTACGGGACGGAGTAGTGGCTGTAGGTGCCATAGCTCGCCTTCGGAACAATCGAACCAATCTTATGTGTCTGCCGGTTGGCCTATGAAGGCCCTCGGCATCGGCAGACCTTTGCCTGCGTTCAGTGTTGAAATCCCGTCCAATGCCCTGGACGCTTCACTCAACCTTACCCGACAAGGAGCCGCCATGACCGCACGCCAACGCCACCCGCGCACCGCAGCCGAAGCCAGGAATGCCGCCAGTGAGGCCAAGCTAATCGCTGACCCCCTGCCGCTCGACCGCTGCAGCGCATTCGAAGGCGAATGGAACCACCAAACTATCCAGCAAAGCTGCGACGACCTTCTGCGCGTCAGCGCCGGCCTAGACTCGTTGCTGACCCTGCTGGAACTCCAGGCGGGGGAGCATGCCACCAACAATGGCCTGCATGCCCTGCTGGCCCCGCTGAAGCAGCAGTTGGACCATGCAGTCAACCGCGTGCAGGCGCTGTGCTGACCCGGATATGAAGACCATCGGCGCTTGCTTCATCGTGTCTTGACCGTGGCAGGAGAGCGGCAGTTCGGAGAGGCTGCCGCTCTTCTCGACACAATTGAGGCAACTCAATTTCCGTCCTCAACAAGACGTTTCCTCGCGTTTTTGCAGACCTTTCCCGTCACCAACTGGGCCGATCCACCGGAACACTGCATGGCAGTTCGACCACTTTGGGTGTCATCCACCTGACGACGGAGAAAGGCATGAAGGATATGCGGGAGGCATTGAAGCATGGAGACGAGACAAGCACGGGCGGGAGGCTGACTTCCACTGTGATCGGCTTCACGCATCACGGTGTCAGCGTGGCGGCGGAGGGCGACTATGCTACTTGCCCAGCTTGCAAGGTGGGTGGCCCGGTAATGAACGATGCCCATCCGCACTTCACGCTGATGGATGGGCGCCAGATTCTTGTGCGGGGCGCGCGGGTGATGTGTCAATGCGCGGTCAAGCCAGTTGTCATCCCGTCGCAGTGGGACTTCATCATTGAGGTGGACTGGACAAGTCACCCCCAATCCGTGACCGCACCGAGCACCTACGCGCCGGTCAGTGCGGAGAAATTATCCGATGGGCCAGGCAGTCCCGTAGAGGACTCGGAGCGTATCTGCGCCAACATGAGCAATGCGGAGTTTCGCAGCCTCATTCTCAGGCTACGTGATACGGCTATCGCATGCTGCATCAAAAGATTGGTGGAGCTTCGGCGATGGGACCAAGCGGATCGGGCGCGTGTGGAGACCTGGTTTGGCGTATCGGATGAACGGGTCCGCCAGCGCCTGCTTGAGGGAATCCCTCGCATCGAGTCGATCCTCAGGAGCCTGACCGCTGACAACTTTGTTCGATACTCCGATGAGAAGATGGAGTACATCGGCTGTACGCCCAAGACTCCCAACAATCCAAGGGTCGCAGCCGCGGTTTGTGCTCCGGATACGGAAACGCACACGATTGCCATTGCATTGAAATTCTGCGAGATGTCACCTTACTCCGATGCGGTGGATTCGCAGTTGTTGACGCTTGTGCACGAGGTCGCCCATTTCCAGGACGCAATGGCGAGCGAGGATATCTTTTACCAACTGTATGTTGTCAGACAGGAGGCTGCGGCAAAGAACCCGCAGTGTGTTGAAAATGCCGATAGCGTGGCTGCCTATGTCATTGTCTAAGTATTTCCGCGCGGTTGCCGCAGCGGTAGTGATCCTGGCGCAGCCCGCCTTGGCCTGCAGCTTCGATATTTCCTTCAACAGCAATTTCGAACGCAGTGCGGATCGCTTGCCGGCTTCGGAGGTGCGCAGGCTGGCGGAGTGGATGATCGACGAGCCGGCAACCTTTGAGAACAAGCAGCGCTTCTACATTGCCGTGTATGAAGCCCCTACCGTTGGCGTCAGTCATGCGCTCGCGCAAAAGCGCATATCTCATCTGGAACAGTTGCTGAGGACATTTGGTGTGCCGGCGAGCATGACCACGGTGGAAATTCTTCGCTACAAGCCCGGCAAGTCGGCGGAGCCGCCGGACTTTGCCCACATCAACTTCATGCCCGGGTGTCCGCACCCTTGCTGCCCGGGTCCGCAGCCGATTCAGCCGACGCGCTAGGCATGGGCGCGATGACCTGGTGGCCTGTTGTTGTCCGGCGGCCACCGCGAAGAGCCGACAGCGTATTGAGAATGCCGATAGTGCGGTCGCCTGTGTCATTGTCTAGGTCTTTCCGCGCTGTCATAGCCGTAGCGTCTATGCTCGCCCAGCCCGCTCTGGCATGCAGCTTCAGCATCGCATTCAACACAAGCTTCCAGCCTGATGCCGATCGCCTACCCGCCTCGGAAGTGCGCAGGCTGGCGGAGTGGATGATCGACGGACCGGCAACCTTTGAGAACAAGAAGGAGTTCCACATTGCCCTGTATGAGGCTCCTGACATTGGTATCGGCCACGCTCTCGCTCGCAAGCGCGTCTCTCATCTGGAGAACTTGTTGACGACATTTGGTGTGCCGGTGAGCTGATCTCCACGGAAATTGCCCCTTACCGATTAGGCAAGTCGGCGGAGTCGCCAGACTTTGCCCATGTCAATTTCATGCCAGGGTGTCCGCACCCTTGCTGTCCAGGTCCGCAGCCGATACAGAAAACGCGCTAGGCATGGGTACGATGACTCGGTAGCCTGTTGCCGTCCGACGGGCTTCGGCAAAGAGCCGACAGCATATGAGAATGCCGATAGCGCGGCCGCCTATGTCATTGTTTGAGTCCTTCCGCGCTGTCGTAGTTGTAGCGGCGATGCTCGCCCAGCCCGCCCTGGCATGCAGCTTTAGCATTGCACATTCAACACAAGCTTCGAGCCGAATGCCGATCGCCTACCTGCCTCAGAAGTGCGCAGACTGGCGGAGTGGATGATCGAGGGGCCTGGAAAATATGCGAACAAGGAGAACTTTCATATCGTCCTGTATGAACACCCTCCCGCCGATATCAGTCATGTGCGTGCGCGCCAACGCGTATCCCACCTGCAGCACTTGCTGAAAACGCTTGATGTGCCGACCAGCAAGATTTCCTGGGAGGTCGGTCATTACAGACCAGGCAAAACGGTGGAGCCGCTCAATTTCGCGAAGATCGACTTCCTG
This sequence comes from Cupriavidus sp. FW216-B1, assembly GCF_058789195.1. Taxonomy (NCBI): domain Bacteria; kingdom Pseudomonadati; phylum Pseudomonadota; class Betaproteobacteria; order Burkholderiales; family Burkholderiaceae; genus Cupriavidus; species Cupriavidus sp. FW216-B1. Next base: position 71,977 of record NZ_JBYTEL010000018.1, on the reverse strand, counting down.
CCGGGGTGTCCGCACCCTTGCTGCCCGGGTCCGCAGCCGATCGAATAAGGGAGATAGGTGCAAATGATCGAGCGCGCTCAATCTGTCAAAGTGGAGTTTGGGCTACGAGATCGGTCGCTGGTCTGGGGTGCGCGTGGTCCCTCATGTCCTTGTCTAAATGCCACTGAACGCTCACTGCGGCGGCTGTGTTTCTCGTGCAGCTGGCCGTCGTATGCAGTTTCAACATTTTATTCAACACCGCCTTCCGGCGCGGTATGAGAACAAGAGAGACGTTTCGCATCGTACGTTATTCGTTCTCCGATCGCGGTACCAGGTGCCCTCACGCGTGAGCGCGTTTCTCAGCTGGAACATCTGCAGAAGAGATTCGGTGTGCCGGCACGTTTTTTTCCCGGAACAGCGCTCCCACCACCACGCCTCTGCTCGCTCCCCCAGCGACACGCATTGTCGTACCTCCAAATCGTCTTCTTTGCATTTCTACATGGCTCCCGACCGCACTCAAGTTCCATATTGAGGAGCCGATAAGCCATTCGATGGCGAGTACCTTCATAAGGATGGGCGTGCCCCCAGCAATGATGCACGGCAGGCTCGATGAGCATTGCGATGCACGCTTCGCGTATCACGCCAAACATCAGCAAGGCAGAATGCAATCCCTGCCGTACACTATTGCGTTATTCCGATTCAAATCCAGAGACGCCATGCCGGCGAAACGTCCCTATCTACAGAAGAGCATTGCGGAGCTTGAGTCTTTATATGCTGCGGCACCACAAGATCAGCAGCTAGGCCTGAAGCTTCTGGAGGAGCTGAAGCATCGCAACACAGGGCGTGCGAGTGCTTTGCTTCAACGTGTTGAACAGGCGCTGCGTGCGCGTACACCGGTAGCCCTCCCAATTTCCGCAAGACCCCAAGTCCGCGACACCGTGATGAAAAAGAGGGGCTCTGTGCTCCCGGCTGCAACGTCCATCCGAAACACACCTACAGGCGGCGACGCCGGTATCACATCCGTCGCGCCGCCCGAGCGGGCCGTTGGACTGAATGAGCAAGAGGCGATCCTTGCGAGCTGGTTAGCGCTTGAGGCGTTGTCTCCTCAAACATATCGTCGCCCTGCCGATCTGGCAAATGGGGACCAACGATGTGTTGCTCCGTTCCAGGGCGAGGATATGCCGTGGTTCCGCAATGAGCGCTCCCGGCCCAAGCAGCAGCTCTACTACCAGGTAGTGCTCGGTAGTGTTCCGATGGATCGCGCAACCGATGCTCTCATAGCGGCATTTGGCGAGGATGAAGAGAGAAGCACACGAGAGCGAGAGAAAGCGCCCATAGCAGCGATTCTGCTTGATCGATCCGGAAGACCTCTTGAAGAAAATGCCGTTGCAATTTCGAGCTTTGCCTGGGCGCTGCCGATTGCCCTCAGTGGTGAACTTTCCATTCTGGGAACTTGGCCAGATATCGAGGCTCGACTGGTAAGTGGGCTCACCGAGCGTCTTAGGCGACGAGATCGTGACGGCGAACTACTTCCGCTCGACCATCGGACGATAACCACAGCGTTCGACTGGCTTGTGGGTGCACTGGGATTGACGCCTGATTTGTTCGAGTCGCCCAACTTCGCACTGCGTGTCTTCCACTATTTCAAGTCCAAGAATCCTCCAGAGGTCACCCTACTCAATTCTTTTTTCATCAAGGATCTGACTCTCGCCACTAAGGCAGTACGGAACGGGCAGGAAAGTGAGGCCCTTGCCCGATATCTTGGCTCGAATATGATGACGGCCCACAGTCCCGACCTGCTCACCGATCATGGAGCCCTGGAAGATCTCGTCGCGCCCTCCAAGATGCCAGAGGCGCGGTGGCCAGGCCCTGGCAGCCATCCGCTGGTCATGCTTCAACAGGCCTCGGTGAATGCAATTAGATCAGAGTTCTCGAGCGGACGCGGCGGTATTGTTGCGGTGAACGGCCCACCCGGCACTGGGAAGACAACTCTCCTGCGGGATGTTGTCGCGGGCTGCGTGTTGGATCGCGCCACGGCAATGATTGCGTTTGAGGACCCCCTTTCCTCTTTTCGCACCACGGGGGTCAAGATCGCCGCAGGCGACCAGGCGTTTTTCCATCTCTATCGGCTTGATGAGACGCTAAGAGGGCACGAGATTCTCATCGCATCGAGCAACAATAAGGCGGTGGAGAACGTTAGCAGGGAACTGCCGTCAGCGAAATCCATTGGCCGGGAATTCAATTACTTTCGGACAGTGTCGGATCGCCTGCTATCTTCGCGCTCCGACGACGGTACTGTGGTCGAAGGTGAGCCGTCCTGGGGACTGATTGCGGCTGTGCTCGGCAACGCGACGAATCGCAGTGCCTTTCAACGCGCAATCTGGTGGGACGATGACAAGAGTCTAAGGCTCTATTTGAAGGCGGCCAGGGGTGATTCGGTGGTTCGGGATGTGAGAGACGATCAGGGCAATCTCGTTTCGCGTGAGATCCCGTCCATCGTTACCAACGAGTGCCCTCCGACGCCCGAAGAAGCAAAAATAAACTGGAAGAAAGCACGACACCGCTTTCGGACGCTTCGGGATGAAGTCGAAGCGGATCTGCGTCGGCTTGAGGATGCCCGCCAGGCTTGCCTCCAGTTGCCGCCGGCACTTCGCGCACAGGAAGCTGCGGAAGCGACGCGCAAAGCAGCCGCCGACGCATTGGATACCTGCGCGCGCGATGTCGATGCGGCGAAAGATTCAATGTTATTGGCGCAAGCTTCGCTTGATGCCGCCGTCAAGCTCGAACGCCAAGCATTTTTGACGAGACCGGGTTGGCTTTCTCGTCTGTTAAAAACAGCGCGATACAGAGCCTGGGAAGCGCAGTATGCACCGATCGAGGTCGCGCGCGCTATTGCGGCAAGGCATCTGGGAGATGCGGTCTCGAATCACGGGCGCGCAGAAGCAGCGACTGCGGACGCGCTGCTCGAACTACAGTTGGCCGATGAGGTCCTGGTGAGTGCATCGAAGGTTTCGGGCGCGCTCCAGGACAGCGTTCGCCCATATCGTCATGAACTGGGAAAACGTTTGGTAGATGGTGAATTCTTCCAACGCGGTCATGAGAGTTGGAACTTAACTGCACCGTGGATTCCCGATTGGCTCCACAGAAAGCGTGAGGATTTATTCGCAGAGGCCCTTGTCGTGCACCGCGCCTTTATCGACGTGGCCGCGCGGAAGATCAGCCACAACCTCGGCGCATTGATGGGTGCTATGCAAGCCGGTGCGTTTCAGGATGACGCGAAGAAGGCTTTATTGGGGGACCTATGGTCAACGCTCTTCATGATCGTTCCAGCAGTCTCCACGACATTCGCGTCGGTCGAAAAAATGCTTGGCGATCTTCCGCCTTCGAGCCTTGGATGGCTCCTTGTGGATGAAGCCGGGCAAGCCACACCGCAGTCGGCGGTAGGTGCAATCCTTCGCGTAAAGCGTGCCATCGTGGTGGGTGATCCATTGCAGGTGCCCCCTGTCGTGGCCCTTCCAGAGCGTCTGGTGTTGGAAATCTGTAGGTATTTCAATGTGCCGCCGCAAGAGTGGGCGGCGCCGGTGGCATCGGTACAGACAGTGGCCGACGAGGCGTCCTACTACCAGGCGGAGTTCCAGGCAGATAGCGGAGTGCGCATCGTTGGTCTGCCTCTGCTCGTTCACCGGAGGTGTCAGGAGCCTATGTTTGGGATTTCGAACCGCATCGCTTACGACGGTCAAATGGTCCACGCCGTCGAGACAAAAGATAGTCCGATCGCTCGGGTCTTGGGACCCTCCGCCTGGATCAATGTCGACGGTAATGCGTCGACAAAATGGTGCCAAGCTGAAGGCGATGTCGTCGTGCGGATGTTAGGGGAACTGGCATCTGCGGGGGTCCTGCAGCCGGACATTTATATCATTACGCCATTCAAGATCGTCGCGTACGAGTTACGTCGACAACTTGAAGCGCAACGCCATATTTTCGATAGATTTGAAGTGGATCCAGATGAATGGCTAAAAAATCGTGTGGGCACCATTCATACCTTCCAGGGTAAGGAAGCGGAGGCAGTTTTGGCAGTACTCGGTGCCCCCATGGCAGCGCAGCAAGGTGCTAGGCGATGGGCCTGCGGTACGCCAAACATTCTAAATGTGCTGGTCTCACGTGCGAAGAGCAGGCTATATGTTGTTGGCTCGCGGGCGGCATGGAGCTCGGTGGGTCATGCGCGTGAGATGGCGGCGGCATTGCCGACACAACAAAGCTGACCTTGGGGCGAAGCCAATTGCTGGCCTGGCATGCCATTCCCGCGTCCTCGGCAATAACCAATGGTTCTGTCGGTGAGCTAGCCCCTCACCCAATATAAGAAACCTCCGGCAAAGCAAATCCCTCCCGCACCATCTCCGCCCGCTCCGTCACCTTGATACAAGACACCTCAAGGTGCTCCCTGAGCAAATCCGCCGCCCGCCGCGGCGCGCCGCCAGCCACCGCCTCCAGCACGGCCAGGTGCTCCGACATGAACGGGTCATCCGCCGGCATGGGCGTGGACACACCCAGCACGTGCTTGCTCAGCGTGAGGATGCAGCGGGTGCGCTGCAGGCTGCCGAGCAGTTCCTTGTTGGGGCATTGCGAGAGCAGCCGCACGTGCAGGTCGTGTTCCAGCGCGTCCATCGCGGTGCGCGATACCTTGGGGTAGACGCGCTGCGCCTTGTGCAGGGATTCGATCATGCCGCGCACCTCGGCCGGGTTGGCGTGGCCGGCGGCGGCGCGCAGGGCGGCGGGTTCCACCAGTGAGCGCAGTTCGTACAGGTCGCGGATGCGCTGGGCGTCCAGCGGGGTGATGACCCAGCGCAGGCGTTCGTCTTTTTCGATGATGCCCAGGCTTTCCAGGCGCAGCAGTACTTCGCGCACCACGGTGCGGCCCACGTTGAAGTGGCGGGCGAGCTCGACTTCGTTCACGCGGTAGCGGCCGAACACGGAGAGGTGGACGAGGTCGCGTTCCACTTCGTCGTAGATGACTTCCCAGCCCAGCGTCTTGCGGGCTACGTCGGGCGTGCTGTCCACGCCAAGCATGGCGGCTTCGAGCGGGATGCGGCGCGGCGCGGTGCCGTGCGGGCCGGCCACGTAGCCGCGGCCGTCGAAGCGGCTGACCACGCCTTCGTTTTCCAGCTCGCGCAGGGCCTGGCGCACGGGCGAGCGGGTGGAGCCGAGGATGTCGGCCACGTGGCCTTCGAGCAGCACGGTGCCGGCTTCGAGCGAGCCTTCCTGGATGGCCCGGCGCAGCATCTGGTGGATCTGCGCGTAGATGGGGGCGTGGCGGTGCGCGTCGCCGCTTTCGCCGTCGTCTGCCGGCGTGAAGGGGCGGTCTGCTTTGTCTTGCGCGGCGCGAGGGCGGCCTCGTGTCGTCGTCGGACTGGTCACGGTGTCTCCGGATCGTGGCGTTGGCGTGGATGCGTGGCACGCGGTGTGGGTGTGCTGCCAGGTGCGCTGCATGGCGCGCTGCCAGGCGCGGTGCCTGGGCGAACTTTGCGCCGGTTCCGCTTGCGATGATACACGGGTATCTCCGCATATTGACCATTGTCGGCATTAGTCATATATTGCGATCCATCGCGGGACGGCGCTGTGCGTTCCGCGCAAGGACGCATACGAGAGACAGGGCATCCATCCCCACGGGTGCCACGCATAAAGAGCGCATCCGATGGACTATCAGTTCGATTTCAGCTTCCTGTCCGCCAACTGGCGCGACCTGCTCGACGGGGTGTGGCTCACGCTGCGCATGTCGGTGGCGACCATCGTGTTCGGCTTCGTGCTGGGCACGGCGCTGGCGGTGGCGCGCACGCAGGGCCCGGCCTGGGCGCGCCGCTGCGTGACGGTGTACGTGGACCTGATCCGCAATACGCCGCTGGTGATCCAGGCGTTCTGGCTGTTCTTCGGGCTGGCGGCCATCCAGGTGCGCGTGCCGGCCATGGCCGCGGCGGTGGTGGCGCTGGTGGTGAACGTGTCGGCCTACACCACGGAGATCGTGCGCGCGGGCATCGAGTCGGTGCCGCGCGGGCAGCTGGAGGCGGCGTCGTGCCTGGGCCTGTCGCGCTGGCAGCTGCTGCGGCTGGTGGTGCTGCCGCAGGCGGTGGAGCGCATGTATCCGGCGCTGGTGAGCCAGTTCGTGCTGATGATGCTGGCCACCTCGATCATGTCGCAGATCTCGGCCGAGGAGCTGACCGCGGTGGGCTACCGCATCCAGTCCGAGACCTTCCGCGGCTTCGAGATCTACCTGGTGATCGCGGTGGTCTACCTGCTGCTGTCGTGGCTGCTGCGCCTGTCGATGGCGGGCATCGGCGCGGTGGCCTTCACGCGCCGCCGGCGCCTGAACACTCCTCTCTGAGCCGGAGCGCGCGTCATGAATGGTCTTTCCTTCGATCAAGTGTTGTTCATCCTGCGCGGCGCGGGCTGGACGCTGCTGCTGGCTGGCATGGGCTTTGTCGGCGGCGCGCTGGTGGGCGTGCCGCTGGCGCTGGCGCGCAGCCGCGGCGGCCGGGTGCTGCGCGCGGTGACGGGCGCGTACGTGCAGCTGGTGCAGGGCGTGCCGCTGCCGGTGATCATGTTCGTGGTGTATTTCGGCATCAGCGTGGGCGGCTTCGACCTGCCGGCGCTGGTGGCCGCGGGCATCGCCATGACGGCGTATTCCAGCGCCTACCTGGGCGAGATCTGGAAGGGCTGCATCCAGGCGGTGCCGCGCACGCAGTGGGAGGCCGCGGAGTGCCTGGCGCTCACGCCGCTGCAGCGCGCGGTGCACGTGATCCTGCCGCAGGCGGCGCGCATCGCGGTGGCGCCCACGGTGAGCTTCCTGGTGCAGATCGTGAAGAACTCGTCGTACGCGGTGGTGATCGGCTTCTTCGACCTGACCTACTCGGCGCGCGTGGTCAACAACTCCACGTTCAAGCCGTTCGTGGTGTTCAGCATCGCGGCGGCGCTGTACTTCGCCATCTGCTATCCGCTCTCGTCGCTGTCGTACCGGCTGGAGCGCCGCTTCAACAAGGCGCGCGCCTGAACTACCCCGAAGGCGCGCGCCTGAACCACCCCGGCGCCACGACGCCAGCGCCACGACGCCGCACCAACGCCGGCACAAAGGAACATCATGGAGACAAGCGTGGACGAAGTGGTCCGCTTCAACAAGGTCAGCAAGGCCTTCGGCCTGGTGGAGATTCTCAAGGGGGTCAGCTTCTCGGTGCGGCGCGGCGAGGTGGTGGCGCTGATCGGGCGCAGCGGCTCGGGCAAGAGCACGGCCCTGCGCTGCATCAACGGCCTGGAGCGCGTGAGCGGCGGCGAGCTGCACACCTGCGGCCACGCCATGCACGCGAGCGCGGTGGACCTGGCCGTGCTGCGCCGCGAGGTGGGCATCGTGTTCCAGAGCTATAACCTGTTCCCGCACCTGACCGTGGCGGAGAACGTCATGCTGGCGCCGCGCAAGGTCAGGGGCATGGCGCGCAAGGCCGCGCACGAGCTGGCCATGCACGTGCTGCGCCAGGTGGGCATGGAAGAGCGCGCCGACTATTACCCCGAGCAGCTCTCCGGCGGGCAGCAGCAGCGCGTGGCCATTGCCCGCTCGCTTGCGATGGAGCCGCGCCTGATGCTGTTCGACGAAGTCACCTCGGCGCTGGACCCGGAGCTCACCGGCGAGGTGCTGCGCGTGATCGAGCGGCTGGCCGCGGACGGCATGACGATGGTGCTGGTCACGCACGAGATGGCGTTCGCGCGCTCGGTGGCGGACCAGATCATGTTCATGCACCAGGGCATCGTGTGGGAGGCCGGCAGCGGCAAGCTGCTGGACGAGCCCACCACGCCCGAGCTCAGGCAGTTCGTCGGCAACGGGCTGTAGGCGCCACCGGTTCCTTTTGATTTCACGCCGGCGTGCCCGCTCGCGCGGGCGCGCCGGCCGCGCGCATCCGAGTGCATCCGCGCGCATCGCCACACGCATTCCCACAGAGAAACGGAGACAGATCATGACCCGCATCCACCGCCGCCTGTTCGCCCCGCTGGCCTCGCTCACCGCCGTGCTGCTGCTGGGCGCGGCGGCCACCGCGTCGGCCGACACGCTCGACACCATCAAGCAGCGCAAGAAGATCCTGGTCGCCGTGGACATCGGCGCGCCGCCCTACGGCATGCTTGACGCGCAGGCCCGCCAGAGCGGCTCGGACGTGGAAACCGCGCGCCTGCTCGCCAAGGACCTGGGCGTGGCGCTGGAGATCGTGCCCGTGACCGGCCCCAACCGCGTGCCGTTCCTGCTGACCAAGAAAGCGGACGTGGTGCTGGCCTCGTTCTCCGTGACCGACGAGCGCAGGAAGGTCATCGATTTCTCCGACCCCTACGGCGTGATCCCGGTGGTGGTGGGCGGCCCGGCCAAGGCGCCGCTGAAGGCATTCGCCGACCTGTCCGGCAAGACCATCGCCGTCACGCGCGGCACCACCAGCGATCAGGAGCTGACGCGCGGCGCCAAGGAAGTGTCCGGCATCAACATCGTGCGCTACGAGGACGACGCCACCACCAACACCGCAGTGTCCACCGGCCAGCAGGACTACCTTGCCGCGGCCATCAGCGTGATTCCCGCGGTGAAGAAGGCCAACCCTTCGCGCGACCTGGAACTGAAGTTCGTGATGAAGACCTTCCCGTACGCCATCGGCCTGCGCAAGGGCGACACCGCGCTCAAGAGCTGGCTGGACGGCTGGGTCAAGGCCAACCTGCAGAACGGCAAGATCAACGAGATCTACAAGCAGTATTTCGGCATCTCGCTGCCGGCGGACATGCTCAAGTAAGCGCGAGCACGGATTGAACGCAACGACCGCGGCAACGACCAGCGGATTTGGAGCCCATCGCATGACTTCCCCAGCCCACGCCCGACCGGGCACCAGCGACGGCGCGGCGGCGGCCGGCGCGCGCGTGATCCGCCTGCACGCGGATGACGACGTGGTGATCGCCCGCGCGCAGCTCGTCGCGGGCACCGTGCTTGCCGAAGAGGGCATCACGGTGTCCGGCCTGGTGCCGCCCGGCCACAAGGTGGCCACGCGCGCGGTGGCCGCCGGCGAGGCGGTGCGCCGCTACGGCCAGATCATCGGCTTCGCCAGCCAGCCGATCCGCGCCGGCCAGCACGTGCACACGCACAACCTCGCCATGGGCGACTTCGCGCGCGACTATGCCTACGGCGCAGAGGCGCGCGCGCCGCGGCCGGTGGCCGAGTCGGCCACGTTCGACGGCATCGTGCGCGCCGACGGCCGTGTGGCCACGCGCAACTACATCGGCATCCTCACCTCGGTGAACTGCTCGGCCACCGTGGCGCGCGCCATTGCCGACCACTTCCGCCGCGACATCCATCCCGAGGCGCTGGCGCCCTACCCCAACGTCGACGGCGTGGTCGCGCTCACGCACGGCGTGGGCTGCGCGGTGGACCCGCAGGGCGAAGGGCTGGCCGTATTGCAGCGCACGCTGGGTGGCTACGCATGCCACCCCAACTTCGCCGGCGTGCTGGTGATCGGCCTGGGCTGCGAGACCAACCAGATTCCCGCGCTGCTGGCCACGCAGGGCTTGGCCGAAGGCGAGCATTTGCGGGCGTTCAGCATCCAGGACACGGGCGGCACCACCAGGACCATTGCCCACGGCATCGCGCTGATCGAGTCCATGCTGCCCGCCGCCAACCGCGTCCGGCGCGAACCCGTGCCCGCGCGCCACCTCGTGGTGGGTCTGCAATGCGGCGGCTCCGATGGCTACTCTGGCATCTCCGCCAACCCGGTGCTGGGCGCCGCGGTGGATTTGCTGGTGCGACACGGCGGCACCGCCATCCTGTCGGAGACGCCCGAGATCTACGGCGCCGAGCATCTGCTCACGCGCCGCGCCGTCACGCCGGAAATCGGCCGCAAGCTGGTGGACCGCATCCGCTGGTGGGAAGCGTATTGCGCGCGCCACGGCGCCAGCATGGACAACAACCCGTCCGCCGGCAACAAGGCCGGCGGCCTGACCACGGTGCTGGAAAAATCGCTGGGCGGCATCGCCAAGGGCGGCTCGAGCAATTTGTCCGAGGTCTACGAATACGCGCAGCCGGTGCGCACGCCCGGCCTCGTCTTCATGGACACGCCCGGCTACGATCCCATCTCCGCCACCGGCCAGGTCGCGGGCGGCGCCAACCTGATCTGTTTCACCACGGGGCGCGGCTCGGCCTACGGCTGCGCGCCCTCGCCTTCGGTCAAGCTGGCGACGAACACCGCGCTGTGGGAGCGCCAATCCGACGACATGGACCTGAACTGCGGCGCCGTGCTCGATGGCACCGCCACCATTGCGGAGCTGGGCGAGGCATTGTTCCGGCTGATGCTGGACACCGCCTCCGGCAGGCGCTCGCGCAGCGAGCTGCACGGCTACGGGCAGAACGAGTTCGTGCCCTGGCAACTGAGCGCCATCACCTGAAAACGCCGGCCGTGTCCGGGCGAAGCTATGCGCCTCGCCTGGACAGGCCGCGGCGCATCACGCCAGCGCGCCGCCGGTTCCGCGGGACACCTGTCAAAACGGCTTGGTCGGCAAATACTTGCCATCCAGCGTGATCACCGCACGGTGGCCACCCTCGGGATCTTCCACCTTCTTGATATCAAGCCTGAAGTTGATCGCGCTGATGATGCCGTCGCCGAACTGCTCGTGCACCAGCGCCTTGAGCGTGGAGCCGTAGATCTGCACGATCTCGTAGAAGCGGTAGATGGTCGGGTCGGTCGGCACGCCGCCGGGGATGCTGCCGCGCAGGGGGATGGTCTGCAGCTGGCGCACGGCGTCGTCGTCCAGGTCCAGCCTGGCGGCCACGATTTTGGCGGCGTCGGCGGGCAGCGGGTGCTGGCCCAGCAGCGCGGCGGTGACGAAGGCCACGCTCAGGCCGGTGCCTTCGTTGATCTGCTCGAACGTCAGGCCCTTGCGGATCTTGGCGTCGATGATGCGGTCGCTCAGGGCCTGGCGCGGGGCCTGGCTGTATTGGGATTGGGTCATGGCTGTTCCTTGGGATGGATGGGGGCGGAAAACGGGGTGGGGCATTCAGGTGGTGGCGCTCTGCGCGCGCCTGACCGGGGGTGTCGCGGCCACGTCGGGATGCGCCGCGAGGGAGACGAACTGGCCGGTGTTGCCGTCCAGCGCGTCGATCGTGCCGGTCTCGATGTCGTAGACCCAGCCGTGCAGCGTCATGCGGCCTTGTTCGAGCGCGAGCGCCACGGTGGGGTGGGTCTTGAGGTTGGCCAGCTGGGCGATGACGTTCTCGCGCACCATCGAGTCCACGCGGGCGCGCGTGGACGCGTGCTCGCGCGCTTCGTTGACCGCCTTGGCGGCGTCCGCGTGATGCAGCCAGCCTTTCACGGCGGGCATGTGGTCGAGGCACTGGCACGTGGCCACGGCGGTCATGGCGCCGCAGTCGGAATGGCCGCAGACCACGATGTCGGTGACGTTGAGCCCGGCCACCGCGTATTCCACGCTGGCTGACACGCCGCCGGGCTGCACGCCGTAGGCGGGCACGATGTTGCCGGCATTGCGGATGACGAACAGCTCGCCTGGCTCGCGCTGCGTGAGCAGCTCGGGCACGACCCGGCTGTCGGAGCAGGCGATGAACAGCGTGGCGGGGCTCTGGCCGTTGGCCAGCCGCTTGAACAGGTCCGAGCGCTGCGGGAAGGCGTCACGTTGGAACTTCAGTACGCCGTCGACGATGTCTTGCATGGTCCTGCTCCATCGGTGTGTCGTGATTCGATGGAGCAAGGATGGCGGGAATCGGCCGATAGGTCCAAGACCGGTTTGTTATCCGGTCCATAGGCCATGCCAATAGTTTGCCGGCCGCTCTCAGGCCGCTCTCATTTTCGGCTCACTCTGGATTCGTACGCTTCCTTGCAGGCGAGGGGGCGCGAGGAACCTGCCACACGGCGGTCCGCGTTTCCCGGTTCATGCTGATCCGAGGAGTGAAACATCATGTGGAAAGATGCTCAGGGTGAACAGTCTTTCGCCGGCACCGGTGGCGGTCCGGCGAGCCGCTGCGCGCGCGCGGCCGTACCCGCCGTGGAACGGGACACGCGCGCCAATCTGCGCTATTCGTGGCTGCGCGGCGAGTTCCGCAAGATCGAGCAGAACGTGCGCGACCTTCGCAGCAAGCCGCCCGCGCACGTGCTGGACTACGTGCTGGCCGGCGCGTATCCGGCCATCGAGGCGCGCTCGCCGGCCGAGGTCTACTGGGAGCACATCCTGCTGCGCTACCTGGGCGACGTGGCGCTGGACATCGAGAGAAACTACTCGCCGGACCTGAAGCTCTCGCTGGTGGGGACCGGCGCCGACGTGCTCGTCGCCGAGGGCCGCGGCGGCGGCCCGCTGCGCGGCATCGCGGGCATCGAGGCATCGGCGCGCGTGCTGAACCGGCTGCTGCCGACCACGGGCTACACCATCGTCGACACGATCGTGCGCGGCAACGACCGCAGCGGCTGGGTCACCGAGCAGTGGGGTTATTTCGATCCGGCCACGCGCACCCAGGTGCGCGACGGAATCGACACGTTCCAGATCGCGCATGGGCGGATCCGGACCAAGATGATCCACTACACGGTCGAGACGGGGAACACCTATGCCGAATTCTGGAGAGACACGGCATCGTGCGCCTACCCGGCGGCGTTGCCGCGCGAGCGGGCGGTGGCGTCGCGGATGTGATGCGGATGTGCCGCGGCTCGCGATGGCCTCGCTTGATATGTGATGCGTGGACCGTATGTCGTCATTGGCCGCGAGCGGGATTGTGGCCGATGGCGCGTCCCGCGCGCCGCGGTGTCGTCCGATGCGCTTGCCGCGCGCGCCGGCGCCGCGCATCCGCCGCGGGTAAAACCCGCCCGCCGCGCCCGATTGCGGCGACAATGCCCACATGCGCCCCCGGCACGGCCATGCCCGGCCCCGCGCCGGATTCTCCGCCCCGCCCGCGCGCGAAACCACCGCGGCGTGCAACGTCCTGCTTTCTTGGAACCTATGGTCGAATCCATCCTGCTTTCCGCGGTCCGCGTTTCGTCCTTCGACGGCCAGCAAGGCATCGCCAATGCCAGCGGATTTTTCTTCGAGCGCGACAACCATCTGTTCGTGGTGACAAGCCGCCACGTGGTCTTCGACGAGCCTTCCGGCCATCATCCGGACCGCATCGAGATCGAGCTGCACCGCGAGGCCGGCAACATGGCCAATTCGATCGGCTTCTCGATTCCGCTGTATCGCGACGGCGTGGCGGTCTGGCGCATCGGCGAGGACGGCGGCGGCCCGGTGGACGTGGCGGTGGTGGAGCTGGAGCGCGGCGCGCTGCCGGCGGGCCTGGTGTACCGCGCGTTCACGCCGGACCACCTGGTGCAGACCTCGGATCACGTGGAGGTGGGCGATTCGCTGCTGATCGTCGGTTTTCCGCTCGGTTTCCACGATGCCCTGCATCACCTGCCGGTGGCGCGGCAGGCGGTGGTGGCGTCGGCGTTCGGCCTGCGCTTCCAGGGGCAGGGCTTTTTCCTGACCGACGCGCGCACGCACCGCGGCACCAGCGGCGCGCCGGTGGTGATGCGCATGCGCGGCACGCGCGGCAAGCGGCATGACCTGCCGTGGCTGCTGCTGGGCGTGCATTCGGCGCGCTTCGACGTGGGCACGCGCGACCTCGCCGAGGACGAGGCGCTGGGCCTGAACTCGGCCTGGTACGCGGACATGCTGCTGACGCTGACCGCGCCGGCGCGCGCCGCCGGCGGCAAAATAAGATCGTCGCTGCCGCGCGCTTCGGAGTAGAGTGGGGTACTTGGGCCGGAACGTGGGCAATCCCGGCGCTTTGCGTCGCCAGCCCGTCCGGCATCCCGCTCGCGGCCAGGTGCCGTGTTGCCGCCTTGCGTGCCGCGCAGGCCCCGCTGCCTGGCGGGGCGCCGTGCGAGGGGGCCTATGTTGGACCTGGTGGCTTTCATCAAGCCTGTGCTCGACGAGATCACGGGCCAGGACGTGCGTACCTGGACGGTGCGGCGGCATGTGGTCAACGCCAACTGGCAGATTCCCGATACCAGCAGCCGCAACTGGTCGGCCAGGAAGGTGGAGATCGAAATCGCGCACGAGGCCGCGGAGCAATTGCGCCACGCGGACCAGTGCGCCTTATATCAACTGCAGCGCGGCCTGGACGCGTTCCTGCGCGCACGGCTGGGCTCGCACAGCCGGATGAGCGGGGCCGACGGGGTGATCGTCATCGTGATCGATCGCCTGGTTCCGTTCTGACCCTGGCGCCGGGATGGCGCGGCCGACGGCAACGCTGCCGCATGGAGCAAACGACGTGAACAATACGCCTAGCGCGAGCTACAAGGGCTTCGATCTTTATCCGCTGGTCTACAAGGTCCAGCCCGCCCAGTCGTGGCCGCGCGCCAAGCCGGACCGCAGCTTCACCGCGTCGGTGGTGATCTGCCGCGAGGGCTACCGGCCCGGCGGCGAGCGCACCAAGGTGTTCCGCCTGGAAACCGAGGAGTGGGAGAACATCGGCACTGCGCGCCGTGGCGCGGTCAAGTTCGGCGAGGACATCATCAACGGCCTGATCGCAGGCGAATCGGTGACGACGCTGTAGCGTCCTGGTCGGGATGGAGAAGTGAGGGCGGCGCCATCGTGCGCCGCTTTTGCCGTGCGCCGGTCCGCGTGGCGCGATGCGCGCGGATGGCCGGGGCAGGGCGGGGAATGCCGCCATGCCCGGGGACGGTGCCCGGGCGTGCGGGGGCCGACTGTTAGACGCTGAAGGCGGGGCTGCCGTAGCGGTCCAGCAACTGCTCCAGCAGCTCGAGCCGGTCGGTGCGCGGCGTGCGGTCCTCGATGGCGCGCGAGGGGCCGCCGTAGGTGGCCGTGACGTGGCGGCGCACCGTGAGCACGTCGTTGGCCGGCGCGGCGCGCGTGACCACGGGGCCGGGCACGTGCTGGTAGCTGCCGGCGACCCATCCGTCCGGGGTCAGGTGCATTTCTTCCCATTCTTCGCTGACTGACATGCTTTGCTCCTTCAGTGGATGCGTTGATGATGCCGGGGAGGCGCACCGGCCGCGGATGCCGGCGCCGCGGCGCGCGCGCGGGTCCCGCGCGCTGGCGTCAGAACTTGTGGCGGTAGTTGATGCGGCCCTTGGTGAGGTCGTATGGCGACATCTCCAGCGTGACGCGGTCGCCCGCCAGGATGCGGATGCGGTTCTTCTTGAGCCGCCCGGACGAGTACGCCCAGACTTCGAAGCCGTTTTCCAGGATCACGCGAAAGCGGCTGTCCGGGAGCACTTCCGAGACTTTGCCGCCGAATTCCACCAGTTCTTCTTTTGCCAAGGATGATGCCTCTCTAGGTTGGGTGGCGTGCGGGCGCGGCGCCATGCGCCGGCCGCGCGCGCCGTGGCGTTCACTGCAGGCGCATGCCCGCGGCGGCGCGTTCGGCGGCAAAGCGGGCGGCCTGCTTGGCCTGGGCTTCGGTGCCGTGGGTGGCGTGGCGCATGGTGACGTTGGCGACGACGCGCTCGGCGCCGCTGCGGTATTCGCTGATCATGTACGTGGCGAACCACACGCCGGGTTGCTGCTCGATGGGGTACACCGACACGGTGTACGGAGACGGATTGTGCTGCAAGGTATGTCCTGATCTGGGCGGACGGTCCGGGGCGCGCCGGATGCACTCACTGTGCGCGACGTGTTCTTTCGGTGATCGCTCGCCGCATGGGTTGTTCTGCGGATTTGCCGGGCGCCGCCGATGGCCGCGCGGGTGCGCGGAAAAAGGGGCCGGCGAAGGTGGACCGTGCCTGCGCAGCCGGCACACGCGGATAGCCCTGCGTGGCGCTGCGGAGCGGCCTTGTGTGCCGCGGGTCGGATGGGTGAGGGGCGCGTATCGCCCTGGTTTTGCCGGGTGCCTTGCCCGGCTGGTGGGCCACCGCGGCGGTAAGTTCGCCTGCTATCGCGGTGACGTGTCCGCCAGGCGCCAGGGCCTGTCGGCGAGCTTGCATCGACGCACGCTGGCGCATCGGCAAGATGGCGGATGATAACACCGATGGCGTTTCCCTGCCGGCGCGCGCGCTTGCCGTGGCCGCGCCGCGGGCCGGCGTGGCGCCGCCGGGACGGCGGCCCGGCACTGCTACTTGTGCGCGACCGAGGTGGACATGCCGTCGATGACGGCGCGCGCATGGGTCACTGCCAGCGCGATGGCGTCGTGCGGCGTGCGCCCGCTTTGCTGCTCCAGCGGCGGCACCAGCCGCAGCGAGCCGCTGTCGCGGCTGACCTGCGTGATGGTGACGGTGGCGAGGAAGCCGGCGGGCACCGGCGTGGCGCCGTGGCCGCCGCCGGGGGCGCGGCGCACGATGGCGGACACCTTGAACCCCTTGTAGATCGCATTGTTCTGAGACATGATGATCTCCTTTCTCCGCCGAGCATACGCTGCTTGCACGGATAAGTACGATTTAGTTTCGGGCGCGCCGCCCGGCGCGCGCCACCGTCCCGCCGACGCTACCGACCGCCTCGTTCCAGTCCGGACCGTCCCGCCCGAGTGCGAGCCCGCCGGCCTGCGCCCGCGGCGCGCCGTGGCCGGCCGGACGCGCGCGCGCATGCCGCAGTCATTTCACGGAGGGTTTCTTGCTTCACGGCTCCAGCATCGACCCCGCGCTCATCCAGGCCTACCTGGAGACGCGCTATCACGTGCGCGGCGATGCGCCGCTCACGCTGGCGATCGGCGAGGCCAGCCCCGCGCTGGCCGCGCTGCACGCGGCGGCGGGCGTGGACTGCAGCGCGTTCGTGACGGCGTGGAACCCGCACAGCCGGCCGGAGCCGGAGCCGGCCGCCAACGCGGCGCGCCAGCAGGCGCTGGCGCGCGAGCTGGCGCAACGGGGCCTGCATGCGATCGAGGGCATCGGCCAGCATCCGTCGGGCAGCTGGCCGGGCGAGGAGAGCCTGCTGGTGCTCGGGCTGGCGCTGGACGCGGCCCGGGCGCTCGGCGCGCGCCACTGCCAGAACGCGATCGTGTGGAGCGGCGCCGATGCGGTGCCGCAGCTGATCCTGCTGCGCTAGGCGACAAGCGATATAAGCGGCAGGCGCCGCGCGCGGGCCGCGCCGCCCGCCTCGGTCCGCCGCGCGGCTCAGCCGTTCTGCTGCGCGACGAAGCGGACTTCCACGCGCCGGTTGCGCGCGTCCTCGGGCGGCACGTTCGCGAGCGGATGCGAGTCGCCGAAGCCGGCCACCACCACGCGCTTGGCGACCTGCGCGTCGAGCTTGCCGATCAGCAGGCGCCGGGCCTCGCGCGCGCGGGCGGCCGACAGCGTGTAGTTGTCGTCGTAGACCGTGCAGAAGTGGCTGAAGTCGGTGACGGGGCGGGCGACCTGCAGGTTGTCGGTGTGCCCCTCGACGTAGATCTGGCCGCCCGGCATGCTGTCGAGGTAGGCCGAGATCTTGTCCTCGACCTGCGCGAACGCCGCCCTGGCTTCCGGCGTGATGCAGGCGCTGCCGCGCGCGAACACGTTGTCGCGCAGGACCACCTTGCCGGCCTGCGCGTCGATCGACACCAGCCCTTCGGCGCCCTGCTGCGCGAACGCGGCCTTCATGTCCTGCAGCATCTGCGCGATATGCTTGCGCTGCGCCGCCGAGCCCTGCTCCATCTCGGCCTTGTGGCGCACGTCGGCATATTGCTTCTGCACCACCGACAGCACCAGCAGCAGCATCACCACCGCCATCACGCCGGCCATCAGGTCGGCGATGGCCACCCATTCATTCGGCTTCTCTTTCATGGCGTGCGGCTTCAGGCGTCGGCGCGGCCGCCGCGCGCGCGGCGCTCGCTCGCGGGCGGTTTCGTCATCTGGATCACGGCGGTGTCGAGCCGGTTGTCGATGCTGTGCAGCGCCGCCAGCATGTCGCGGCGGGTACGGTCTTCCTTGTTCGCCGTGGCGGCCTGCCTGATCGTCGCGGCGGCGGCTTCGAGCGTGCCGGTGACGTTCTTGCTGACGTCGGCGATCCGTTCGTAGTGCCCGCCAAGCTCGGCGGTGCGGCGCACGCTCTCGGACACGGACTTGAGCCCGGAGACGATCTTCTCGCGCAGGTCCTCCACGAGATTGGTCATGGCCTGCACGTTGACGTTGAGCGTGTCGCTGGACTCGACGAAGATGCCGTGCGCCTTCTGCTGCGTCGACAGCGACTGGCCGACGGCCGCCTCGACGGACTTCAGGGTGGTGTCGACGCTCGTCGACAGCGTCGTGATGGAGCGCGAGATGTCGCCGGTGGCGTCGGACATCTTCTCCGAGATGACCGCCATGTTCTCGGCGAAGCGGCCGGACATGTCGGCGATGGTCTGGCCGAGGTCGGACTTCATGTCGTCCAGGACTTCCGCCACGCTGACGCGGAACTCGGAGATCGCGGCCTGCAGCTCGGCGGTCGAGCGCCCGGCCATGACGGCGGCGCTGGCCATGTTCGCCGAGGCCTCCGCCATCGCCGTGATGTTGGCGGACACGCCGTCGACGAACGTCTCGATGGCGTGGCGCGTGGATTCGTTGTGGACCACCAGCTCGTCCATCTTCGCCAGTTGCTGCGTGCCCTGCGCGGTCTGCGCCTTCAGGCCCGCGCGCAGCGCCGCCAGCGCTTCTAGCTGCTGCGCGTGGCGCTGCGCGCCGTCCTGCGCCTGCTGCGCGGCGTTGTCACGCAGCACGGCGCCCAGCGCGCCGATGGCGTCGACCAGCTGCCGGTTGTCCGCGACCTGCAGCTCGCGGGCCTCCTTGCGCCGGCGGTCCACCTCGGTCTTCATCTTGCCGATGCACCAGTTCAGGCGGCGCTCCTCGAAGCCGTTGCGGCTGCAGTAGATCTTCAGCGTCAGGAACGCCAGGATGCCCCAGGTCGACGTCTTGAACTTGGAACCGAGGCCGTGCATCATCGACATCAGGTTGTCCATCATGCTGTCCATGCCGCCGCTGCCGGTGGCCTGCGACAGGATCACGGACGCCTTGTCGAGCGCCAGGCCCAGGCCGACGAACGTCCCGAGCAGGCCCACGATCAGCAGCATGCCGGGCAGGATGTCGGCGAGCTTTTCCTGCGGCGTCGCCACGGCGGCGCTGAGGTCGTTGACGGAGCCGTGCTCGACGTCCAGCTGGCCGGCGTCGCTGCCCGTTTCATTTCCCGCCTTGCCGTCGACCTCGCGGTGCCAGTTCCTCGCCCAGTTGTCGGGCGTCGCATGCCGGCGCACGCCGCGCCATGCATGGATCACCGCCACGAAGATGACGGTGAAAAAGCCGATCTGCAGCCACTCCGGCGGGAGGACCTGCGGCAGGATGAAGTGCAGGATCTGTTCAAGCACGGCTCTCGACCTCCAGTTCGCCGCTGCGCGCGCGGCATTCTTCCTCGAAGATGTTGGCGAAGTCGATGATCAGCATCTGCTGGTCTTCGCTCAGTGCCTCCCAGGCCTTGCCGTTCTGCGCGCAGTCGATCAGGATCGTCCCGACCTCGCTGCCCTGGCGCAGCAGATAGGCGCGGTCCTCGCTGGCGAGTTGCTCCTCGCTCTTCTCCAGCATCTGCATGAAGCCTTCGCTGGCGTAGACGTAGTTGCGCCGCTCGCGGTTGCGCTTGGCCAGGCTGTCGGCCTGCGCCTTGAGCGCGGGCACGGTGGACTGGAGCTCGGCCAGCATGGCGGCCTCGTCGGGCGCGAGATCGCCGAGCTTCCGGGCGGTCTCCAGGCGGCGCAGCAGCACCTGCTCCCTGGCCAGGCGCTGGTTGTCCGCCTGCCACTGCTTCTCGTCGGCCTGCAGGGCGACGTCCCAGGCCTTGGTCAGTTCCTCGAACACGAAGGGCAGCAGCTTCTTGCCGTGGCGTGCGGCGATGATGGCGTCGAGCCTGTCGGTGTCGGCCGCCGACAGCGTCGGCTCGGGCGCGATCAGGTCCGACGCGACCTTGACGAGGAAGACGTCGTCGGCCGAGATGTCGGCGATGTCGCGCGCTTTCTCCAGCTTGTGCTCGGCGGACCTGAGCAGCTTCTGCGTGGCGCGCAGGCGCAGGTAGTGGTCGAAGCTCTGCAGCTCGCCCGCTTCGAGCAGGTTGTCGACGCCGGCGGTGGCCAGCACGTAGTCGTTGACCAGCGCGGCGAGGTCGAGCCCGTGCTGCGCCGCCTCGGGCAGGCGCGAGCGCGCTTCCTCGAAGGTCTTCTTGTGCCGGCGGGCCTGCGCCTCTTCCTCGGCGTTCATCTTCTTGCGCAGCTCGCGCGCGCGCTGGATTGCCCAGTTGATGGCTTTCTCCAGCTTTTGCAGGACCGGGCTGTTCTCGAGCTTCATCAGCGCGGTCAGCGCGGTGTCGACCGCCACGATGGCGGCGCTGAGCCAGGGGAAGCCCGCATTCTTCGCCGCGGTCGCCGCCACCGCGAAGTACGGCTTGATCCGCTGCAGCACCGGGCGCACCTTGCGCCAGGTTTCCTTGACCGTGCCCACGAAGGTCTCGGCTTCGTCGGCCAGCCAGTCGATGGCCTTCACGGCGATGTTCCGCGCCGTGTCGTAGACGCTCCTGGCGGCCGAGACGAAGGCGTTCCCGACCGATCTTGCAAATGAAAACAGCCCCATGATTCCCTCTTTTCCTGTTAGTCGACGCCCAGCAGCCGCCGGGTCGTTGCGGAGTCGGCCGCGGGCCCGCGGCGGTGTTCCGGTGAACCGGCTACCTCGTCGCCGGCCTTGCGCACCTCGCCGATGGCGGCTTCGAGGTGCGCCAGCGCCAGGCCGGGCGGCTGGCCGTGCCGCTCGGCCTCGTGCAGCGCCTTGGGCAGCGCCAGCCGCATGCAGGTGCGGATCTCGCGGCCGGAGAAGCCGTCGCTGAGCGCGGCGCAGCGCGCCAGCAGGGGCTCGCGCGGGTCCCGCAGCGGGATGCCCGCGACCAGCATGCGCGACCACAGGCGCTGGCGCGCGTCGAGGTCGGGCAGGTCGAAGTGCACGTGATAGCCGATGCGGCTGCGGAACGCCTCGTCGTAGTTCTTGGCGAAGTTGGTGGCGAAGACCGCCACGCCGTCGAAGCGCTCCAGTTCGATCAGCAGCGTGGAGCGCATGGCGTTGACTTCGTTGTCCACGCCCTGCGTCACCGAGGACAGGCGCTTGCCGAGCAGGGTGTCGGCCTCGTCGAAGAACAGCAGCGCGCCGGCCGCGCGCGCGGCGTCGAACGCGGCCTGGATGTTCTTCGCGGTCTCGCCCATGAACTTGCTTTCCAGCTCGGCGATGCCCAGCGACATGAACGGCAGGTCCAGCGTGCCCGCCAGCGCCTCGGCCGCGAGCGTCTTGCCGGTGCCGGGCGGGCCGTAGAAGTTGAGGATGGTGCTCAGGCCGAGCGGGTCCACGGCGCCGAAGTCCCAGTCGACGTAGATGGTCTTGCGGTGGCGCAGCTTGGTCAGGCATTCGGCAAGGCGCAGCGCCGTGGCGTCGGACAGGATGACGTCGGCGCCGAGCCGGAAGCGCGGCGCGCGCGCGGCGAAGCGCGCGCCGTCGTCCGGCGCGCCCGGGCGGGGGCCGCGTTCGGGCGCCGCCAGCCGCCCGCCCCCGGTGGTGTTCTCGTTCAAAGCGTGTTCCCCATGTATTGCGCGGCATCCGGGCGTAGCCCGCCCGCGCCGCCCGTGCCGGCCCCGGTTCTGCCGCCGGGGCGCGATGCGAACGTCAAGTGACCTACTATCGGCAGCGGCCCGCAAAAATGGAGTCCTGCTTTCGGGGGGGATCGCGCCGGCTTCGCGGAAGTCTGTCCGCGTATCTGCGCATCGCGTGCGCAGATACGCGGACAGACTGTGCCGGCCCGTTCCGGGCAAGTTATCCTCCATCCACGCCTCGACTACCTCGCCACGCATGCAGCAAGACACTGAACTCCGCATCGCCAAGCGCAAGGCGCTGGCATTCCTGCTGTTCGCCTTCGCGGTCTTCATCGCCACCCTGTTCGTGCCGCACGGCTTCGCCGCCGGCTGGGTGCGCGCCGCGTCGGAGGCCGCGATGGTCGGCGGGCTGGCCGACTGGTTCGCGGTGGCGGCGCTGTTCCGCCGCATTCCGCTGCCGGGGCTGGCCGGGCACACCAACATCGTCGCGCGCAAGAAGGACGACATCGCCGACGGCCTCGCCGCCTTCGTGCGCGACAAGTTCCTCGACGTGCCGTCGGTGGTCGCGCTGATCGACCGGCACAATCCCGCGCAGGCGGTGGCGCAATGGCTGGCCGCGCCCGGCAACACGCGCGAGATCGGCGACGTGGTGGCGAAGGTGGCCGGCACCGCGCTGGACCTGATGGACGAGCGGGACATCCAGGCCGCGATCCGCCACGCGGCGCACGCCATGATCGGCAAGGTGGACCTGTCGCGCTCGGCCGCCACCATCCTCGAGAGCCTGACCGAGAACGGTCGCCACCAGGCGCTGCTCGACGCCTCGCTGGCGCAGCTGATCCGGCTGCTCAACGAGCCCGGCACGCGCGCGTTCATCGCCGAGCGCATCGTGGAATGGCTCAAGAGCGAGCATCCGAAGAAGGAGCGGATCCTGCCCACGGAGTGGATCGGCAGCAACGGCGCCGATCTCGTCGCCGCGGCGCTGGGCCGCGTGCTGGGGCAGGTGGAGGCGGACACCACGCACCAGTTGCGCCGCGCGTTCGACGACGCCGTGGCCACGCTGATCGCGCGCCTCAAGGACGACCCGGCCTTTCACGCCCGGGCCGACCGGATCCGGCAGCAGCTCCAGGGCGACAGCGCGCTCAACGCCTACCTCGGCAGCCTGTGGGCGGACTGGCGCGGCTGGCTCAAGCAGGACCTCGCGCGCGCGGATTCCGTGGTCCACCGCAAGGTCATGGAAGCCGGCCACTGGATCGGCGCCGAGCTGGCGCGCAGCCCGTCGCTGCGCGCCTCGCTCAACGACCATCTGCGCGAAGCCGCGCGCGGCATGGCGCCGGACTTCGCGGAATTCGTCACGCGCCATATCAGTAGCACCGTGCGCGGCTGGGACGCGCGCGAGATGGCGCGCCAGATCGAGCTCAGCGTGGGGCGCGACCTGCAGTACATCCGCATGAACGGCACGCTGGTGGGCGGGCTGATCGGCGCGGTGCTGTACCTGGTCGCGCAGATGCCGGCGCTGCTCGGCCGCCTGTGAATGCGGTGGGCGCGGTGAGTGCGATGAGCGCGATGAGCGTGGCCGGCGCGCCCTAGCCCGCCGTGTCGCCGCGGCCCGTGAAGAACTGCCAGAGCCGGATCATGGCCAGCGTGTCGAGGCCGCAGTAGTCCGTGAGCTGCCGCCCGATCTGCGCCTTGCGCGCGGGCGCGGTGCCGGGCGCGATGGCTTCCTGGTAGGCGCTCATGGCCATGCCGCCGTCCTGCACGCCGTCCAGCGCGTCGTAGCGCAGGTCGGGCGCGATGGCCGGCAGCACCTTCTTGATGCTCCAGCTGCCCTGCTGGTCCGGGTGGTAGTAGTACTGCTGGGCAACCGGGAGCAGGTCCACCACGCGCGCGCAGATGGCCAGCAGCGGCGCTTCCAGCGCCGCGAAGCGCGCGGCGAGCTCGCGCATGCGCGCGGTCTCGAAGGCGGCGTTGTAGACGAAGACCGGGCCGGCCTGCCCGCAGCCGGCCACCAGCGCCCGCGCGAACGCGAGCGAGGGATCGTCGCCGGACAGGTCGAGGAACGACCGGTGCTCCAGCTTGCCCGTGCGCGACAGCCGGTGCAGGCTGAACTGGAACGGCAGTTGCTGGTACGGCCGCGTGCCGGGCCAGACCGGCACCGCGAACTGGATCGTCTCGAAGTCCAGGAAAAAGGCCGGCAGCTTGTGCGCGGCGAGCTCGGCCGCGGCGCCGGCGGCGTCGAAGAAGACCTCGCCGGACAGCGTGTGCGCCTTCACGCGGCGCTGCCGGTCGTTGAGCAGGCGGTCCGGCACGTCGCGCATGTCGGCCACGCCGTCCTCTTCGATCAGCGCCTTGAGCGCCCTGGCCTGAATGCGGGGCAGCCACCGCACCGGATACTGCGCCGCCGGCTCCTGGCCGCGGCAATGGTCGAGGAAGCCGCATTCGTAGGGCGTGCCGCAGTGCCGGCCGGTGGCCTGCTCCGGCTCGCCGGCCCGCGCGGCGACGGCCTGCGCCTGCGCGATCCAGTCCTGGACCTCGCCGGCGCGCGCGAAGGCCTGTTCGGAGACGTCGGCCTCGGCCAGCAGGCCGCGGTAGTCGCCGCCGCCCGGATAGACCCACTGGCTGTCGATGTGCGCCAGCGCGATGCCGCTGAGCGGCACGCCCGCGCGCGTCGCCACGAAGGCCTGCACGGCGGTGTCGTCGAGGTGGTAGTCCTTCACGCTGGTGGATGACTTGACCTCGACCATGCGCCAGGTGCGCGCCGCGCCGGCGCCGTCCGGCAGCATGACGTCGGCGAACGCCAGCGCGCCCTCGGCGCGAAAGCCCGCCTCGAACACCGGCGCCGCGCTGCCGAGCAGGTCCTGGCTGCGCGCGAAGGCGGCCTCGAAGCCTTCCGCCTGCGCATCCACCAGCGCGCCGGTGCCGCGCGGGTCATAGAGCCGGCGCGCGATCTCGCCGACCTGGTGCCCGATCGCGAAGCTCGCCTCGGTCGCGGCCGAATCGCTGCGCAGCGCCGGGCGGTGGATTTCCAGCCAGAGCCGCTTCGGGCATTGCCGGAAGGCCATCAGTTTGGATTTCGATAATAAGCGCATGGTCTTTCTGTCCTGTCGTGCCGGCAGGGGACGCCGCCTTTGTGCTGCCATCGTGCCGCCATTGTGCCGCACGCCGCGATGGCTGCGTGGCGGCCGCTCGGGTATTCTCGTGCTCTTTCCAAGAGACGACGGAGCATTCCCGTGGCGCGCATCATTCCCGACGGCTGGGAAACCCTGGAGGCCAGCGGCCCCGCCCAGCGCGAGCTGGAGACGCTCGCGGTGCTGGCGGCCGGGCTGCCGGACGGCTATACGGTCTACCACTCGGTGCACTGGACCAACGTGGCGCACGTGCACGCCATCTACGGCGAGATCGATTTCGTGGTGGTGAACCGCGCGGGGCAGCTGCTCATCATCGAGCAGAAGAGCGGCTTCCTCGACGAGACGCCCGAGGGGCTGGTCAAGCACTACGGCACGCGCTCGCGCGTGGTCTCGGTGCAGATGGGCCGCACCGCGGACGGCCTGCGCGGCAAGCTGATGCGCAGCCTGGGCGGCCAGCCGGTGTTCATCGAGCACCTGCTGTACTGCCCGGACTACACGGTGCGCAATCCGGTCACGGCGGGGCTGTCGCCGCAGCGCATCGTCGACGCGGGCCGGCGCGCGCAGCTGTGCGCCATCATCCGGGCGATCCTGCCGCCGGGCGAGGACGCGCCGGTGGCCGAGCGGATCCATCGCTTCCTGTGCGACACCATCGAGCTCGACACCGACGTCAGCGCGCTGATCGGCCAGGCGCGCACGCTGGTGACGCGCGTGTCCGGCGGCCTGTCGCACTGGGCGCGGCAGCTCGACATCGAGCCGTTCCGCCTGCGCGTGACCGGTACCGCGGGCTCGGGCAAGACCCAGCTCGCGCTGGCCGAGTACCGCGACGCGATCGCGCGCGGGCGGCGCCCGCTCTACGTCTGCTTCAACCGCCCGCTGGCCGACCACTTCGCGCGCATCGTGCCGCCGGGCGGGCTGGCCTGCACGTTCCACATGCTGTGCGAAGCGCTGCTGCGCCATCACGGCGGCGTGCCGGACTTCACGCAGCCCGATGCGTTCACGAAGCTGGTGGACGACGTGGCGCGGCTCGCGGTGCCCGGCGAATTCGTCTTCGACACGCTGATCGTGGACGAAGGCCAGGACTTCGCGCCGCACTGGCGCGACCTGGTGCTGCGGCACGCGGGCCCGGCGGCGCGCGCGCTGTGGCTGGAAGACCCGATGCAGAACCTGTACGGCCACCCGCCGGCCGAGCTGCCGGGCTGGGTGCGCCTGCGCGCGCGCAGCAACTTCCGCAGCCCGCGCCCGGTGGTGAAGCTGCTGCAGCCGCTGCTGCCGCCCGAGGTGGAGATCGAGGCCACCGCGCCCATCGCCACGGCGGAGGTGGAATTCCTGGTGTACCAGGACCATGAGCTGCTCGACCGCGTCAAGGACGGCCTGCGCCTGTGCTACTCCGACGGCTTCCGGCAGGAGGACGTGGTGCTGCTGAGCTACCGCGGGCGCGACAATTCCCGCCTGCTCGGCTACGACCAGCTCGGCCCGAACCGGCTGCGCTCGTTTACCGGCGCCTACGACGCGCAGGGCCAGCCGGTCTACTCGCAGGGCGACGTGCTGGCGGAATCGGTGTTCCGCTTCAAGGGACAGTCCGCGCCCGCCATCGTGTTCGCCGAGATCGATTTCGAGACGCTCGGCGAGAAGGAGATCCGCCGGCTGTTCGTCGGCGCGACGCGGGCGACGATGAAGCTGGTGCTGGTGCTGTCCGAGCGCGCGGCGGGTTTGCTGTACGACCGGCTGTAGGTTCTCCGGGGCGGCGCGGGAGAGCGGGCACGGCATCCCGTTGCCCGCCTCCCGCGACGGATTGCATGCCGGTGCCGCATCTGCGCACCGGATGCGCAGATGCGTGGCGACACTGCACTCCTCGGCAGAACAGGAGGGCAAGCCATGCAATTCGTCACGATTCCCGGAACCGTTTCCGGCACCGCCATCGCCACCTCGCAGGTCCGGCCGCAGCGCGTGCTGCTGCGCCGCTGGGGCTTCTCCGAGCAGGAGGCCGCGGGCCTGCTGCTCGACCTGCCGTCGCTGGAGGGCCGGCTGGCGTGGACGCTGGACGAGCAGGCCCGGCCGCGGCCCGACCTGGTCATCCACCTCGTGGATGCCACGCGCCTGAGCGGCGTGTTCGGCGGCGCGCGCTGGAACGCGATGGGCCCGGTCGACGCCATGCGCCGCGCGCGCCGGCGCGGCACCAGCGAGATCGCCCTGGTGCTGGGCTCGGCCCAGCACCTGCCGCCCGAGCGCGACGGCTGCTGGGTGCTGGCCGGCGAGCGCAGCCTGGCCGCGGCGCTGGACATCCTCGCGCGCACCGCCATCGAGCCGCTGCTGGCGCCCGGCGCGGGCCGGCGCACGGGGTTTCACGAGCTGGCGTCGATGAACGCGCTGTGCGTGCTGGCGCGCGAGCAGGAGCAGGACCGCGAGGCCCTGTCCCGGCGCATCGTCTCGGTCCTGTGGACGGCGGTCGAACGCTCGTACTCGATGCCCGCGCGCCTGCTGGTGGCCGCGCAGACGCACGTGATGGACCACGTGGACTCGTTCAACCCGAACCTGCTGCAGCGCATCCGCGCGCACCGGCGCGACACCGGCTCGCTCGACCTCGCGGCCGACATCACCATCGCCTATCCGTGGCCGGCGCCGTGCGTGCCGGCGCTATGACGCCCTATGTCCCTGACGCCTCCGGCGCCGCCGATGCGAGCGCGTCCGCGTAGGCGCGGCACGCCTGCGACAGGTTCCCGGCGATCTCCCTGCGCAGGTGCGCCGGCGACAGGATCTCGACGCGGGCCGAGCGCTCCATCAGCAGGTTGCGGAACTCCACCGAGGGAATGACCGTGGCGGTGAGGCGGAAGCCGCCCTCCTCCTCGACGATCTCCTGGTCGTCGGCCAGCTTCTGCTCGCGGAACAGGTTCTTGATCTCGCCGTCTTCCCTGACGCGCAGTTCCACGCGCACCGGCGCCTCGGGGAAGAACGAGAAGAACTGGTTGTGCAGGACGTAGGCGTCTAGGTCGAAGTCCGGGTCGGCCCTGCCGGCCACCTCGGTGCAGGTGGCCTGGACGAAGCGGTCCAGCCGCAGCTGGTAGCGCTTGAAGCTGCCGTCGCTGCGCTCGCGGCTCGCCACTAGGTAAAGCACCGGCCCGCGCTCGACCAGCGCCAGCGGCACCACGTTGAACGCGGCGGGCTCCTCGCTGTCGAGCCGGGAATTGCGGTAGCAGACCGACAGGACCTGGGTGGCATAGAGCGCGCGCCGCACGGCGTTGAGGATGTCCTCGCGGATCGGCGGCGAGCGCAGCGGATAACCGGCGTCGATGCGCACCGTCTTGGCCGCCCACGCGCGCGCGGTGGCCAGCGCCGGGTCCACCGGGCTTTCCTGCAGCACCCTGGCGGCGCCGACGAAATAATCCTCGAGCTGGCTGATGACGTGGCTCGGGAGATGATTGGGCGCATGCCGTTGCAGCGTGAGCAGCGCGATGGCCAGCTCCAGCGGCGGCCGGCGCGCCATGCCCGAGACCGCCTTCTTGCCGGTGCGCCACCATTTCTTGTCGCGCGAGCGTCCTTCCTTGCCGACCAGGCCTTCCTCGCACAGGCGGTCCAGCGCGCGGATCACGGTGTCGCGCCCCGGCGCCTGCTCGCCATACTTCGCCTGCACGCGGGACAGCAGCTCCCCGGAGAAGATGCGCGCCTCCGCCTGGGGAGGCATGCAGGACAGGATATCGCTTTCGAGCCGTGGCCAGTTTGCCGAGGTCGCCATCTGAACTTGTCGCCTGTTTTATTTTTTCGGGAGGCGCTATCGTAGCGGATCTGCGCACGGCTTGCGCAGAAGCCATGCTAAGCGCGGCCCGCGGCGCGGCACCGTGGTTCAATAGCGTTCGTTCCATTGCATCGCAGACCATCATGACCCTGATCGACACCAAGAACCTCCAGCGCGCCGCGCACGAATTCGGCGAAGCCCGCGGCTGGGGGAAATACCACAGCCCCAAGAATCTGGCGATGGCGCTGAGCGTGGAAGCGGCCGAGCTGGTGGAGATTTTCCAGTGGAAGACCGAGGAGGAATCGCGCGGGATCATGGCGACCGACGAGCGGGAGCATGTGGAGCAGGAGCTGGCGGATATTGCGATTTATCTGTCGCAGTTGCTGAATGTGTTGGGGGTGGATCTGGATGCGGCGGTGAAGGCGAAGATGGTGGTGAATGCGGGGAAGTATCCTGTGCCGGGAGGGGAATAGGATTGGGGGGGTATTTGATTTCTTTAGAGTCGGCTTTGACTTCGGCTTCAAGGGATTTGGCTTCGAAGTCGGCTGCTTAACGTTAAGGTCAAAGTCAAAGTCAAAGTCAAAGGCTTTCGCTCCTCCGGAGCGACCTACTTTCTTTTGTCCGAAAAGAAAGTAGGCCAAGAAAGCGGACTGCCTGGCCGGCAGGGGCAGAAACGTTGGGGTTTCTAGTGTTTCTGGTTTCGTCGTGGGGTTTGTGGTTCTGCTGGCATCCTGCCGGCACCGGTGCGGGCGGCCACGATTCTGCTGGTGGTGTTGGTTTCGTGGTCAGACCTATGATGGCGAGCGTACTGCTGGTTCGGCCATCTGCCGTTACCGGCGCGAGCCACCACGACATAGCACCCTCATGGTTTCGTGGTGGGCATGGTGGACCCGGCGCGGGTGTGTCGGGTTTCGGCTCGCGTTGAGCGTTCTCGTGCCGGACGCATTTCAAGCCGGGGCCACCGCGCCCACCACGAAACCAGTGTCGCTCCCATGACGTGCCCATCTACCTCGGTCGCGGCAGCAGCCCGAAGGGCCTGGGCCAACGCCATCATGCAGCGCCACCACGAATCGAACGCCATTCGCGATGCCGCAGGCAAGCAAACCGGTAGCGTCAGCAGTCTCATCGAAGCCAGCGCCCGCACCACGAAACCAGCACCAGAAATAAAGTCTGAGCGCCCAGCCCCCCTGCAAGGGGTCGTTTTCTTTTGGTTACTTTTCTTTGTCGAGACAAAGAAAAGTAACGATCTTCACCAAGCCCGAACCACCAAAACCGCTCGAGCCTCAAGGCCCACGAAAGTCCGAACAAGGACCCTAAGCTCAAGCCACCAATCAAGTTCGAGCCTCAAGGCCCACGAAAGCCCGAACAAGGACCCAAAGCTCAAGCCACCAATCAAGTTCGAGCCTCAAGGCCCACGAAAGTCCGAACAAGGACCCAAAGCCCAAACCACCAATCAAGCCCGAGCCGCCAGGCCCACAAAAGCCCGAACAAGAAAATCCCCACCCCCAATCCAAAATGTATTGATACGTTCATTCACGCCCCCGTAATACGTACCCGCCACAATCCGCTCCCGTCCCATCCCTAGCGCTTCCTCCTGGCCGTCGGCGTGCCGGCTTCCGTTCGCCCATGCCCGCGCGGGCCGCGCTTTCCATTCCATGTCCAAGACCCTGCTTGCGTTGCTGATGACGTTGTCGTGCCTGTCCGCTTGCGGCGGCGGCGACGACGGCGCGAACACTGTTGCCACGCCCGCGGCCCCCGCGCCGCAGGCGCCCGCGGCCGATGCGGTCATCCGCTGCGCGCCTGCCGTCAGCCCGAAATAAGCCAGCTCACCGGATCGCCGTCACATGTCCTCGAAGTCCCTGAAGAGTCGTCGCCAGTTTCTGAAGTTCGGAGCCGCTTCGGCGGGTGCCGCCGCCGCTTCGATGGTGCTGCCGCAAAGCATCCGCGACGCGCTGGCCATTTCCGCCAACCGCCGCACCGGCACGCTCCAGGATGTGGAGCACATCGTGGTGCTGATGCAGGAGAACCGCTCGTTCGACCATTACTTCGGCACCATGAACGGCGTGCGCGGCTTCGGTGATCCGAAGCCGGTGCCGCTGCGCAGCGGCAGGCCGGTGTGGTATCAGCCGGCCGGGCGCAACGCGGATGCGCGCACCGGCTATGCCAACGTGGGTTACGCGAACTGGCCGAAGACGAGCCAGTGGTACGAGAGCGATCCGGTGCTGCAGGCGCAGCAGAAGTACGTGCTGCCGTTCCGCCTGGACACCACCACGACCAACGCGCAGCATCTCGGCGGCACGGACCACAACTGGAAGCTCGAGCAAGGCATCTGGAAGCACTGGGACGCCTGGGTGCCGCTGAAGAGCCGCATGTCGATGGGCTACTACGATGCGCGCAAGGACCTGCCGTTCTACTACCAGCTGGCCAGCGCCTTCACCATCTGCGACGCCAACCATTGCTCGATCTTCGCCAACACCGAGCCCAACCGCCAGTACTACACCAGCGGCGCCAGCGTCTACACCATGAGCGGCTACCAGGCCGGCACCCGGAAGCGCCTCAAGGGCCAGGAGCTGGACAACAACTGGACCGCCAACATGGACCTCGACGAGGCCTGGGAAGGGCTGACCTGGAAGTGCTACGCCGAGCGGCTGCAGGAAAAGAAGATCGACTGGCGCGTGTACCAGGCGTATTCCAACTACGGCTGCAACTCCGTCGCCTTCCACAAGACCTTCCGCAAGCTCGACAAGCAGTCCGACGAGTACCGCCGCGGGCGCGCCTACGTGGGCAACAAGCTGGCCTCGAACGAGGCCGCCTACGACGAGGAGCTGGCCAACGCCATCGCCCAGGACGTGCAGAACGGCACGCTGCCGCAGGTGTCGTGGATCATCTGCCCGGATGCCTACTGCGAGCATCCGGACGCCTCGCCGGCGGCCGGCCAGGCGCTGGTGGACAAGCTGCTCAAGGCGCTGACCTCGAATCCCGAGGTGTGGGCCAAGACCGTGTTCATCATCAACTACGACGAGAACGACGGTTTCTTCGACCACATGCCGGCCTACGTGCCGCCGGTCAACACCGCCATGTACGGCTACCAGGGCCAGAGCACGGTGTCGGTGGACGAGGAAAACTACAACGGCGTGCCGATCGGCCTGGGGCCGCGCGTGCCGATGATGGTGGTGTCGCCGTGGAGCAAGGGCGGCTGGGTGTGCTCGCAGGTGTTCGACCA
The DNA here is from genome assembly GCF_058789195.1 of Cupriavidus sp. FW216-B1. Classification (NCBI taxonomy): domain Bacteria; kingdom Pseudomonadati; phylum Pseudomonadota; class Betaproteobacteria; order Burkholderiales; family Burkholderiaceae; genus Cupriavidus; species Cupriavidus sp. FW216-B1. The sequence goes on along the minus strand of NZ_JBYTEL010000018.1, from coordinate 40,370 downwards.
CACCTCGGTGCTGCGCTTCATCGAGGCGCGCTTCGGCGTGCCGTGCGAGTACATCTCGCCGTGGCGCCGCGCGGTCTGCGGCGACCTGACCTCGGCCTTCGATTTCACCAAGCCCAACGGCGACCTGCCCACCGACCTGCCCAACACCACGTACTACAAGGCGGACGCCGACGCGGCCCGCACCCGTCCGAGCCCGGCGGTGCCGTCCGCGCCCACGCGCCCGGTGCAGGAGGTCGGCCAGCGCCGCGCGCGCGCCCTGCCCTACGAGCTGTTCGCGCATGGCCGCGCGGATGCCGACGGCAAGCGCTTCTGGATCGATTTCGCCAACACCGGCGCGGCCGGCGCGGGCTTCATCGTCTATGCCAACGGCGGCACCAGTTACGCCGAGCCGGACAAGCCGCACGACCAGGACGACACGGTGTTCCCGCCCGCCACCTTCGACGCGCTCAACAACGGCGGCGGCGTGTGGCAGTACACCGTCGAGGCGGGCAAGAGCCTGTCCGACAACTGGATGCCGCAGCCGGCCGGCGCGCAGGACGGCCGCTACGATCTCTCCGTCTACGGCCCCAACGGCTTCCTCAACCAGTTCCGCGGCAAGCTCGGGCAGGCCGGGCCCGAGGTGGCGGCCTGCTACGACATCACCAACGGCAAGCTGCTGCTGACGCTGGTCAACCAGGGCAAGCAGGCGTGCGTGATGTACGCCGCCAACGGCTACGACAGCGCCGACGCGCGCACCTACCATCTCGCGCCCGGCGCCTCGCAGCAGGACAGCTGGGACCTGAGCGCGACCAGCCAGTGGTTCGACGTGCGCCTCACCACGGACGCCGGCGACGGCTTCCTGCGCCGCTTCGCGGGCCATATCGAAACCGGCCGCCACAGCCTGACCGATCCGCGCATCGGCGGCGCCGCGGTGGACATGCTGTGAACCGCGCCCGCACAGGAACCGTCATGAGCAAAATCGGAACGCGCGCCATGCGCACTCTCGCGGCCGGCGCGCTGGCGCTGGCCACGCTGCTGGCCGCCTGCGGCGGCGACGGCACGGCCCCGTCCGCCGGCGCGCTGCCGCCGGCGGACGCGCCGCCCGCCGCCGGCACGCGCCGCGTGCTGCTGATCGGCATGGACGGCGTGAACTATCCCGAGCTGCGCGCCGCGCTGGCGCAGCAGCAGGCGCCGGCGCTGGCGCAACTGACGCTGGGGCCGGCCTACACCGGCGGCGTCAGCGGCACCGTCACGCAGCAGGAAGCGCTGGCCGGCCCAGGCTGGGCCACCCTGCTCACCGGCACCTGGGCCAACCGGCACGGCATCACCACCGACCAGGGCGGGCAGCTGCTGCGTGCCGACACGCTGTTCGCGCGGCTGCGGCAGGCGCGCGCGGGCGGCAAGATCGCCGTGGCCGCGGGCTGGAGCACGCTCGCGCAGCAGCTGGGCGCCGACGCCTGGGCCAGCCGCATCGACAGCCTGGTGGACTGCGCCGGCGTGGACGCCTGCGTGACCGACGCCGCGCTGCGCGCCGTGGCCGACCGCGACTATGGCGTGGTGGTGGCCAACTTCCACGCGCCGGCGCAGGCCGCCGGCGGCCTGGACAGCGACTACCGCCGCGCCCTCGCCACGCTGGACCAGCAAGTGGGCCGGCTGATGGCGGCGCTGCAGGCCAGCAGCACCGCCCATCCCGGCGAGGACTGGCTGGTGGTTGCCACCACCAGCCGCCCGATGCGCGCGAAGGACTACGCGCCGGATGCCGCGGCCATCGACGACACCAGCTTCATCGGCCTGAACCGCGCCGGCAACGCCGTCTTCGCCGCCTCGGCCAGGGACGCGATGCCGGCCTCCAGGGCCGACCTCTACACGCGCCCGGGCATCGCCGACGTGACGCCCACGGTGCTGGACTTTCTCGGCGTGGCGCCGGTCGCCGCGCAGTACGTGATCGAGGGCCAGTCGCTGCTCGGCACGCCCGGCGTGCAGCAGTTGCGCGCCAGCGCCGGGCGCGACGCCGGCAGCGTCAGCCTGAGCTGGAAGCTGGCGCCGGACGCCGCGCCGCCCGCGCGGATCGAGATCTACCGCGACGGCGTCAAGGTGGCTACGCTCGCCGGCGACGCCACCGGTTATGTCGATGCCGACGTCGGCCTGGCTGGCAAGCCCGAAGGCACCTACCGCTTCGACTACGTGGTGATGGCCGGCGCGGTGCCGCTCGCCTACCGCGCGGCCATCGCCTACGTACCGCCGATCGTGCTGCCGGCCACGCTGCTCGACCGCCTGATGCATTTCTTCTCGTTCGACACCGGCCTGACCGACACCCGCAGCGCCGACGCGCTGCGCGCGCTGGAGACCCCGGCGCCGGCGCCGCTGTCCGGCGACGACGGCTTCGGCGGCAGGTCGCTGGCGATCGACCCGGACAGGACCAGCTACGACCTGCCGAGCGACGTGCCGCTGCAGCCGCAGTTCTCGGTCGGCTTCTGGTACAAGTCGGACGCGCAGCAGGCGTGGCTGCCGGTGCTGACCAACAAGGACTGGAATTCGGGCGCCAACCGCGGCTTCATCATCGGACAGTCCTCGGCCGGCACCATGACCTTCAACTTCGGCGACGGCTCGCGCCGCGCCGATGCGTTCATGGGCTTCACCGCCAACCAGTGGGTGTATGTCGCGCTGACCGTCGACACCGTGGCCAAGACCGCCACCGCCTATATCGCCGACCCGGTGCTGGGCGTGCGCAGCACCGCCATGAACCTCGGCACGCTGACGATGGCCAACCTGCGCGACACGCGCCTGGTGCTCAACGAGGACACCACCGGCACCGCCTATCCCGGCTACACCGCGCCGACGGCGGTCGCGCCCGAGTACAACGACCTCGCCTTCTGGTCGCGCGTGCTCGATGCCACCGAAGTGAAGGCGCTGTACGCCGCGGGCAAGTCGCTGTCGACGCTGAATCCGTAGCGCGATCGCCGGCATTGCCGGCATTTCCGACAATGCCGGCGACGCACGGCAAATGCCGAACGGTCTGCTCCCCTCTCCCGCCTGCGGGAGAGGGCCGGCGCCCCCACGAAGTCACCACCCGCCCGACGCGCGAGCCCCCGTTCATCAGCGCGGCGCGCAAACCACCCCCTGCCTTGCCGCGCATCCGCCACAACACCCCGGGTACCGCCAGGGCGCGATCCCGCGCGCATTCCCGGCAGAATTTCCTAGACTGCTAAGGATCGGCCCCGCCGCCGGCCATGTGCCGGCTCTAGTACAGGAGTCCGGCATGAGCGACCAGCTTCTCGTTGGCACCGGCAAGGGCCTGTTCATGTGGCGGCGCGACGGCGCGGGCGGCTGGCGGCAGGCGGCCGTGCATTTCCTCGGCGCGCCGGTGAGCGCGGCGCTGGCCGATCCGCGCAGCGGCACGCTCTATGCGGCACTTGGGTGCGGGCGTGGCGTGCGGCTGTGGCGGCGCCGGCCGCGCGACGCGGACTGGGACGGCTGCGGCCTGCCGGCCTACCCGCCGCAGCTGGTGTCGGGCGCCGGGCCGGGCGGGCTCGCGCTGCAGCGCATCTGGGTGCTCGAGGCGGGCGGGCCGGACGACCCCGGCGCGCTGTGGGCGGGCACCATGCCGGGCGGCCTGTTCCGCTCGGCCGACGAAGGCGGCAACTGGGCGCTGAACCGGCCGCTGTGGGAGCGCCCCGAGCGCCGCGCGTGGGCCGGCCACGGCTGCGAGGTGCCGGGCATCCACTCGGTCTGCGTGGATCCGCACGACAGCCGCCACGTCACCATCGCGGTGTCGTGCGGCGGCGTGTGGCAGACGCGGGACAGCGGCATCAGCTGGGTCCGCACCGTCACCGGCATGGCGCCGTCGCGCGACGAGCACGGCCAGCACCAGGACCCGCTGCGGCTGGTGCAGTGCGCGGGGCACGCGCATGCCATGTGGGTGCAGCACCGCGGCGGCATGTTCCGCTCCGGCGACGCGGGCATGACGTGGCAGCGCCTGCGCGCGGGCACGGCGGGCATGGCGGGCATGCTGGGCACGGTGGGCTTCGGCCTGACGGTGGCGGCGCATCCGCACCGGCCCAACACGGCGTGGTTCGTGCCGCTGGCCGCCGACCACTGCCGCGTGCCCGTGGACGGCCGGCTGGCGGTCAGCCGCACGCGCGACGGCGGGCGCAGCTTCGAGCCCTGCGACGACGGCCTGCCCGCCGCGCCGGCCTACGACGTGGTCGACCGCCACGGGCTGGCGGTGGACAATAGCGGCGAATGCTTGGCGCTGGGTTCCACCACCGGCAGCCTGTGGATGTCGGAGAATGGCGGCGAGCACTGGAAGCTGCTGACGGCGCATCTGCCGCCGGTGCATTGCCTGCGTTTCTGCTGAATCCGCTTTCCGGTTTTTCTTTCTTCTTGCTTTGCCTTTCTGACAAGGATGCGCGCGCATGGCTGGAACCAGTGCCGGGAAAAAGAACGCGGCGGCGGCCGCACAGAGCGTCCAGAGCGCCCGCGTCGGCATCGGCGGCTGGAACTTCGCGCCGTGGCGCGGCAGCTTCTATCCGGCGAAGCTGGTGCAGAGCCGGGAACTCGAATACGCCAGCCGCCACCTCACCGCCATCGAGATCAACAGCACCTATCACGGCACGCAGAAGCGCACCTCGTTCGCCAGGTGGCGCGACGAGACGCCCGACGATTTCGTGTTCTCGCTCAAGGCCTCGCGCTTCGCCACCAACCGCCGCGTGCTGGCCGAGGCGGGCGAGTCGGTCGAGCGCTTCCTGGACAGCGGCATCGCCGAGCTGGGCGACAAGCTCGGCCCCGTGGTGTGGCAGTTCGCGCCGACGAAACCGTTCGAGGCGGAGGACTTCGAGGCCTTCCTCGCGCTGCTGCCCGATGCGGTGGAAGGCCGCAAGCTGCGCCACGTGCTCGACGTGCGGCACGACAGCTTCATGACGCCGGACTATCTCAGGCTCGCGCGCAAGTACAAGGCCGCCACGGTGTTTACCGATTCGCCGAAGTTCCCGTCGTTCGCCGACCTCACCGCCGACTTCGTCTACGCGCGGCTGATGTGCAGCAGCGAGAAGATCGGGACCGGCTACGCGCCGGCGGACCTCGATGCGTGGCGCGACCGCGTGCAGGCCTGGGCCGCGGGCGGCGCGCCCGAAGACCTGCCGCGCGTGGAAGGCAAGGCCGCGGCCGCGCGCGGGCGCGAGGTCTTCGTCTTCTTCATCAACGGCGCCAAGGAGCGCGCGCCCGCGGCGGCCGGCGCGCTGCTGGCGCGCCTGGGATGGGCGCCGCCGCCGTGGGACGAAGGCGGCAAGGCCGGCGGCAAGACCGGTACCGAAGTCGTCACCGGGACCGCAATCAAGACCACCACCAGGACCACCACCAGGACCGCCGCCAAGGCCCGCGGCGCAGCCAAATGAGGGCGGGCGCCAGCCCGCTATAATCCGGCATGAACTCAAGCCCCGAATCCGCCGCGGCGCCCGCCGCCGGCGCCTCTTTCTCCCGGTTGCCCCTTTCGCCCGCCACGCTGGCGACGCTCGAGCAGCTCGGCTACCAGACCATGACGCCGATCCAGGCCGCCAGCCTGCCGGTGGCGCTGGCCGGCCAGGATCTGATCGCGCAGGCCAAGACCGGCAGCGGCAAGACCGCCGCGTTCGCGCTGGCGCTGCTCAACCGGCTCGACGCGCGCCGCTTCGACGTGCAGGCGCTGGTGCTGTGCCCCACGCGCGAGCTGGCCGACCAGGTCACGCAGGAGATCCGCCGCCTGGCGCGCGCCGAGGAGAACATCAAGATCCTGACGCTGTGCGGCGGCACGCCGATGCGCCCGCAGGTCGACAGCCTGGCGCATGGCGCACATATCGCCGTGGGCACGCCGGGACGCATCATGGATCACCTGGAGCGCGGCACGCTGGTGCTCGACGGGCTCAACACGCTGGTGCTCGACGAAGCCGACCGCATGCTCGACATGGGCTTCTTCGACGACATCGCGCACGTGGCGCGCCAGTGCCCGAAGGAACGCCAGACGCTGCTGTTCTCGGCCACCTATCCCGAGGGCATCGCGCGGCTGAGCCAGCAGTTCCTGCGCAAGCCGCACGAGATCAAGCTCAAGGAGCAGCACGACGACAGCAAGATCCGCCAGCGCTTCTACGAGGTCGAGGAAGGCCAGCGCCTGAACGCGGTGGCGCTGCTGCTCAACCACTACCGCCCGGTCAGCACGCTGGCGTTCTGCAACACCAAGGCGCGCTGCCGCGACCTGGTGGAGCTGCTGCGCGCGCAGGGTTTCGAGGCGCTGGCGCTGCACGGCGAGCTGGAGCAGCGCGAGCGCGACCAGGTGCTGGTGCAGTTCGCCAACCGCAGCTGCTCGGTGCTGGTGGCCACCGACGTGGCCGCGCGCGGCCTCGACATCGCGCAGCTGGAGGCGGTCATCAACGTCGACGTCACGCCCGACCCCGAGGTCTACGTCCACCGCATCGGCCGCACCGGCCGCGCCGACCAGGACGGCATGGCGCTGAGCCTGGCCAGCATGAACGAGATGGGCCGCGTGGGCAACATCGAGCAGCAGCTCGGCGTGGAGATGGAATGGCAGCCGCTGTCCGCGCTGGCGCCGGCCAGCAGCGAGCGCCTGCTGCCGCCGATGGTCACGCTGCAGATCCTCGGCGGGCGCAAGGAGAAGATGCGCCCCGGCGACATCCTCGGCGCGCTCACCGGCGAGGCCGGCTACGCCAAGGAGCAGATCGGCAAGATCAACGTGATGGAGATGTCCACCTACGTGGCGGTGGCGCGCGGCATCGGCCGCGAGGCCGTGCGCAAGCTCAACGATGGCAAGGTCAAGGGCAAGCGCGTGAAAGTGCGCATGCTGACCGAGTGAGGGCGGCGCGCCGGCTGCCGCGGGGCCGCGCCCGATGAAGACGCCGAAGCGGCTGCAGCCGCTGGTCGAGGAAGGCCTGGTCGACGAAGTGATGCGCCAGCTCATGAGCGGCAAGGAAGCCACCGTCTACGTGGTGCGCTGCGGCGGCGAGATCCGCTGCGCCAAGGTCTACAAGGACGCGGCGCAGCGCAGCTTCCGCCAGGCCGCGACCTACCAGGAAGGGCGCAAGGTCAAGAACAGCCGGCAGGCGCGCGCGATGGAAAAAGGCTCGCGCTACGGCCGCAAGGTGGCCGAGGAAGCCTGGCACAACGCCGAGGTGGACGCGCTGTACCGCCTGGCCGCCGCCGGCGTGCGCGTGCCCACGCCCTACCTGTGCTTCGAGGGCGTGCTGCTGATGGAGCTGGTGGTGGACGCCGCCGGCAACGCCGCGCCGCGCCTGAACGACGTGGCGCTGGACGAGGCCACGGCGCTGGCCTTCCACGACGCGCTGCTTGGCCAGGTGGTGCGCATGCTGTGCGCCGGCGTGGTGCACGGCGACCTGTCCGAGTTCAACATCCTGGTCGATGCCGAAGGCCCGGTCATCATCGACCTGCCGCAGGCGGTGGACGCCGCCGGCAACAACGACGCCAGCGCCATGCTCGAGCGCGACGTGGACAACCTCGCCTTCTACTTCGGCCAGTTCGCGCCGCAACTCAACGGCACGCACTACGGCAAGGAAATCTGGGCGCTCTACCAGGCCGGCCTGCTGCATCCCGGCATCGCGCTGAGCGGCCAGGTGGCGGTCGACGACACGCCCGTGGACGTGGACGCGGTGCTGCAGGAAGTCGAGGACGTGCGCCTCGAGGAAGAAGCGCGCCTGCGCTACCTGCAAAGCGCGGAGTAAGCCGCCGGCGTTGCTGCTGCCATTGCTGCTGGCGTTGCTGCTGCCGTTACCCGCCGCGCACCATGCCGGCGCGGGCCGCCGCCGTTGTTCATTTCCCTGCATTCTGGTCTGAAGCGTTTTTACAAAGATTCGTGGGCGTCACCCTGTAAGACGCGCGCCGCGAGTGCTAATCTGAAAGCGCCGGGCCGCGCCGCGCAAGACTTGCGCGCGTGGCCCGACGCACCCGCCGGCGCGCGGGCGGTGGCAAATCGAGGCTGCAAATCCTTCGGACGGAACAAGGAGTGGGTGATGAAAACCGCACGGCAGGTTCTGGAATCCAAGCCGACCCAGGCTATCTACAGCATCACGCCCGGCGCCACGGTGTATGCCGCGCTGCAGCTGATGGCGGAAAAGGGCATCGGCGCGCTGCTGGTGATCGCGCAGGGCGACATCGTCGGCATCCTCAGCGAGCGCGACTACGCGCGCAAGGTGATCCTGATGCAGCGCACCTCGCGCGAGACCTTCGTGCGCGACATCATGACCTCGGCGGTCATCTACGTGCGCGCCGAGCAGAGCACCGACGAATGCATGGCGCTGATGACCCAGCACCGCCTGCGCCACCTGCCCGTGATGGACGGCGACAAGCTGATCGGCATGCTGTCCATCGGCGATCTCGTGAAGGATATCATCTCCGAGCAGAAATTCATCATCGAGCAGCTCGAGCACTACATCACCGGCAGCGTGCACCCGTAGCGCCGCCCTGTCCGGCCCGCGCGGCCGCCGTCCGTCCGGACGGCGGCCGCGGGTTGCGCGCGACACTTCCCCGCTGAATCCGGTACGCTGCGTTCCGTCCGCGGTCATGCGCAATCGCGTGCAACGGTGCGCAACGATGCGCAACCGTGCCGCAGCAAGCCCCCAAAACACGCCAACGTCCGGCAACGCGCCGCGGCGGCCTTCCGCGCAAGCGCGCAAACCGAGTTAGCCTTGCACTTGATATTCAGTATCCGCATATAATTATGCGTTCGCTGAATTAGGCCGGCCCGCCGCGCACAAGCGCAGCACCGGGTACGCACTAGCTCGGTTGAATTCCCTGTTGCGGCCATGTTCGCTGCTGTATGCCGGCAAACGCCACACGTTGCCGGCGGTTCGCCGCGGGCGGCCGTCCGGCCTACGCGTTCCCGCCCGCCCCGATGCCAGCCTCCGCTTCCGCCCCCGCCACGCCCGCCCTGAGCCACCAGGACATCATGCGCGTGATCGGCGGCATCATCCTCTGCATCCTGCTTGCCTCGCTCGACCAGACCGTGGTCATCCCGGCGGTGCCCGCCATCGCCAACGACCTGAACGGCTTCGGGCACCTGTCGTGGATCGTCACGGCCTACCTGATCACCTCCACGGTATCCACGCCGCTGTACGGCAAGCTGTCCGACAGCTACGGCCGGCGGCGCCTGCTGATGCTGGCCATCGCCCTGTTCATCCTGGCCTCGGTGGCCTGCGCGCTGGCCGCGTCGCTGGAGCAGTTGATCCTGTTCCGCGCCTTGCAGGGCATCGGCGGCGGCGGCTTGATGTCGCTCGCGCAGGCGGCCATCGCCGACGTGGTGGCGCCGCGCCAGCGCGGGCGCTACCAGGGCTACCTCGCCACGGTGTGGGCGGTGGCGTCGATCGCCGGCCCGCTGGTGGGCGGCTGGACCTCGGACCACCTCTCGTGGCGCTGGCTGTTCTGGATCAACGTGCCGCTCGGCGTGCTGGCGATGTTCATGTGCCACCGCGGCCTGAGCCAGCTGCAGGCGCGCGGCGGCGCGGCGCGCGTGGACTGGGGCGGCGCGCTGCTGCTCACGGTGTCGATCGTGGCCTTCCTGCTGGCGATGAGCTGGGGCGGCGACGTCTACGACTGGGTGTCGCCGCAGATCGCCGGGCTGGCGCTGCTGGCGGTGGCCGCGCTGGCCGGGCTGGTCTGGCAGGAGCGCCGCGCGGCGGACCCGATGCTGCCGCCGCGCCTGTTCGGCAACCGCGCCTACGTGCTGGGCGTGGCCGCGTCCGCGATGGCGGCGCTCAACATCTTCCTGTGCATCTTCGCGCTGCCGCTGCATTTCCAGCTGGTGCGCGGCGCCGGCGCGGCGCAGTCGGGCCTGCTGGTGGTGCCGTTCCTGCTGTCCACGGTGGCCGGCAACTTCGTGGTGGCCGGGCTGGCGCCGCGGCTGGGGCGCATGCGCGGCATCCTGACCGGCGGCTTCATCGCCGCCGCGCTGGGCCTGCTGGGGCTGGTGGCGGTCTCGCCCGGCACGCCGGTGGCGCTGGAGCTGCTGGCCATGACGGTGGCCGGCGTGGGCCTGGGCATGACGATGGTCGGCACGCTGATGAGCGTGCAGAACGTGCTCGAGCGCCGCGACACCGGCGCCGGCACCGGCGCGCTGCTGGTGCTGCGCTCGCTGGGCAGCGCCTTCGGCGGCGCGCTGGCGGGCACGCTGCTGACGCTGGCCTTCCACAACGCGCTGCACGCCTCGGGCGTGACGCAGGCGCTGGACCTGGGCGCGCTGCGCCACGGCAGCGAGACGCTGGCGCGGCTCTCGCCGGCGGTGCGCGACACGCTCACCGGCGGCGTGGAGACCGGCTTCCGGCTGATCTTCGCCGGCGGCGCGCTGGCCGCGCTGCTGGCGCTGGCGATCGTGCGGCGCATGCCGGACGCGGAGCTGCGCAGCAGCGTGACCGAGCACGGCGCCGCGCTGGCGATGGATTGAGGGGCCCGGCGCATCGTTGCCCGCGGGTCGGCGTAAACTACGCTCACCCTGATCCCGGAGTGCCCTCCATGCGCCGTCTTCCCGCCCAGCGCCCGCGCGCGCTGCGTTCGACCACCGTATCGACCGCCGCGCTGGCCGGCGCGCTGGCGCTCGCCGCGGCCGCCGCCATCGTGACGCCGCGCCCGGCGCGCGCCGCCGACGCGCCCACGCCCACGCCCGCGGCCCAGCCCGCGGGCGCCTGCCCGGCCGCGCTCAATTTCAAGTTTCCGCGCCTGCAGGACGAGGCGCCGCAGAACCTGTGCCAGTACGCCGGCAAGGTGGTGCTGGTGGTCAACACCGCCAGCTACTGCGGTTTCACCCCGCAGTACGAAGGGCTGGAGGCGCTCTACGCCAAGTACCGCGAGCGCGGCCTGGTGGTGCTGGGCTTCCCGTCCAACGACTTCTCGCAGGAGCCGGGCTCGTCCAAGGAGATCGCGGACTTCTGCTACAACACCTACGGCGTCAAGTTCCCGATGCTGGGCAAGTCGCACGTGCGCGGCAGCGAGGCCAATCCGATGTACGCGCTGCTGGCGAAGGCGTCCGGCACCACGCCGAAGTGGAATTTCTACAAGTACCTGATCGACCGCAACGGCGAGGTGGCGGGCAGCTTCAACAGCGCGACCAAGCCGGACGACAAGCAGTTCGTCGGCAAGATCGAGCAGTTGCTGAACGCCACGCGCTAGCCGGCCGCCCGTCGCCGGCGCGCCGGCGGCGGACGCCATACCCGATCCGGCACCGGATTCGGCACCCGATTCCACCGTTCCTTGATCCGCGTCAAGCCGCCACCGCGCCGCCGTCGCTACTTTCGCCGCTTTGGGGAGAGACAAGAGCGATGGCCATCACGCTGTACGACGCCGGCGGACACACCTGCCTGATGTTTTCCGACCTGGTCGAGGAAGAGCACGGCGAGGTGGTGCAGACCAACCAGTTCCTGGTGGTGGACCACGGCCACGGCGCGCTGATCGACCCCGGCGGGCAGATGACCTACAGCGAGCTGTACCTCGCCATCGGCCGCTACTTCCCGCCCAAGCAGCTCGACTATGTGCTCGCCTCGCACGCCGACCCGGACATCGTCGCCTCGGTCGGGCGCTGGCTTTCCGCCTCCGACAGCCGCATCGCGATCTCGCGCGTGTGGGCGCGCTTCCTGCCGCATTTCTGCCAGGCCGGCCGCACCGAGGGGCGCATCATCTCCATCCCCGACGCCGGCATGCCGATCGCGCTCGGCCAGAGCACGCTGCTGGCGGTGCCGGCGCACTTCCTGCACTCGGAAGGCAACTTCCAGTTCTACGACCCGGTCAGCAAGATCCTGTTCTCGGGCGACCTCGGCGCGGCCCTGACCAGCGCGAGCGAGGCCAGCGAAACGGTGCGCGATTTCGATGCCCACACGCGCGCCATGCTGCCCTTCCACCAGCGCTACATGAGCGGCAACCGCGCGTGCCGGCTGTGGGCCAACATGGCGCGCGGGCTCGACATCGAGTGGATCGTGCCGCAGCACGGCCCGTCGTTCCGCGGCAAGGCGATGGTGACGCAGTTCATCGACTGGGTGGCCACGCTGGCGTGCGGGCTGGACCTGCTGAGCCAGGACGACTACCGGCTGCCGCCCATGCCCGCGGCGCGCGCCTGACGCCGGTCCGTCCGCGGGACCGGCGCCGGTCCGCCCCGCTCGCGCCCGGCCGCGCCATCGATTGCGCTCGATCGCACTCGGTCGCACTCAACCGTGTCCAGCCGCGCCGGCCGCGCCCGGTCCCGCTCAATCGCGCGCCAGCCCTTCGGCCACCAGTGCCTCGCGCACGCGGGGCCGCGCCGCCACGCGCGACAGGTAGGCCTGCAGCGCCGGATATGGGTTCAGCGGCATGCGCAGGATCGTGGCCCAGTTGACGATGGCGAAGCCGTACGCATCCGCCACGCCGAAGCGGTCGCCGGCCAGGTAGTCGCGCGTGGCGAGGTGGCGGTCGAGCTCGGCGAAGCGCAGCGTCACCTTGGCCTTGCACGCCTCGCGCGTGCTCTCGGCGGTTTCCTTGTGCCACAGCCACGGGCTGAACACCTTGTGCAGCTCGGTGGAGACCAGCGTGAGCCAGCCCACCGCCTCCAGCCGCGCCACCGTGCCGGCCGGCGGCAGCAGCGCGGCGGCGGGCGCGAGGTCGGCCACGTACTGCAGCAGCGAGGCGGCCTCGGTGTGGCGCGAGCCGTCGTCGAGTTGCAGCATCGGCACGTAGCCGCGCGGGCTGACCGCGTAGAAATCGGTGCTGCCGTTCTCGGCCTCGGCCAGCGTGTGCGTGGCGAGGTCCACCTTGGCCAGCGTGAACGGCAGGCCCGCTTCGCGCAGCGCGATATGGACGGCGAGCGAGCAGGCGCCGGGGGTGTAGTAGAGCTTCATCGGGATGATTCCTCTGGGTGGCTTCGGGGTTTGCCGCCACGGCTTGTGACGGGCGTGCGGGCAGTCTAGGATTGCGGATATGCAATCGCAATGCGCGCGGCTGCAAGCAATCAATGCGGATCTGCAATGCCCTACCAACTGACCTCCCCGGATCTCGGCATCGTGCTGGCGCTGGTGCGCGGCGCGACCCTGGCCGAGGCCGGGCGGCGGCTCGGGCTCGACGCCTCCACCGTGTTCCGCGCCCTGCAGCGCATCGAGAAAGGCCTGGGCCGGCGCCTGTTCGAGCGCAGCCGCGCGGGCTACCTCGCCACCGAACTGGCGCAGCAGTTCGCCCAGCACGCCGAGCGCATCGAGGCCGAGCTGGAAGCGGCGCGCGCGCAGGCGTCGGTGAGCGCGGGCACGGTCACGGGGCTGGTGCGCATCACCACCACCGACACCGTGCTGCACGGCATGGTGCTGCCGGCGCTGGCGCCACTCGGGCGCGCCCATCCCGGCCTGAGCTTCGAGCTGACCGCCACCAACGAACTCGCCAGCCTGACCCGGCGCGATGCCGACATCGCCGTGCGCGCCACGCGGCAGCCGCCCGACCACCTGATCGGCCGGCGGCTCGGCCCGCTGCGCGTGGCGGTGTTCGCCTCGCGCGAGCTGCTCGCCGCGGCGGGCGTGGCGCCGCCGCGCGACGGCGGCAGCGTGGCGCCGGCGGCATTGGCCGCCCTGCCCTGGACCGCGCCCGACGAAGCCATGCCCGACCATCCTTCGGTGCGCTGGCGCCGCAGGCACCTGCCGCGCGTGTCGCCGCAGTACCGCGTCAACAGCATCGCCGGCGTGGTGGAGGTCATCGAAGGCGGACTCGGCATCGGCATCATCTCGCTGATGATCGGGCGCCGCAGCGGCCGGCTGGTGCAGCTCACCGGAGCGCTCGACGAATGCGACACCGACCTGTGGCTGCTGACCCATCCCGAGTCGCGCCACCTGCGCCGCATCGCCACCGTGGTCGCGCATCTCGCCGGGCACGTGCGGCTCGACGAGCAGGCGGACGAATGAGGTGGACCGATAAGGCGGACCGATAAGGAGGACGGATAAGCGTGCCGCCGCCAATGCGGATATGCTGCGCCGGTGAGCCGAAAGCGGGCAGCCAAAAGAAAGTCCGCCGGCCGTTCCGTCACCAAAGCCAAGCCAAGGAGAAACAACGATGAAACTGGTACGTGTGGGCAAGCCCGGCGCCGAGCGCCCGGGACTGATCGATGCCGAGGGCCGCGTGCGCGACCTGTCCGGCGTGATCGACGGCCTGGGGCCGCAGCAACTGTCGGCCGAGGCGCTGGCGAAGCTGGCCGCGCTCGACCCGGCCGCGCTGCCGGTGGTGCAGGGCGAGCGCTTCGGCGTGCCCTGGAGCGGCATCGGCAAGATCGTGGCGATCGGCCTGAACTACGCCGACCACGCCGCCGAGGCCGGCATGCCGCTGCCGGCCGAGCCCATCGTCTTCCTCAAGGCCAACAGCTCGCTCAACGGCCCCGACGACGCGGTGATGCTGCCGCGCGGCTCGGTGAAGACCGACTGGGAGGTGGAGCTGGGCGTGGTGATCGGCAAGCTCGCGCGCGACGTCTCGCGCGAGGAAGCGCTCTCGCACGTGGCCGGCTACTGCGTGGTCAACGACGTCTCCGAGCGCGAATTCCAGATCGAGCGCGGCGGCACCTGGGACAAGGGCAAGGGCTGCGACACCTTCTGCCCGGTCGGCCCGTGGCTGGTCACGCGCGACGAAGTGGCCGACCCGCAGGCGCTCGGCCTGTGGCTGGACGTGAACGGCGAGCGCGTGCAGAAGGGCAGCACCGCCACGATGGTGTTCGACGTGGCCACGCTGGTGAGCTACGTCAGCCGCTTCATGACGCTGCACCCGGGCGACCTGATCTGCACCGGCACGCCGCCGGGCGTGGGCATGGGCTTCAAGCCGCCGCGCTACCTCAAGGCCGGCGACCGCATGCGCCTGGGCATCGACGGCCTCGGCGAGCAGGCGCAGACGGTGGTGGCCTACGCCAAGGGGTGACGCCACCGGCCGGTGCGTCATCGCGATGGCGACGCACCGGCCGGCGAGTGCGAAGTGGCGGCGAAGGAAAGCGAAGGAAAAGCGAAGGGAAGGGCGGCCAGCAATCGGCCGCCTTTTTCTTTGCTGCCGCGCCTTGCTTTGGCGCATGGTTTTCTCCCCTCTCCCGCCCGGCGGGACAGGGGCCGGGGGAGAGGGCCGGCGCCCGCCGAAGCCATCGCGATCGCATCGCCCCACACCCGCATGGCGCCACGCGCGCAACGCAAACAAAGCACCTCCGCATCGAAGCTGTACCGCCGGCGACACCTCATGCCGGCAAGCCACGCGGCAGGCCATCCCCAGGAAAACCGCCGCGGGAAACGGCGGCTTGTGATCCCATCCCCCGCCGCGAGTTCCCCCTGTGATCCCCGCGCGCGCAAACCGTCCCCCGTTCGCAACACTTCCCGCGCGATTTCGCTACAAAGGGTTAAACCGTTTGCGCTCCCCGGCCAGCGTGAAATACTGTTTTCTATACGCCTCGAACACGAGCCCGCCATGTCAGAACACGCCCCCGAACTGATGGAGTCACTGCTCGCCGACTCCGATCCCGATTCCGCTTTTTCCCGCCCGCCTGCCAGCCCGTCTTCCAGCCCGCCCACCGGTCCATCCTCCGGCTGCGCTTCCGGCCCTTCCGTCTTCTCCGCCCGCGTTGCCCGCTTCTGCGAACTCGCCGACACCATCGACAGCCGCGACGAGCTCGAAGCCATCCGCCACAGCATCCACCAGCATCCGGAACTCGCCTTCGACGAAGTGCGCACCGCCGAGCTGGTCGCCAGCCAGCTCGAAGGCTGGGGCTACGAGGTGACGCGCCACGTCGGCGGCACCGGCGTGGTCGGCCGCCTGCGCCAGGGCGACAGCCCGCGCACCGTCGGCGTGCGCGCCGACATGGACGCGCTGCCGATCCATGAGCGCACCGGCCTGCCCTACGCCAGCCTCAACGCCGGCAAGATGCATGCGTGCGGGCACGACGGCCACACCACCGTGCTGCTGGGCGCCGCGCGCCAGCTTGCGCGCACGCGCAACTTCAACGGCACCGTGCACCTGATCTTCCAGCCCGCCGAGGAAATCGGCGCGGGCGGCGGCGCCGAGCGCATGCTGGCCGACGGCCTGTTCGAGCGTTTCCCGTGCGACGCGATCTTCGGCCTGCACAATCATCCCGGCGTGGAGACCGGCACCTTCATGTTCCGCAGCGGGCCGTTCATGGCCGCCTGCGATACGGTGGCCATCACCATCCGCGGCAAGGGCGGCCACGCCGCGCGCCCGCACCAGTCGATCGACCCGATCCTGGTCGCCGGCAGCCTGGTGATGGCGCTGCAGAGCGTGGTCTCGCGCAACGTCGACCCCAACGAGACCGCGGTAGTCACCATCGGCACGCTGCACGCCGGCCACGCGCCCAACGTGATCCCGGAAAGCGCCAAGCTCGAACTGAGCGTGCGCTCGTTCAACCCGGACGTGCGCCGCACGCTGGAAGCGCGCATCACGCGGCTGGTGACGTCGCACGTGGAAGGTTATGGCGCCACCGTGGAGATCGACTACATCCGCGGCTACCCGGTGCTGGTCAACAGCGAGCGCGAGACCGAGTTCGCCCGGCAGGTGGCCGAGGAACTGGTCGGCCCGGACAAGGTGGTGGGGCATTTCCCGCTGATCGCCGGCAGCGAGGACTTCGCCTATTTCCTGCAGCAGCGCCCGGGCTGCTTCGTGCGCATGGGCAACGGCACCGGCCAGCCGCTGCTGCATAACGCCGGCTACGACTTCAACGACGAGAACCTGACGATCGGCGCGGCGTACTGGACGCGGCTGGTGGAGCGGTATCTGGCGTGACCCGCGGTGCCGCGCCGGAGTGCGGCGACGGCGCGGCGATGGAGTGACGATGACATGGCGGCGGCGCGGCGTCGGGGCCGGTCCGCGCCCGGCCGCGGCGCATGTCTTCGCGCCGGCATGGCGCGCGGGTTCTCGTGAATTTCGCTATTAACGGCCGTACCTGCATCAGCCATGCCGGGCCTGCGGGCGTCGTGCCGGGAATGTCTGGCGGCGGGGTTTGCGGTCCGGGATCTTGGCTGCCGGTCCGGCTGTCGCCGGCCAGAGTTTGCCGGCCGTGCGCGCCGGCCAGGTACGCGGCAGGCCAAGCAGGCAGGCTCGGGCACGCAGTCCCGGGTACGCGGCGAGGCATCCCCGGCCGGTGCCGGAGCTACCTGAAGAAAGCGCTCGGCGGCACGCCGAACTGCTTGCGGAACATCGTCGAGAAGGCGCTCGGGCTGTCGTAGCCGAGGTCGAGCGCCACGTCCACCACCTTGGCCCCCGCGGCCAGCCCCTCCAGCGCGGCCAGCAGCCGGGCCTGCTGGCGCCACTGCCCGAACGTCATGCCGGTCTCGCGCGCGAAGCGGCGCTGGATGGTCTTGGGGTCCATGCCGAGCCGCTCGCCCCACTGCGCCAGCGTGAACGCCGTGTCGGGCGCGCCGACGATGGCCTCGCAGATCTGGCGCAGGCCGGCGTCGGCCGGGCGCGGCAGGTGCAGGGGCAGGGTGGGCACCAGCATCACTTCGTCCAGCAGCAGTCGCATCAGGCGCCCGTCGCGCGAATCGGCCTTGTAGGGAATCGGGATGTCGATGGCGGCGAGGATCAGTTCGCGCAGCAGCGGGCTGATGCCGAGCACGGTGCAGCGCGTGGGCAGGTCGGCGGCGGCGTCGGGGCGGATGTAGGCGGTGCGCATGCGCACGTGGCCGACCATGCGGATCCAGTGCACGGTGCCGCCCGGCATCCACATGCCGCGCGTGGGCGGCACGATCCACTGGCCCTCGGCGGTGGCGACCACCATCACGCCGTGCACGGCATGGACCAGCTGCGCGTGCGGATGCTGGTGGGGCTTGGTGACGTGGCCGGGCAGGTAGTCGGCCGCCATCGCGGTGACGGGCATGGGGCCGCGGTCGTAGCGCAGATAGGCTGGCGCGGCGCTGTAGGTGTCGGCGCGGTCCTCGGCGTGGGCCGGGAGGTGTGGCGCGAGGTGGGGAGGACGGTGTGACGGATCGAGGGGATCGGGCGGCGCGAGCGGCATGCCGGGCATGCCGGACGACGGCGTGGCCGGCGCGCCATCCGCATCATCCGCATCATCCGCGCTATCCGCGCTATCCGCGCTATCCGCGCCATCCGCGCCATCCGCGCCATCCGCGCCATCCGCGCGCGCGCGGGCGGTGGCCGGGCGGCGGCGCTGGCCGGTCGTGGCGGTAATGGTGGTAGCGGCGGTAGCGGTAGTAGCGGCGGTCGTGGCTGCGGTAGCCACGGCGGCTGCGGTGGCGGGACGGCGCGGCATGTCCTTTTCTCCAAGGTTCTGGCCCTATTCTCGCAGGACAGGCGCCATCGCGCCAATTAGCATGGCTGCCAGATTCCCAATCTTGTTGTCTCTCCAGCCCCCGACTCCATCATGAGCAGCCGCATCGACACCGCGCCAGGCGGCGCGACCGCCTCGCCGCAGGGCCAGGCGCAGCCTTCCCACAGTACGCAGTCCGCCGAGCGGACCGGTTTCCGCGTGCTGTCGGCGATCAGCTTTTCGCATTTCCTCAACGACATGATCCAGTCGCTGATCCTGGCCATCTATCCGATGCTCAAGGGCGGCTTCAACCTCAGCTTCACGCAGATCGGCCTGCTGACGCTGACGTACCAGATCACGGCGTCGCTGCTGCAGCCGGTGGTGGGCCTGTACACCGACAAGCATCCCAAGCCGAAGTCGCTGCCGATCGGCATGGGCTTCACGCTGTGCGGGCTGCTGCTGCTGTCGGTGGCGCCGACCTACGGCGTGCTGCTGGTGGCGGCCGCGCTGGTGGGCACGGGTTCCTCGATCTTCCACCCGGAGTCGTCGCGCGTGGCGCGCATGGCCTCGGGCGGCCAGCACGGGCTGGCGCAGTCGATCTTCCAGGTCGGCGGCAACGCCGGCAGCGCGGCGGGCCCGCTGCTGGCCGCGGCGATCGTGCACCGGCAGAGCAGCCTGGCGTGGTTCTCGGTGGCGGCGCTGCTGGCCATCGCCGTGCTGTGGCAGATCGGCGGCTGGTACGGCCGCGAGCTGGCCCACACCGCGCGCAAGCGCAAGGCCGCCGCCGCCGTCTCGCCGCTGCCGCGCGGCACCGTGGTGCGCGCCATGATCGTGCTGATGCTGCTGGTGTTCTCCAAGTATTTCTACATGGCGAGCCTGAACACCTACTACACGTTCTACCTGATGGAGCGCTTCGGCCTGGACCGCCAGAGTTCGCAGATCTACCTGTTCGCGTTCCTGTTCGCGGTGGCGGCCGGCACCATCCTGGGCGGCCCGATCGGCGACCGCATCGGCCGCAAGCGCGTGATCTGGGCGTCGATCCTCGGCGTGGCGCCGTTCACGCTGATGCTGCCGCACGCCAACCTGTTCTGGACCGGCGTGCTGTCGTTCATCATCGGCTTCATCCTGGCCTCGGCGTTCTCGGCCATCCTGGTGTTCGCGCAGGAGCTGATCCCGGGCAAGGTGGGCATGGTGTCGGGCCTGTTCTTCGGCTTCGCCTTCGGCATGGGCGGCATCGGCGCCGCGGTGCTGGGCACGCTGGCCGACGCGCACGGCATCGAGATGGTCTACCAGCTGTGCGCGTTCCTGCCGCTGCTGGGCCTGCTGGCGGTGTTCCTGCCCGACCTGGGCGGGCGCAGGAAAGCGGCCTGAAGCTGACCTGAAACGGGTTTGAAGCCGGCCCGGCGGTGGCCCGAAAGCGCGGCCCGGCGGCGGCCCGAAGCCCGCCTGAAACCGGACCGATCCGGTGGCCGGAGCCCGCCGGAAATCCGCTGGCCAGCTTCCGCCGGCGCGGGTGCGGCGCACTCGCAAGTGGCGTGAGGCGCACCGCAATGGCGGCGGCGCATGCCGTGCGCACCACGGCGGTGCGCACGGCCGGCCGCGCCGGCGCCCGCCGCTTTCAGGCGTGCCGCGCCGCGCGGGCGCGGCCGGGCTGCTGCTGGACGATCACGCCATACCAGCCCAGCCCGGCATAGGTCTCATAGCCGGGCGTGCGCGCGAACGCCACCAGCGCGCCGTCGGGCGCCTCGTACCAGCCGGCGGGATTGCCCTGGTCCTGCAGCGCGAAGGTCTCGGCCAGCGCGCCGGCACCGTCGGAGGCGGCGATCACGCGGTGCTGCGCGTCCACCAGCAGGCAGCGGGTGCGCTGCCAGTCCTCGGCCGACAGGCGCACGCCGCCGACCACGGCCTGCGCCTGCGGCGCCCAGTTGAAGAGGATCGCCAGCACGCCCTGCGGCGCGCCGTCCGCGCGGCCGCCGGCGCGGATCGCGGTGGCGTAGGTGGCCACGCTGGCGTTGTCGAGGAAGCGCGAGACGGTGATGTCGTGCGCGACGTAGTCGTCGCCGGAGCGGGTCGCCATGGCGCGCTGGAACCAGTCCACGCCGCGCACGACGCGCCCGGCCACGCCCGGGTAGTTGCGCGGGCGGCCGTTGGCGATGACGCGGCCCTGCGCGTCGATCACCCAGAGATCGAGATATACCGTGTAGCTGTTGAGGATGACGCCGAGGCGCTCGCTGGCGAAGGCGGCGGCCGCGCCGTCGCCGGGCCGGCTCGCGGCGGCCACGATGGCCGCGTCGGTGGCCCACCAGCGCACGTCGCAGGAGCGCTCGTAGAGGTTGCGATCGATCACGTCGATCATGTTCAGCGCCAGGTCCGCCAGGCGCTGGCCCTGGTGGCCGCGCATCTGGCGGATCATGGCGTCGCCCAGTTGCGTCAGCTCGGCGATCGAGCCGCCCAGCTCCGTGGTGAGCTCGCCGGTGATGCCGGAGATGCGTTCCGAGACGTGCTTGACCTGGTTGGCCACCACGCTGAAGCCCCGGCCGGCCTCGCCGGCGCGCGCGGCTTCGATGAGCGCGTTCAGCGCCAGGAACCGGGTTTCGCGGTTGATCTCGGCAATGCTGGAGATCTTGTTGTCCGCGATTGTGCCCACGTGATGGGACAGCTCGACGATGCGTTCCGCGCTTGCCATACGGTATCTCCCATTCAGATCACTGACCCGCCAGGCGCGAGGCGTGTGCTGTGAGGAGATGGCGGTATCCCGGCCGCACCGGTTGTCCTGTCCCGCGCCTGGTGAATCACCATAGGCGAGAAACGTGCCAGCCCGGACGCATGGCCCGGGCCGGTCCGGCGGAAAGGTTCAGCGCCCGGTCTTGTCCTGCGACACGTCCATGATCATGCGTGTGAGCAGGTACAGGCGCGGCGTGACCGAGTTCAGGTCGACGTACTCGGCGTCGTTCGAGTGCGCGCCGAAGCCGCGCAGGCCGAAGCGCTCGATCACCGGCGCCTTGGTCGCCGCGGCGGCGAAGGCCGCGTCGGTGCCGCCGCCTTCGGCGGTGTCGTAGACCAGCAGCTTCTCGCCGATCTCGCCGTACACGCCCTGCGCGTGCGCGGCCAGCTTGCGCGCCGCGTCGGTGACTTCGAGCGGCGGGCGGCGGCGCTCGAACTTCACCTCGACGCGGGTATCGGGGATGAGCTGCTTCTTCACGCGCTCCTGCAGCGTGTGCTCCAGGCCGTCGTAGTCGGCCGTGCGCAGCACGCGCACGTCGGCCTGCGCGGTGGCGATGGCGGGAATCACGTTGCGGTTGGTGCCGGCCGACGAGATCGTCCAGTTGACCTTGAGGCCGGTGTCCGGGTTGGACAGGTCGCGCATCTGCAGGATCTGGTGCGAGAGCTCGTACAGCGCGTTGCGGCCCTGCTCGGGCGCGCTGCCCGCGTGCGAGGACTTGCCGTGCACGGTCAGCGAGATCGCGCCGATGCCGCTGGTGGCCAGCGACAGCCGGTCGCCGGTCACGCGCGTGGCCTCGCACGAGAACACCGCGTCCTGCTGGCTGCCCATCTTGGTCAACATCGCGCGCGCGCCCGGCGAGCTGATTTCCTCGTCGCCGTTGATCAGCACGGTGAGCGTGCCGTAGTCCTTGAAGCCCATCTTCTGCAGGATCGCCACGGTGTGCAGGATCACGGCCACGCCGTTCTTGTCGTCGGCGATGCCCAGGCCGTAGGCGCGGTCGCCGTCGACGCGGAACGGCTGCTGCGCCAGCATGCCGCGCAGGTAGACCGTGTCCATGTGGCCGATCAGCATGATGTTGCGTTTTCCGGTGCCCTTGAACTGGGCCATCACCATCTTGCCCACGTCCTTGGGCGTGTCTTCCATGCGGTAGACGTCGGCCGGCGCGATCAGTTGCGCCTCGCCGCCGAGCGCGGCCAGGCGGTCGCGGATCAGCGCGGCGATGCGGTCCAGGCCCTCGATGTCCTTGCTGCCCGACTCGATCGAGACCAGGTCCTTGAGGGTGGCGATCAGCGCCGGCTTTTCCTGCTGCGACAACTGGTAGGCCGGCTCGACCGGCGCGGCCTGGGCGGCTTGCGCGGCGCCGGCGCAGAGCAGGGCGGCGAGCCTCAGCGAGGGGCGCAGCGAAGCACGGGCCGCCGGGCGGCGCAAGGACGCGCCGGAGCGCGGGCGGATGGACAGGGGCATGCGGGTGGTCTCCGGAATGAGCGGGGTGAAAAGCGAAGAGGGTAACAGCGCGGGCCGCCGTATGGGTAGCGAACGCGGCGGCGGGCAGCAGGCGCGCCATCGCGCGCGCCGGCGTGCGGGCAGACTCGCGGATGAACGGCTGTGCCGCTTGCAGGCTTCGTGCCCGGGCCGGTTGCGGCGACGGTCGGCGTGCCGCTGACACCGACACCGATGCCACCGGCACGGCACCCGGTCCGGCGTGCGGGGCCGGGGTGGAATCGCTTCCCAATCTGCTCCCAACCGGCCCCGAACAGGCCCCCAACCAGCCCCGAACAGACGCGAAACCGGCGCACGGAAGCGCTCCTGCAACAGGTCGACCCGGCGGAAATGAAACCCGCCCCGTTTTTGCGGCATCATGGCGGGCATGACGTCCGTTGCGCCTCCTTCCCATCCCAAGCCCGCGCCCGCCATCCGCGCCGCCTGCGGGCACTGTCTCGCGCTGGCCGCCGATCCGCGCCGGCGCGAGCCGCACGAGCGCC
This sequence comes from Cupriavidus sp. FW216-B1, assembly GCF_058789195.1. Lineage (NCBI taxonomy): Bacteria > Pseudomonadati > Pseudomonadota > Betaproteobacteria > Burkholderiales > Burkholderiaceae > Cupriavidus > Cupriavidus sp. FW216-B1. Next base: position 17,449 of record NZ_JBYTEL010000018.1, on the reverse strand, counting down.
TGGCGCTCAAGCACACCGCGCCGCTGGTGAGCCAGAGCGCCGCCGGCGTGCCGTTCAGCATGCTGACCTTCACCTGCCGCGAATGCGGCACGACGTGGCGGCTGTACGACCGCGCCAACGAACTGTTCGTGTCGTGGGTGCCCGAGTGCGCGCTGGAACCCGCGGAACCGGGCTCCGGCCCGCGCGGTGGCACGCCGGCGATCGGCTAGAATCGGTCCTTCGTTTTCCATCCTTTCCGCGGTCCCGCCACCGCCGTGCCTGCCATGTCCGCCATGCCTGCCATGCCCGCTTTCCGCCGAATTTCCCTGCTGGCCGCCGCCGCGTCCGCCATCGCGGCGAGCCTGTCTGCCGGTCCCGCCGCCGCCGCCACCGCCGATGCCTACCCCTCGCGCCCGATCCGCCTGATCGTGGCCTATCCCACCGGCGGCATCAGCGACGCCGTGGCGCGCGCGCTCGGCGAGCGCCTGTCGGCGCAGATGGGCGGCTCGGTGGTGGTGGAGAACAAGGCCGGCGCCGGCGGCAGCATCGGCATCGACGCCGTGGCCAAGGCCGCGCCGGACGGCTACACGCTGGGCTTCGCCTCGACCAGCCCGCTCACGCTCACCCCGCACGTCGGCCACGTCAACTACGACCCGCAGCGCGACATCGCGCCGGTGATGAGCGTGATGTACTCGCCGGTGCTGGTGGTCGCCACGCCGAGCTTCGCCGGCAAGTCGTTCCAGGACCTGCTGGCGCAGGCCAAGACCCGACCCGGTTCGGTGCGCTGGGCCACCTCGGGCCTCGGCACGATCGGCCACGTCATGCTGGAGCAGGTCAAGTCCAAGGCCCATGCCGACCTGACACTGATCCCCTACAAGGGCGCCGGCCAGCAGATGAACGACGCGCTCGGCGGCCAGTTCGAGGTGATGAGCACCAACGCCAGCCCGATGCTGACCCAGCACATGGAGGCCGGCCGCCTGCGCGCGCTGGCGGTGGGCGCGCCCAGGCGCATCGCCTCGCTGGCGGGCGTGCCCACGCTGGCCGAACTCGGCTACCCCAAGGCCAACCTGACCTCGACCTTCGGCATCTTCGCGCCGGCGCGCACGCCGCCGGCCATCGTCGCCCGGCTCAATGCCGAACTGAACAAGGCGCTGGCCGAGCCCGAGGTGCGCGAGCGCCTGCTCAAGGGCGGCGAAGTGCCCACCGGCGGCACCGCCGCGCAGTTCGCCGCGGCGATCCGCGCCGAGTACGACGACAACGCGCGCATCGTCAAGGAAGCCGGCATCAAGGCCGACTGAGCGGCCATCGCGGGTCATCGGGCGGCCCCGCTGGCGTCGCCCCGGCTGCGGCTGCCGCGCTCCGGCCGGCCGGCGCCCGCGGGTGTATCGGCGGGTTCGGACGCGGCGATTGGTGCGGCGTCCGACGCAACGACCGATGCGGCAGCCAGCGCGTCAGCCGGCGCAACCGCCGGCATAACGAGGTCGAGCCGGCACCCGGTCGCATATACCGACGACAGCCGCACGCCGTTGCGCGGCTGCAGCGCCAGCTTGGCGCGCAGGCGCGACAGGTGGCTGTCCAGCGTGCGCGAGCCGCGCGGCATCGCGCACCGCCACACCGCCAGCTCGACGGCCCGGCGCAGCAGCAGTTGCCCGGCATGGCGGAACAGCAGCACCGCCAGCTCGAATTCCTTGGGCGACAGCCTGACCTGCCGGCCGCCGACGAAGGCGCGCCGCTCGTCCAGCGCGAAGCGGTAGGGGCCGAGCTCGAGCCGGTCGCGCCGCGGCGCCGGCACGCGCCGCAGCAGCGCCTGCACGCGCGCCGCCAGCTCGGCGCCGCGCACCGGCGCGGGCACCACGGCATCGGCGCCGAGCGCGATGCATTCGGCGATGTGCGCCTCGCCGCCGCGCCCGCCCAGTACCATCACCGGCAGCGCCCCGCCCAGCGCGCGCCGTATCCACAGCAGCACGTCGCGCGCGGGGATGCCGGGAATCTCCCACGCCAGCAGCAGCAACGCGCAGGGCTCGCTGCGCAGCGCCTGCATCAGCGCGCGGCCTTCGCGGAAGCGCGCGGTGTCGTGCCCGCCCAGCGCGAGCATCTGCTCCAGCCGCAAGGCCCGGGCCGGGTCGTCCTCCAGTATCGCGATTCGCATGCGGCGTCTCCTGGCGCGGCAGGGGTGCCGCTTTGCCAATGATCGTGCGGCCGCCGCCGCGGCGGAATGCGAAAACTCTCATATGCCGGCCCGCCGTCCGGGCATGTAATGGCATGGAGCCCCGCATCGCCGGGCATGCCGGGGCGCCGGCGCACCGGCCGCCGCGAGATCGATGCGCGAGATCCGGTGCGTGAAATCCGGCGCATGAGATCCGGCGCATGAGATCCGGTTTGCGAGATCGATGCGCGAGATCGATGCACGAGACCAACCAACGCGAGACCGGCCAGCTATGGGAATGAAGATCGCTTCACTGGAAGACCATCCCGCCGAGGCGGCCCTGATCCGCCGGATCCTGGGCGAGGCGGGGCACGACTGCATGACCTTCGGGCGCAGCCGCGAGATGCTGCTGCGCCTGCGCGAGGAGAACTTCGACCTGCTGCTGCTCGACTGGCACCTGCCCGACCTGTCCGGCAAGGAGGTGCTGACCTGGGTGCGGGCCAACCTCGACCGCCGCGTGCCGGTGATGTTCGTGACCGGCCGCAGCGCCGAGGAAGACATCGTCGACGGCCTCGCCACCGGCGCCGACGACTACATGCTCAAGCCGGTGCGGCGCGGCGAGCTGCTGGCGCGCACCGCGTCCCTGCTGCGGCGCGCCTACCCGGAGCCCGGCAGCGGCTGCGCGCGCGTGGCGCTGGCCGGCTACGTGTTCGATTGCGCCGCGCGCACGGTGGTGCGCGGCGCCACGCCGCTGCGGCTCACGCCGAAGGAGTTCGACCTCGCCGTGCTGCTGTTCCGCAACGAGGGCCGCATCGTGTCGCGCGACCATATCGTGGCGGCGGTGTGGGGGCGCGAGATCTCGCCGCTGTCGCGCACTATCGACACGCACATGTCGCGCGTGCGCAGCAAGCTGGGGCTGGCGCCCGAGCACGGGCTGCGGCTGCTGCCGGTCTACACGCACGGCTACCGGCTCGAACTGGTGCCGGCCACGGCGTGGGGTCGCGCGAGAGCGGGGGATAGCGGGTGAGGGAGGGAGAGGAGGGCGAGGGCGAGGGCGAGCGAAACGCCGGGACGGCGGCCCGTACGCGCGAATGCGGATGTGCAGCTGGCCCGCACATGGCTTGCCCGGCTGCCGCCGCCACTGTCATGGCCATCGCCGATGCCACCGATGCCCGCCAAAAGCAAGAAAGCCCCCGAAGGGGCTTTCTTGTCGGCTGGAACCCGAAGCGTCCCCGCGCGGGGCGGGGACTTGCCTGTGAAGGCAATCAGGCCAGGAACGATCAGAAAATGTGGCGGATGCCCAGGGCTGCGCCGGTCTGGTTGTTCCTGCCCGGCAGTTCGGTCTGCGTGCCGCCGGTCAGCTTGTTGTAGTCCACGGTGCCGTAGACCTGGGTGCGCTTGGACAGCGAGTACTCGGCCAGCAGCACGCCGGTGTAGCGGTTGCCTGCGTTGTTCGCCACGCCGTTCGCGTCCTTGACGTGGTCGCCGTAGAACACGCCGGTCAGCGCCAGGGCCGGGGTCAGCTGATAGGTCAGACCCAGGTAGCCGATCATGTCCTTGCGCGGGTTGGCCGTGAAGTTGCCGGCCGGCACCGCGTTGGCGCTGCCTGCGGCCAGCGCGTCGCCGTTCAGGCTGGCGTCGACCGAGCCGGTGCGGTCCTTGCCACCGACGTAGCCGAGGAACACCTTGGCCGGGCCGATGCTGTACTTGCCGGACGCGCCCCACATCTGCTGCTTGTTGCCGTTGGCGTCACGGGTTTCCTGGAACACGGCGCCGACGCCGAACGGACCGAACGTGTACGCGGCGCGGGTACCCCAGTACTGCGACGAGGTGAAGCTGCCCGCCTTCTCGCCGAAGCCGTAGCTGGCGCCGACGTTCAGGCCGCCGAACTTGCCGTCGTAGCTGACCACGTTGTTGTTGCGGAAGTTGGTCAGGAAGAACGGCCAGGCGTTGCCGGTGTAGTTGCCGATGGTCAGCGGATCGTAGTCGCCGAAGAAGTTGAAGCCTTCGGTGTACTGGCGGCCCAGCTTGATGGTGCCGAAATCACCCGACAGGCCCACGTAGGCCTGGCGACCGAACAGGCTGTTGTTCTGGTTGGCGCGGCCGGTATCGGGATCGAAGCCGTTTTCCAGCTGGAAGATCGCCTTCAGGTTGTTACCCAGGGCTTCGGCGCCTTTGATGCCCCAGCGGCTGTTGGTGATGGCACCGTTGGTCAGCTGGAACTGGTTGTCGTTGGCACCGTTCGAGTTGCTGGTGTAACGGATGCTCTGGTCGACGATACCGTACAGGGTAACGGACGACTGAGCGTAGGCGCTGCCGGCCAGCAGCGTGCCAATTGCGAGGGTCAGGGCTGATTTCTTCATAGTGCTCCTTTTCTGTTCTGTCGTGTCCGCTGCCGGATCACGGTGGCGGACGGGTTTACGTTTCGTGTAAACGCCGCGAAAATTTAACAAAACGGAAAAGATTAGGACACTAATGGACGTTGTTGGCCGCCTCTAAGCGGGCAAATGGTGCAAAAACCGTTGTGATGCCGCGACAAAACGACAAAATGGTGCAGCGCGAAATGACAGTGGTGCAGCTTGCTTACCCCGCCGTGGGAGGGCTTCCAGCCTGGTTTTCCGGGGCTAGGGTTGGCTGAGGAACCGGGTCGGCCGAGACGGCGAGCGGGGCCGGCAGCGAAGCGCGGCGAGGCCGGCGCCTGGCGAGCCGCCGTGACGCCGTGACGCCGCATCGGGCGGCTTGCCGGCGCGCCCGGCCAACGCACCCGGCCAACGCACCCGGCCAACGCGCCAAGTCGACGCGCCTAACACGCGCCCGATCACGCGCCCAGTCAACGCACCCGGTCAGGCCCAGTCAGGCGCGCTCAACGAACCCGCTCAACGAAGCCGGGATGCGGGGCATCAGCCCTGCGGGATCTCGATCTTGACCTCGAGCACCTCCAGGTTGTCCTGGCGCTCGAGGCTCACGCGCAGGTCCTGGTCGCTGATTTTCACGTATTTCGAAATGACCGCGACCAGTTCGCGCTGCAGGGCGGGCAGGTAGTCGGCCGGCGCCGAATGGCCGGTGCGTTCGTGGGCGAGAATGATCTGGAGCCGCTCCTTGGCAACGGAGGCGGATTTCTTTTTCTCGCCGAGCAGGAAGGACAGGATCGACATGGTGGCAGGCCCTCCTTACTTGTTGCCGAAGATGCGGGAGAGCAGCCCCGGCTTCTGGTAGTCGGTGAAGCGCATCGGCTTGTCCTTGCCCAGGAAGCGGTCGACCACGTCGCCGTAGGCGTCGGCCACGTCGCTGCCTTCCAGGTGGATGGCCGGCGTGCCCTGGTTGGAGGCGTGCAGCACCGCCTCCGACTCCGGCACCACGCCGATGAGCTTGATGCGCAGGATTTCCTGGATGTCGGTCAGCGACAGCATCTCGCCGCCGTGCACGCGCTTGGGGTTGTAGCGCGTGATCAGCAGGTGTTCCTTGATCGGCTCGCCGCCTTCGCTGGCGCGCTTGGTCTTGGACGCCAGGATGCCCAGGATGCGGTCCGAGTCGCGCACCGAGGACACTTCCGGGTTGGTCACGACCAGCGCCTCGTCGGCGAAATACATGGCCAGCAGCGCGCCCGACTCGATGCCCGCGGGCGAGTCGCACACGATGTACTCGAAGCCCATCTCGACCAGGCCGTTGATGACCTTCTCCACGCCTTCCTTGGTCAGCGCGTCCTTGTCGCGCGTCTGCGAGGCCGGCAGGATGAACAGGTTCTCGCACTTCTTGTCCTTGATCAGGGCCTGGTTCAGGTTGGCCTCGCCCTGCACCACGTTGACCAGGTCGTACACCACGCGGCGCTCGCAGCCCATGATCAGGTCGAGGTTGCGCAGGCCGACGTCGAAGTCGATCACGGCAGTCTTGTGGCCACGCAGGGCCAGCCCGGCGGAGAAGCTGGCGCTGGTGGTGGTCTTGCCTACGCCTCCCTTGCCGGAGGTCACAACGATGATTTTTGCCATGGCTCTTGGATCCAGTAATGGTTGAAGCTTGCGCTGCTGTGGTTGGTGCTCGGCGGCGGTGTTACTTCATCCGGAGCGGTTCGAGGATCAGTTTTTCGCCGTCCAGGCGTACCTGGGCGGGCTTGCCCAGCACGTCGGCGGGCAGCGACAGTTCGCCGGTGCGGTAGATGCCGGCGATGGAAAGCAGTTCGGGTTCCAGGCAGGTGCAGAAGATGCGTGCCTGCGTGTCGCCCTTGACGCCCGCCAGCGCGCGGCCGCGCAGCGGGGCATAGACGTGGATGTTGCCCTCGGCGATGACCTCGGCGCCGTAGCTGACCAGGTCCAGGATCACCACGTCGCCGGCGGCGTAGACCTGCTGGCCCGAGCGCAGCGGCTTGTCGATCAGCATGGTCGGCACGCTGCGCGCGGCGGCGTCCGCCACCGTGGCCGCGACCACCTCGGCCGCGGCCTGCGCCGGCCCGGGCGGGGCTTCCGCCGGGACCGCGGCGGGCCCCTCGGCCGGCCCGGCCTGCGTAGTCTGCGTGGCCGGCGCGGCTTCTTCGCGGCCGCCGCGCCGGCTGTGGCTGTCCAGCAGCGGCAGGCCGAAGGACGCCGCCCAGCCGTGCTGGGCCTCGCGCGCCACCACGCCGATGGCGCGGGCCTTGAGCTGGGCCAGGGTCTCGATCACCGTGTCGAGCGCGATCCGCTCGTCGCCTTCCAGGCGGCGCAGGTCGAGGGCGACGACATCGTTGGAGAAGAAATCGGGGGTCGATTCGAAGCGGGACAGGAGGTCGTCCCGCAGCGCTGCCATGTCAGCGGACTTGAGCGCGAGGAGGAGGGCGTCGACGTTGCCACTGCGCAGTTCGAAGCGTGGCGATTTCTTCTGGGACATAGTCGGTGACCGTGGAAATGGGACATTCTAACGTCAGCTGGAGGCAGAACTGTAACAAATACCCCTGCCGGGCTTTCCAGTGCCGGATGGGGCGCGCGCCAGGCCGCCGCGGCCACCCGCCGCGCACGCGGCCGCACTTCGTCGCACTTCGTCGCCCTGCGCCGCAGGACGGCCGCATGTCCACTGCCGGTTCGCCGCCGGTTCGCCGCCGCGCCGCCCCCGCGCGGGCCGCGCTCTTGTTACGATTGCGCCATTCGGACAAGGGAGCAGGCATGGGTGCGATCGTCAACAGCGTGGCTTACCGCGACGGCAAGCGGCTCGGGGATGTGGCGGTGGACGAGATCAGCGACGCCATCGCGGTGCCCGGCACCTTCGTCTGGCTCGGCCTGCACGAGCCGGACCTGCCGCTGCTGCGCAAGGTGCAGCAGGAGTTCGGCCTGCACGACCTCGCCGTGGAAGACGCCCTCGACGCACACCAGCGCCCCAAGCTGGAGACCTACGGCGACTCCATCTTCGTCGTGCTCAACACCGCCCAGCTGGTGAACGAGGAGGTGGTGGTGGGCGAGACCCACCTGTTCGTCGGGCCGCGCTACGTGGTGTCGGTGCGCCACGGCGCCAGCAGCAGCTACGCGCCGGTGCGCGAGCGCTGCGAGAGCGACCCGCGCGCGCTCGCCAACGGGCCGGGCTACGTGCTCTACGCGCTGATGGATTTCGTGGTGGACCACTACATGCCCATCGTCACGCGGCTCGAGGACGCCTTCGAGCAGCTCGAGCAGGGCATCTTCCGCGACGAGTTCGACCGTGCCGCCATCGAGCACCTGTACCACATCAAGCGCCAGGTCCTGCGCCTGCGCAACGCGGTCTACCCGATCGAGGAGATCTGCGGGCAACTGATCCGGCTGCACGAGGAGCTGGTGCCCAAGGAGCTGCGCGCCTACTTCCGCGACATCGAGGACCATGCCAGCCGCCTGGTGCGCACGCTCGACGTGGTGCGCGAAATGCTGACCACCGCGGTGCAGGTCAACCTGGCGCTGGTCACTGTCGGCCAGAACGAGATCGTCAAGCGCCTGGCCGGCTGGGGCGCCATCCTGGCGATTCCCACCGTGGTGTTCAGCCTGTACGGGATGAACTTCAACTTCATGCCGGAGCTGAAGTTCCACTACGCCTACCCGACCGTGATCGGCGTGACCGCGCTGGCCTGCGCGGGGCTCTGGCGCAAATTGCACAAGTCGGGCTGGATCTAGCCGGACGGGTGCCCGGCGCGGCTTGCGCCGGTGCGTTTCAATTGCCGCAAGCGGCGGGCTGATCTTTGCCGGCCACCGCACGCCACCACCACTCCCCCGTCTTTATATTTTCTTTACACCCCCCTTCCCCCTCTCTACCCCGTTTTTACCGCGCCATCCCTAACCTGCCATCTGTGAATCACTCACGGTGTTTGTCATGGACGGGATCTATTTCATTGGTTTGTTGCTGTTCGGTGCGCTGACCGGCGCACTGCTGGCGCTGTGCGCCGCGCTGGGTGGCAAGCCGCCGGGCGCGGCCGACGGCCCGGGAGCGGACGGCGCCGACGCGCGCCGCAAGGACAGCGCCGCGGACAGGAGGCTGTGATGGACTGGGCCGATCTGCTGGGCGGCGTGCTCGCCGCTGCTGTCTTCATCTACCTCCTGATTGCCCTGTTCCGGCCGGAGAAATTCTGATGTCAACCGAATTCCTGGGACTGCTCGTCCTCTACCTCGCCATCCTGCTGGCGCTCGCGCCGTTCCTCGGGCGCTACATCCGCCGCGCGATGGAGGATGGCGGCTACCGCGCCACCGCCTGGGGCCGGCCGCTGGAGCGCCTGCTGTACCGCGCGGGCGGCGTGCGCGCCGACGCCGGCATGGGCTGGAAGCAATACACGGTGGCGCTGGTCGCCTTCAACATGCTGGGCGTGGTGGCGGTCTACGCGCTGCAGCGGCTGCAGGCGTGGCTGCCGTTCAACCCGCAGGGCTTCGGCGCGGTGTCGCCGGACTCGGCCTTCAACACCGCGGTGAGCTTCGTCTCCAACACGAACTGGCAGGGTTATGCCGGCGAATCCACCATGAGCTACCTCACGCAGATGCTGGCGCTCACGGTGCAGAACTTCTTCTCGGCGGCCACCGGCATCGCCGTGGTGTTCGCGCTGATCCGCGGCTTCGCGCGCCAGAGCGCGGCGACCATCGGCAACTTCTGGGTGGACGTCACGCGCTGCACGCTCTACGTGCTGCTGCCGCTGTCGGTCGCCTTCGCCGTGGCGCTGGTCGGCCAGGGCGTGATCCAGAACTTCGACGCCTACAAGGAAGTCGCGCTGGTGACGCCCATCGAGTACAGCCAGCCCAAGGTGGACGCCGCCGGCCAGCCGGTGCTCGACGCCAAGGGCGCGCCCGTCACCGAGGCCATGAAGACCGGCACGCAGACGCTGGCGATGGGCCCGGTGGCCTCGCAGGAAGCCATCAAGATGCTCGGCACCAACGGCGGCGGCTTCTTCAACGCCAACTCGGCTCATCCGTTCGAGAATCCGACCGAACTGGCCAACCTGCTGCAGATGCTGGCCATCTTCCTGATCCCGGCGGCGCTGTGCTTCACCTTCGGCGAGATGGTCAAGGACCGCCGCCAGGGCGTGGCGGTGCTGGCGTCGATGACGGTGATCTTCGTGGCGATGGCGTGCGTGGCGGCGCTGTCCGAGCAGCAGGCCAATGCCGCGCTGGCGGGTTTGCCGGTCGACCACGTGGCCAGCGCGCTGCAGGCCGGCGGCAACATGGAAGGCAAGGAAACCCGCTTCGGCATCGCCGCCAGCGCGCTGTTCGCCACCATCACCACGGCGGCCTCGTGCGGCGCGGTCAATGCCATGCACGACTCCTTCACCGCCATCGGCGGGCTGGTGCCGATGCTGCTGATGCAGCTCGGCGAGGTGGTGTTCGGCGGGGTCGGCTCGGGCCTGTACGGCATGCTGGTGTACGCGGTGCTGGCGGTCTTCATCGCCGGCCTGATGATCGGCCGCACGCCCGAATACCTGGGCAAGAAGATCGAGGCCTACGAGATGAAGATGACCGCGGTGGCGATCCTCGTCACGCCGCTGCTGGTGCTGCTCGGCACCGCCGTGGCGGTGATGGTGGAGGCCGGGCGCGCGGGCGTGTTCAACCCCGGCACGCACGGCTTCTCGGAGATCCTCTACGCGCTCTCGTCGGCGGCCAACAACAACGGCAGCGCCTTCGCCGGGCTGTCGGCCAACACGCCGTTCTACAACGGGCTGCTGGCCGCGGCGATGTGGCTCGGCCGCTTCTGGATCATCGTGCCGATCCTGGCGCTGGCCGGCTCGCTGGCCGCCAAGAAGCGCGTGCCGGTGACGGGCGGCACCATGCCCACGCACGGCCCGCTGTTCGTGGTGCTGCTGGTCGGCTCGGTGCTGATGGTGGGCGCGCTGACCTACGTCCCGGCGCTGGCGCTGGGGCCGGTGGCGGAGCAATTGCAGGGCGCCGTGGTCACGGCGGCAGGAAAGTAGCCCGGGGCCGCCCGCCCGCCGCGCATCGCCGCGCGGGCGGCATCCCCAGGCAGATCAGCGTATTGCGGAGAAACGCATGCAACAAGAATCGATGGTGACGCGCGGCAAGCAGGCCGGCGCGGCACCGGCAAGCACCACCCCGGCGGCCACTGGCGGCGCGCCGGCCCCGGGCGGCACCCACAAGGCAGGCGCCCACCAGGGCGGCGGCCACCAGCGCCCGCCGCGCGGCGGCATGTTCGCGCCCGAGCTGGTCAGGCCGGCCCTGCTCGACGCGGTGAAGAAGCTGTCGCCGCGCGACCAGCTGCGCAACCCGGTGATGTTCGTGGTCTACGTGGGCAGCATCCTGACCACCATCCTGTTCTTCCGCGCGCTGTTCGCGCCCGCCAGCGCGGGCGGCGAGAGCGCGGGCTTCATCCTCGCGGTGTCGGTGTGGCTGTGGTTCACCGTGCTGTTCGCCAACTTCGCCGAGGCGCTGGCCGAAGGGCGCAGCAAGCAGCAGGCCGAGGCGCTGCGCGGGCTCAAGACCACCGTCACGGCGAAACTGGTCAAGGAAGGCCGGCGCGACTGGCGCGCCGCCGGCGCCACCGAGGCGCGCGCGGCCACCGCGCTGCGCCGCGGCGACGTGGTGCTGGTCGAGGCCGGCGACATGGTGCCCGGCGACGGCGAGGTGATCGAAGGCGTGGCCTCGGTCGACGAAAGCGCCATCACCGGCGAGTCCGCGCCGGTGATCCGCGAGTCGGGCGGCGACTTTTCCTCGGTGACGGGCGGCACGCGCGTGCTGTCGGACTGGATCGTGGTGCGCATCACCACCAATCCGGGCGAGAGCTTCATCGACCGCATGATCACGATGGTCGAGGGCGCCAAGCGCCAGAAGACCCCCAACGAGCTGGCGCTGACCATCCTGCTGGTGGGCCTGACCATCGTGCTGCTGCTGGCCACCGCCACGCTGCAGCCGTTCTCGGTGTACAGCGTGCTGGTGACGAAGGCCGGCATGCCCGTCACCATCACCGTGCTGATCGCGCTGCTGGTGTGCCTGATCCCGACCACCATCGGCGGGCTGCTGTCGGCCATCGGCGTGGCGGGCATGAGCCGCATGATGGAAGCCAACGTGATCGCCACCTCGGGCCGCGCGGTGGAAGCCGCCGGCGACGTCGACGTGCTGCTGCTCGACAAGACCGGCACCATCACCCACGGCAACCGCCAGGCCGCGCGCTTCATCGCCGCGCCCGGCGTCGGCGCGCAGCAGCTTGCCGAGGCCGCGTGGCTGTCGTCGCTGGCCGACGAGACGCCCGAGGGCCGCAGCATCGTCACGCTGGCGCGCCAGCAGTCCGGCGCCGCCGCGCCCGACATCAGCGCGCTGCGCCCGATCTTCGTGCCGTTCACCGCGCAGACCCGCATGAGCGGCGTGGACGCGGGCGGGCGCAGCGTGCGCAAGGGCGCCGCCGATGCCGTGCGCCGCTACGTGACCGAGCGCGCCGGCAAGTTCCCCGAAGCGGTGATGCAGGCCGTGGACGACGTGGCCCGCGCCGGCAGCACGCCGCTGGTGGTGGCCGAGTCGTTCGACGACGGCCGCGGCGAGACCGTGCGCGTGCTCGGCGTGGTCGAGCTCAAGGACATCGTCAAGTCCGGCATCCGCGAGCGCTTCGGCGAGCTGCGCAAGATGGGCATCCGCACCGTGATGATCACCGGCGACAACCGCCTCACCGCGGCCTCGATCGCGGCCGAGGCGGGCGTCGACGACTTCCTCGCCGAGGCCACGCCCGAAGCCAAGCTCAAGCTGATCCGCGACTACCAGGCCGAAGGCCGCCTGGTGGCGATGACCGGCGACGGCACCAACGACGCGCCCGCGCTGGCGCAGGCCGACGTGGCCGTGGCCATGAATAGCGGCACGCAGGCGGCCAAGGAAGCCGGCAACATGGTCGACCTCGACAGCAACCCGACCAAGCTGATCGAGATCGTGGAGATCGGCAAGCAGATGCTGATGACGCGCGGCTCGCTGACCACCTTCAGCGTGGCCAACGACGTGGCCAAGTACTTCGCCATCATCCCGGCCGCGTTCGCCACCACCTATCCGCAGCTCAACCTGCTCAACGTGATGGGCCTGGCCACGCCGGCCTCGGCCATCCTGTCGGCGGTGATCTTCAACGCGCTCATCATCGTGGTGCTGATCCCGCTGGCGCTGCGCGGCGTGGTGTATCGCCCGCTCGGCGCGGCCGTGCTGCTGCGGCGCAACCTGCTGGTCTACGGCCTGGGCGGCATCCTGGTGCCGTTCGTCGGCATCAAGATCATCGACATGATCCTGGTGCTGTTCGGCTGGGCGTGAGCCACGCCCGCGTCCAGGTCCATACCCAAGCCCGCGCACCGCACCCGCAAAGACATTGAACGGAGTCATCATGCATACCCAAGCCACAGCCCCCCGCGGCGCCAATGGCCAGCCCGAAACGCCCGTGCAGGGCGGCCTGCTGCGCCCGCTGCTGACGCTGTTCGTCGCGCTGTCCGCCGTCACCGGCCTGCTCTACCCGGGCGTCGTCACCGGCATCGCGCGCGCCGTGTTCCCGCACCAGGCGGCCGGCTCGCTGATCGTCAAGGACGGCAAGGCGGTCGGCTCCGAGCTGATCGGCCAGCCCTTCTCCGACCCGAAGTACTTCTGGGGCCGCTTGTCGGCCACCGCGCCGATGCCCTACAACGGCGCCGCCTCGGTCGGCTCCAACTACGGCCCGAGCAACCCCGCGCTGACCGACGCCGCGCGCGCGCGCATCGACGCGCTGCACGCGGCCGACCCGGCCAACCAGGCGCCGGTGCCGGTCGACCTCGTCACCGCCTCGGCCAGCGGCCTGGACCCGCACATTAGCCCGGCCGCCGCGCAGTACCAGGCCGCGCGCGTGGCGCGCGCGCGCGGCCTGCCGGCCGAGCGGGTGCAGGCGCTGGTGGCGGCCAATACGCAAGGGCCGCTGCTGGCGGTGCTGGGCGATCCGGTGGTCAACGTGCTCAAGCTGAACCTGGCGCTGGATGCGGAAACGCCGTGACGGCGCGGGCTTTGCTCCCCTGTCCCGCGCGCGGGACAGGGGCCGGGGGAGAGCGCCGGCGCATCAACCGCCGCCGCGCCCGGCCGCGCGCCGCCGTGGCACAATCGTCCGCATCCTCCCGCCTTGCGCGCAGCGCGCCTTCCCATGCCTGACACCGCCACGCGCGACACGCCGCCGCGGCCCGATCCCGACGCCCTGCTGCAACGCATGCAGGCCGAGGGCGAGCGCGCCGCGCGCGGCAGGCTGCGCGTGTATTTCGGCGCCTCGGCCGGCGTGGGCAAGACCTTCGCCATGCTGGCCGCGGCGCGCGCGCTGCGCGAGCAGGGCAGCGACGTGCTGGTCGGCGTGGTGGAAACCCACGGCCGCGCCGAGACCGAGGCGCTGCTCGACGGCCTCGAGCGGCTGCCGCCGAAGGCCATGCCGCACCAGAAGCTGGACGGCCGCGTGCTGCACGAGTTCGATCTCGACGGCGCGCTGGCGCGGCACCCGGCGCTGATCCTGGTCGACGAGCTCGCGCATTCCAACGCGCCCGGCAGCCGCCACCCGAAGCGCTGGCAGGACATCGAGGAACTGCTCTCGGCCGGCATCGACGTGTGGACCACCGTCAACGTCCAGCATCTCGACAGCCTCAACGAGGCGGTCGGTGGCATCACCGGCATCCGCGTGTGGGAGACCGTGCCCGACACGGTGTTCGACGATGCCGACGAAGTGATCCTGGTGGACCTGCCCGCCGACGAGCTGCTGCGGCGCCTGCGCGACGGCAAGGTCTACATGCCGGAGCAGGCGCGCACCGCGGCCAGCAATTTCTTCCGCAAGGGCAACCTGATCGCGCTGCGCGAGCTGGCGCTGCGCCGCACCGCCGACCGCGTGGACGACGACGTGCGCGCCTACCGCCACGCCGAATCGATCCGCCCGGTGTGGCGCACGCGCGAGGCGGTGCTGGCCTGCATCGGCACCGGCGACGATGCCGCGCAGGTGGTCAAGAGCGCGCGGCGGCTGGCCGGCCAGCTCGATTGTGACTGGCACGTGGTGACGGTGGCCACGCCGCGCCTGGCGCCGCTGGCCGCGCCGGCGCGCGCCAGCCTGGAAGCGGCGATGCGGCTGGCCGAGGAGCTCGGCGCGCGCACCGAGACGCTGGCCGGCAGCGACATCGTGCAGGCCGTGACCGGCTACGTGCGCCGCCACAACCTGACCAAGGTGGTGGTGGGGCGCGCGCCCGGCGCGTGGCACCGCGCCGGCGGCGGCGTGCTGGCGCGCGGGCGCGCGCTGCTGGCGCTCGCGCTGGCGCCGTTCCTGGGCGCGCGCGCGTGGCTGTTCGGGCGCCACAGCTTTGCCGATTCGCTGGCGCTGGGCTGCCCCGAGATCGACGTGATCCGCGTGGCCGCCGACGCGATGGCGGCCGACGCGCGCGGCCGCGCGCAGCCGGCGGCGGGACCGGGTTCGCGCGCGGACATGCGCGGCGACCTCGATGCCGGCGCGGCCGGCGTGGCCGACGGCGAGCGCGGCGTGGCGGCGCGCCGTCTCGACTACCTGTGGGCGGTGGCGTGGTGCGCCGGCGCCAGCGTGCTGTCGGCGCTGGCGCGGCCGTGGTTCGAGCTGGTCAACATCGCCATGCTGTTCCTGGCCGCGGTGGTGGCGGTGGCGCTGCGCCACGGGC
The DNA here is from genome assembly GCF_058789195.1 of Cupriavidus sp. FW216-B1. Classification (NCBI taxonomy): domain Bacteria; kingdom Pseudomonadati; phylum Pseudomonadota; class Betaproteobacteria; order Burkholderiales; family Burkholderiaceae; genus Cupriavidus; species Cupriavidus sp. FW216-B1. The sequence goes on along the minus strand of NZ_JBYTEL010000018.1, from coordinate 2,267 downwards.
GCGGGCCGGCCGCGCTGGCCTCGGTGGTGTCGGTGGCCGCCTTCGACTTTTTCTTCGTGCCGCCGCGGCTGTCGTTCTCGGTCAGCGACGTGCAGTACCTCGTGACCTTCGTGGTGATGCTCACCGTGGGCCTGGTGATCGGCCAGCTGACCGCCGGGCTGCGCGAGCAGGCGCGCGTGTCGGTCGAGCGCGAGACCGAGGCGCGCACGCTCTACGAGCTGGCGCGCGAGCTGTCGGCCGCGCTGGTGCCCGAGCAGATCGTCGCCATCGGCAGCCGCTTCCTGCAGGCCGCGCTCGGCGCGCGCTCGGCTTTTTTCCTGGTCTCGCCCAAGGGCCGCCTGATGGCGCCCGCGGTGGACCCGGACCAGCGCGCCAGCGGCGCCATCGACCCGGTGCTGGCGCAATGGGTGTTCGACCACGGCCAGCCCGCCGGCACCGGCACCCACACGCTGCCCGGCAGCACCGTGCTTTACCTGCCGCTCAAGGCGCCGATGCGCACGCGCGGCGTGCTCGCGGTGGAGCCGCAGGCGTGGCGCGCGCTGGCGCAGCCCGAGCTGCGCCGCCAGGCCGACGTGTTCGCCACGCTGATCGCCATCGCCATCGAGCGGCTGCACTACGTGGAGGTGGCGCAGCAGGCGCTGGTGTCGATGGAGTCCGAGCGGCTGCGCAGCTCGCTGCTGGCCGCGGTCTCGCACGACCTGCGCACGCCGCTGACCAGCCTGGTCGGCATGGCCGAGACCATGCAGCGCGCCGAGCCGCCGCTGCCGCCGCCGCTGGCCGAGACCGTCGCCGCCATGCGCGAGCAGGCGCTGCGCATGCGCACGATGGTCATCAACCTGCTCGACATGGCGCGCCTGCAGAGCCGCGACGTGCACATGCGCAAGGAGTGGCAGTCGTGCGAGGAAATGGTCGGCGCGGCGCTGGCCGCCATGCGCGACGCGCTCGCGCGCCACCGCGTGTCGGTGTCCGGGCTGGCCGCGCTGCCGCTGGTGGAATGCGACGCCGTGCTGATGGAGCGCGTGCTGTGCAACCTGCTGGAGAACGCCGCCAAGTACACGCCGGCGGGCACCGCCATCCGCGTCTCGGGCGAGCTGGCCGACATCGAGGTGCGGCTGGTGGTGGCCGACCAGGGCCCGGGCGTGCCGCGCGGGCAGGAACAGTCGATCTTCCAGAAATTCACGCGCGGCGAGCGCGAGTCGGCCACCGCCGGCGTGGGCCTGGGCCTGGCCGTGTGCGAAGCCATCGTGCAGGCGCACGGCGGGCGCATCTGGGTGGAGAGCGCGGGCGGAGACGATGGCGAAGGCCGCGGCGCGCGCTTCGTGGTGGCGCTGCCGCGCGGCACGCCGCCCGCGGTCGAGCCCGAAGCCGCGGCGGCGGGCGCAACACACAAGGAACCTCACTGAGATGGCATTCGATTTTTCGCCCACGGTACTGCTGGTCGAGGACGAGCCGCATATCCGCCGCTTCGTGCGCGAGGCGCTGCAGGCCGAAGGCTGCGCCGTGCACGAGGCCGAGACGCTCAAGCGCGGCCTGATCGACGCCGGCACGCGCCAGCCCGACATCGTGATCCTCGACCTCGGCCTGCCCGACGGCGACGGCATGACGCTGATCCGCGAGATGCGCACCTGGACCGAAGTGCCGGTGCTGGTGCTGTCCGCGCGAAGCGGCGAGGACGACAAGATCGCCGCGCTCGACGCCGGCGCCGACGACTACCTCACCAAGCCGTTCGGCGTCGGCGAGCTGATCGCGCGCGTGCGCGTGCTGCTGCGCCGGCACGCCCGCCTCAATCCCCAGGGCAGCGCGCTGGTCGCCTTCGGCGACGTGCAGATCGACCTAGCCAACCGCGTGGTCACGCGGGCTGGCGAGGACGTTCACCTGACACCGATCGAATACCGCCTGCTGGCGGTGCTGATCGCGCACCGCGGCAAGGTCATGACGCACCGCGAGCTGCTGCGCGAGGTGTGGGGGCCGGCGCATTCGGAGAGCAGTCACTATCTGCGTGTCTATATGGGGCACCTGCGGCAGAAGCTGGAGAGGGATTCGGCGCAGCCGGTGCATTTGATGACGGAGTTGGGGGTGGGGTATAGGTTTGTGGGATAGGGTTTTTTTTGTTTTTGGCTTTAAAGTTAAATTCAACGGATTTAACGTAAAAGGCCACTTCTTAACGTCAACGTCAACGTCAACGTCAACGTCAAAGTCAAAGTCAAAGTCAAAGTCAAAGTCAAAGTCAAAGGCTTTCGCTCCCCCGGAGCGACCTACTTTCTTTT